>SCRU01000201.1 GCA_004323695.1 Burkholderiaceae bacterium
CTGATCCTTGGCATTGCAGGGCGCGATGCCCCTCTCACCGCGACAGCGGTGTACCTGATCGTAAAAGAAGCGCTCGGGCGCGTCGCCGAAGTTGTTGCGCCCACCGATCCGGTGCGGGCCGCACGATTGCGGCGAGCCTCCACGCATTGGCTACGGCATACGGCCGCGACACACCAGGCCGAGGCCGGCAACCCGGTGCATCATATCCAGCACAATCTCCGGCACAGCTCGATCGCCACTACGTCCATCTATTTGCACGCCGAAGAAGACGCGCGGCATGCCAGCACGACGCAAGCGCGCGCCACGATCCCCTTGCCCAAGGAGCGCCCATGACACCGTCCCCCGATGATCGCTTTGGCATGCCCGACAGCGCGTTCGCGGCGGCCCGCGAAAGCCATGGCCGGGACAATCCGGTGCTGCGTATGGGGATGTATGTGCCGACGCGCGGTGAAGTAGCTTCCCTGCCGGCGGCGGAGCTGTACTCGATCATGGTCGACTGGATGTGGGAAAGCCCGTCGGAGCTCATCCCGAACAATACGCAGATCGCCGAGCTGCGTGCCATCCTGCTAGCACGGCCGGACGCCGACGATCTGGAGGTGCAACGCCTGATCGCCGAGTGCGATGGATATCTGAAGGACTGACCGCCCTTACGCTGCCTGCTCCAGCGCGGCAATCAGCGGGCACTGCACTTGACCGGTGTTGCAATGGCATTGATCGACCAAAGCAGCCAGTGCCTGCTCGACACGCTGCAATTGCACGATGCGCTCACGTACCATGGCCAACTTGTTTGCGCCCAGCTCTTCGGCCTCACGACAATGACGGCCGTCCTCCAATGCCAGTAGGTCGGCGACCTCATCCAGGCTGAAGCCCAGCGTCTGCGCATGCTTGATGAATCGCAGACGGCGCGCATGGATGTCCTCATAGCGGCGGATGCCGCCGAGTGGCTTGGCCGGCTCCGGTACTAGGCCGCGCCGCTGGTAATAGCGGATCGTTTCGACGTGGACCTCGGTGGCCTTGGCCAAGGCGCCAATCGTGTAACCCATGGAAGGTTGACTCCGTAGTTCACTACGGAAGTAAGGTTACGCCGAATCGCCCATCCATCCCAGCAGGACGTCTCGTGGCCCGAAACAGCGAAAAAAGCACCCTGGTCATCGGAGGCCTGGCCGCCGTCCTGGCCTCCGCCTGCTGCCTAGGGCCGCTGATTCTGGTCAGCATTGGGCTAAGCGGTGCCTGGATCGGTCAATTGACCCGGCTGGAGCCGTTTCGGCCATGGTTCCTGGCCGTTTCGGTGATTGCCTTGGTGTTCGCCTATCGCCGGATCTTCCGTCCGGTAGCCGCCTGCGCGCCGGGTGAGGTGTGCGCAGTCCCCTCGGTTCGTCGCGCTTACCGCCGGCTGTTCTGGATCGTCGTCACCCTGGTGCTCGTCGCTTTCGGTTTTCCCTATGTCGCCCCCTGGTTTTACTGAGACTTCCCTATGAAAAAAGCCACGCTCGCGTTTGCCCTGATACTGGCCGGTGTCTCCACCGCCGGCTTGGCCACCACCCGCACGGTCACGCTCGATGTGCCCGGCATGACGTGCCCGACCTGTCCGATCACCATCAAGAAGGCCCTGCAAAAGATCGACGGCGTGGGTGGCATCACCGCCAATGTCGATAAGAAAACCGTGACCGTCACCTACGACGACGCCAAGACGCAGCCGACCACGCTGACCCACGCGACGGCGGATGCCGGCTATCCCTCCACCGTGCAACACTGAAGGCCCCGCTTATGTCGTTGAAAGCCATCGACCCCGTGCTCGACCTGATGGGCGATTTCGCCAAGGTGACTCATGGGGTGACCCGTCATATCCAGCAGATGCGGCAGGCCGCGATCTTCACGGACGGCGCCTTGCCCGCGCGTCAGAAGGCCCTCGCCGCGATGCTCTGGTCAATCTCGGCACGCTGCGAGCCGTGCATCGTGTTCTACGTGCAACAGGCTGTGACTTTCGGTGCGACCGAGGCAGAACTGGGTGACGTGCTGGCTGTCGCCTCGACCATGGGCGGCTGCGTCGGTGAAATGTGGGCCCTGAAAGCCTATAAGGCTTACAAGGATGTCGTCAGCGGGCAGGCCACGACGCAAACTGAGCCCAGTTGCTGCGCTTGACCACACATTATGCACGAGGCCTAGATGACCTGGCGCCCCCAACGGATTGACTATACCTACTGCGATAAAGCGTTCATACACTATCTAAACCCACCTCCAGAGTTGAGAGGGCGAAAGCGCCCCAGTAAGCTCGCGTCATGAGACTCTCCCTGCGCCAACTGGCTCGTTCACGTCGCCTCCGCGCGATGAGCGTGCTGGCGTGGCTGGTGCTCGTGATCCAATCCGTGGCGGCTGCTCCCATGAGCATGCCAATCGAATCCCACGCCCAGCCCGCGCATGCGACGGTCACTGCGATCGCGGGACACGGCATGCACTGCCACCACTCGGCAACGTTCAGCACAACTGATTCCTGTTGCCAACACACAGCAAATTGCTGCGGCGGTTCGGTTGGCCAGTGTGCCTGCGCCGCACTGTGTGCCACGGCGCTCCTGCCGAGGGCGACGGTAGTGCTGGTTTCGACGGCGTTGACGGCAAGCTACGCAGTGCCTTCGCGCACGGCGCCCCCTTCAGGGACAAGCGCGCCCCCACTCCGACCCCCGGCGGTCTGATTCTCCCCTCGTTTCGATGAGCTTGGCGCATGACGGTCGCGTGCCGACCTTCGTGGCCATTGGCTGTGATCGGCATCACCACGAGGATGCCGCTTGCCTTGGAGAGGCCCCATGAAAATCCTTCCCCCACCCGCGATGGTCTGGTCGCGGCGTCGTTTCGTCCAAGGTGTCGCCTTCGGTGGCACCATCGCCGCGCTCGGCCTGCTGCGCCCGTCCAAAGCCTGGGCGCTGACCGGCGCAGGCCAACCCGCCATCCTCACTGGCACCGACTTCGCGCTCGACATCGCCGAAACGCCGGTGAACTACACCGGCCGGCCTCGCTTGGCCACGACCGTCAATGGCAGCCTTCCGGGGCCGACCCTGCGCTGGAAGGAAGGCACCACCGTTACGATGCGTGTGACCAACCGGTTGCGGGTGCCCACGTCCATTCACTGGCACGGCATCATCGTGCCGTTCCAAGAGGACGGCGTGCCTGGCATCAGTTTCCCCGGCATCGCACCGGGCGAGACCTTCACCTACCGTTTCCCGGTGCGCCAGAGCGGCACCTACTGGTACCACTCGCATTCGGGATTCCAGGAACAGACCGGATTGTACGGTTCGCTGGTGATCGATCCGGCTGGCCCGGAGCGCAACCCCAGCGACCGCGACTACGTGGTGATGCTCAACGACTGGAGCGACACCAGCCCCGAGCACATCTTCGCCACGCTGAAGCGGCAAAGCGACTACTACAACTTCGCCGAGCCGACCGTGCCGGAATTCTTCCACGACGTGCGCGAGTTGGGTCTGCAGAAAGCGTTGGCCAAGCGGCGCATGTGGAACCAGATGCGCATGAGCCCGGCGGATCTCAGCGACGTCTCCGGTTACACCTATACCTACCTGATGAACGGCACCGCCCCGGCCGGCAATTGGACGGGCCTGTTCAAGCCGGGCGAGAAGATCCGGCTGCGCTTCATCAACGGCTCGTCGATGACGATCTTCGACGTGCGCATTCCGGGTTTGAAGATGACGGTGATCTCCGCCGACGGCCAGGATGTGGCGCCGGTGCCGGTCGACGAGTTCCGCATCTCGGTGGCGGAGACCTACGATGTGCTCGTCGAGCCACAGGAAGATCGGGCGTTCACGATCTTCGCCCAATCGATCGACCGCACCGGTTATGCCCGCGGCACGCTCGCCCCGAGGCCCGGTATGGAAGCGGCGGTACCCGCGATGGATCCACGCATGCCCGTGAGCATGGTGGACATGATGGGCGCGATGGCACAGGGCACATCCGGACACGTCGACATGCAAGGGATGGCAGGCATGCCCGGGATGCAGGGCATGCCTGGCATGGGCATGGGGGGCATGGCGATGGCCGCTGCGCCCGTGGTGCGTCACGCCCGCACCGAATACCACAACCCGGGCGTCGACATGCACGTGGACATGCCGCGCACCAACCTCGACGATCCGGGCACGGGCCTGCGCGACAACGGACGCCGCGTGCTCACCTACGCCGACCTGCACACCCTCGGCGGCTCCATCGACAAACGGGAACCCAGCCGCGAGATCGAACTGCACCTCACTGGCAACATGGAGCGCTACATGTGGTCGTTCGACGGCGTGAAGTTCTCCGACGCGAAGCCCATCCATTTCCGTGCCGGAGAGCGGCTGCGTATCGTGCTCGTCAACGACACCATGATGAACCATCCGATCCACCTGCACGGTATGTGGAGCGAGCTGGAAAACCCCGACGGCCAGTTCCAGGTACGCAAGCACACCGTCAACGTGCAACCCGCGCAGCGCGTCGCCTACGGGGTGAGTGCGGACAACCTCGGTCGCTGGGCCTACCACTGCCACATGCTGTATCACATGGAGGCGGGCATGTTCCGCGAGGTGGTGGTGTCATGACGACCGTTCATTGCATCCGCCCACCGCGCGCGAATCCGCCGTTGCTATTGGCAGCGCTCCTGCTGGCGTTGCCCCTGGCGGCCACCGCGCAGAACACACCGGCGTCCAGCAGCACGTCGCCGATAAATATGAGCGCCATGCCAGGCATAGATCACGGCAGCATGCCCGGCATGACCATGCCGGCGCCGGCGAGCAGCACGACGCAGCCGGCGGCGAAAACGCCCGCCAAGAAAGCCAAGAAGAAACGCCGCACCGCGCCGTCGACTCCGCTCTCCCACCCCATGGATGGCATGAAGGGAATGGATCACAGCGCCATGAAGGGCATGTCGATGCCCACCCAACCGGCTTCGTCGGCGGCACCCGCCAGCGACATGCCGGGGTCGGACCACGCGTCGATGCCCGGCATGAGTCCGCAAGACATGTCGGGGATGGATCACGCCGGCATGAATCACGGCGCAATGCCGACGAAGGATCAAGGCGGAGCGGCAAGTATGGGCGCGATGCCGGGCATGACGATGGGCCCGATGCAAGGTGGCAACCCGCCGCCTAATGCACGCAGCCCCGATTATTCCGACGGTGTCGGCTACGGTTCCATGCAGGGCATGGACATGGCGGACGACACGCCACTGGGCATGTTGCTGATCGACCAGTTGGAAGCCTTCCACGGTCGCGACGGGAATGGCCAAACCTGGGAGGTCGAAGGTTGGTACGGCAACGACACGAACAAACTATGGGTTCGTACGGAGGGCGAAAGCCGTCGCGGCAAACTCGACGATGGCGATCTGGAGGCCCTCTGGAACCACGCCATCGCCACCTACTGGGGCACCCAGCTCGGCGTGCGCCAGGATCTTGGGGTAGGCCCGAAACGGACATGGGCTGCGTTCGGCTTGCAGGGCCTGGCGCCGTACTGGTTCGAGTTGGAGGCCACGGGTTACGTCGGCGCCAACGGCCGCACCGCCGCGCGCCTGCGTGCCGACTACGAACTGCTATTCACCCAGCGATTGATCCTGCAGCCCGAGGCCGAGGTCAACCTGTACGGCAAGGACGATCCGCAGCGCCGTATCGGCAGCGGCGTATCCGACGTGCAGTTCGGCCTGCGCCTGCGCTACGAGTTCCACCGCCAGTTCGCGCCCTACATCGGCGTGAATTGGGTACGCCGCGTCGGCACCACCGCCGATTACGCCCGGCAAGATCATCAACCCGTACTCGACCGGCAGATCGTGGCCGGTGTCCGCATCTGGTTCTGAGGGGGATTACCCATGAAAAAGCACACTGCACACGTCATCACGGTCGCCGTCACCTTGGGTGTCCTGGCCATCGGCGCCGGCGTCTTCGTCTATTCCGGTCTGTACAACATCGGCGCCGACGACCACCACACCAAGCCCGTGTTCGCTGTGCTGCAAACCCTGCGCAACCGCTCGATCCACCTGCGCTCGGAGGACCTGACCGTACCGAACCTCAACGATCCGCAGTTGATCCTGAAAGGCGCCGGCCAGTACGCGGCGATGTGCACCAGCTGCCATCTGTCGCCTGGCGTGAACGACTCCGAGCTGAGGGTCGGCATGTACCCGCAGCCACCCAACCTTTCCAAGGTGCATGTCGATCCAAAAGACGCCTTCTGGGTGATAAAGCACGGCATCAAGATGAGCGCGATGCCGGCCTGGGGCAAGGCGGGCCACGACGATCCCACGATCTGGAGCATGGTGGCCTTCCTGGAGAAGCTGCACGGCATGACACCGGCCGAATACAAGGCCATCGTGGCCAAGGCGCCGCCGGATGAGGACATGGACATGGACGAAGCCAGCAGCCACAGCCACGGGAATGGCGATGCGCGCGCATCCGGTGCGCCGATCATGAAGGGCATGAACATGAGCGGCATGGATATGCCCGGTCAGGGTGCCGCTTCCGCACCACCGCCCGCGAGGGCTAGCTCGGTCGGCTCGAAGCCGTCCAGTGACGGGCACGCCCATCTGTAGTGGCACGCGATGTCGACGCCGGCTCTCTACGGCGTCGACCGTGCCATTGGGGGAATGCAGTCGGTGCCGCTAAGGCTTGCTGAAGCCGAGGTGCAGGGTGATTTTGTCACCGGCTTTCAGGTGCGCTACCGAGGCCGGGGGAAAATGCAGCGTGAGGCCCATGCCGGCGGCACTAACCTTCATGATGCCGGTTTTCGCATCGATGGACGTCACGGTGGCGGGCATGGTGTGCATACCTTGCATGGCGTGATGCATGCCCATCATGCCGCGCATGTTGCCCTGCATGCTGCTCATCGAACCCATGCTCGACTTGGAACTGCTGGGCGCGGTGTTCTGGGCCAGTGCAACGCCGCTCAGTGCAAGCCCACCGAGTGCTGACATCACGACTTTGGAAAGCGTGTTCATCGCAACCTCCGTAGTAATAGCGATAGCAGTCACTGGAGTATGCACCTTCCCGGGATGGATACGGCTTGGCTCTTGAGTTGATTCGGGATCGGGCATTCCCTTGACAAGTAAAT
>SCRU01000112.1 GCA_004323695.1 Burkholderiaceae bacterium
GCGGGGCCGCCGCCTGAACCCGGCGTGGCCATTACCGACATCGCGCGGCTGTCGGTCACCGACGTGCGCCGCTGGATCGAGGGACTCGCGGCGCCGGGGCGCATGACCCAGCGCGAACGGGATATCGCGCGCGACCTGATCCCCGAGATCAAAAGCCGCCTCGAATTCCTCGAAGAAGTGGGTCTGGGCTACCTCACGCTGGACCGCGGTGCGCCCACGCTCAGCGGCGGCGAGGCGCAGCGCATCCGGCTCGCGGCGCAGCTCGGCAGCAACCTGCAGGGCGTGTGCTACGTGCTCGACGAGCCGACCATCGGCCTGCATGCGCGCGACAACCGGATCCTGCTGAACGCCCTGCACAAGCTCGGCGACAAAGGCAATACGCTGGTGGTGGTCGAGCACGACGAGGACACCATCCGTGCGGCCTCCCACATCATCGACATCGGCCCGAGCGCCGGCAAGCGCGGCGGCCGGCTGGTGGCCGAAGGTTCGGTCGCCGACATCGAAGCGGCGGCCGCTTCGCAAACCGGCCGCTACCTGCGCCACGCCATGCAGCATCCGCTGCACCCCAGGCGTGCTGTGAATGGCAGCGATCCAGCTGAATTGGGGTCGGATCCCAATTTCGCGGAAACCCTTCGAAAGGCGAAACCGCGCTCGTCGAAATTGCGCTCTGACCCCACTTCAGCGGACCCCACTTCAGCGGCACCTGAACCCCACGGCTGGCTCCGCGTGCAAGGCGCCAACCTGCACAACCTGCAAAACGTCGACGCCGCCATCCCCCTGCAGCGCCTCGTGGCCGTCACCGGCGTCAGCGGCTCGGGCAAGTCCACGCTGGCGCGCGACGTGCTGCTGACCAATGTGCAGGCCGCCGTGGCCCAGCGCGCGACCCGGGCCGGGCGCGAAGCGAACGATGCCGGCAGGCATCCGGCCTGGATCGGCTGCAGCGGGGTGAGCGGCTACGAATCGGTGGACCGCGTGCTCGAAGTGGACCAGACCCCCATCGGCAAAACCCCGCGCAGCTGCCCGGCCACCTACATCGGATTCTGGGACACCATCCGCAAGCTGTTTGCCGGCACGCTGGAGGCGCGCGCGCGCGGCTACGCCGCGAACCGCTTCAGCTTCAACACCGGCGAGGGCCGCTGTGCGAATTGCGAAGGCCAGGGCATCCGTACCATCGCGATGAGCTTCCTGCCCGACGTCAAGGTGTTGTGCGAAACCTGCCACGGTGCGCGTTTCAATCCCGAGACGCTGGCCGTGACCTGGCGCGGCAAAAGCATTGGCGACGTGCTGCAGATGGAAGTGGACGAAGCGGTCGACTTTTTTGCCGCCATGCCGGCCATCAGCCACCCGCTGCAACTGCTGAAAGACGTGGGCCTGGGCTACCTCACGCTGGGTCAGCCCTCTCCCACGCTCTCCGGCGGCGAGGCGCAGCGCATCAAACTGGTGACCGAACTCAGCAAGGTGCGCGACGACATCACTCGCCGCGGCCAGAAGGCGCCGCACACACTGTACGTGCTGGACGAACCCACCGTGGGCCTGCACATGGCCGACGTGGAAAAGCTCATCCATGTGCTGCACCGGCTCGTCAACGGCGGCCACAGCGTGCTGGTGATCGAGCACGACCTGGACGTGATCGCCGAGGCCGACTGGATCATCGACCTGGGGCCCGAAGGTGGCGACGCGGGCGGCCGCATTGTGGCCGCCGCGTCGCCACACGACTTGGTGCGTCTGGGGACGCATACCGGATTCGCGCTCGGGCCGATGCTGGTGGCCGAGCGCGGCTCACAAGTCAGGGCGGCTTGAACAATCAAATGGTGTTTGCATGCGCCCTGACGAGGCATTCATGAAATGCCTGCGCCACGCGTGACGGCTGCGGTGAGCGACGTACCAGGCTGACAAACTCGCAGTGGTAGCGGAACTGTGCGGGTTGCACGGCCTGCAACTGGCCGCGCCGCTCGAATGCCTCTGCATAGTGGTCCGGCAGGAAGCCCAGGTACCTGCCCGACACGATCAGTGTGGCGATGGCCTCCTGGTCAAATCCGGTGGCCTTGCGCGGCAGTTTGGCGTGGTGGCTCAGCTCCATGTTGGGCGAGTGGTAGCCCAGGCCGGCGAAATGGTAGGCACGCAGGCTGTGCCAGGTGAGCGCGCCATGGTCGGCGCCAAACAGCGGATGCCGTGCGCCGCAGTACAGCAACATGGTCTCGCCGAAAAGGCTGGCGTACCGCAGGCTGGGCGAATTGCGGTGCGTGGGAATGATGCCGACCTGGTACGTGCCGTCGATCACGCCGCGCTCGACGGCATTGATCGGGGCCACATGCAGCTGCAGGCTGACCTCGGGCGCAAGCTCGGTGAACGCGGCGATGGCCTCGCCGATGCGCGCCTGCGGGTTGCTGGCCGTCTTGTCGAAAACCGCCACCGCGAGCTGGCCGCCCATGCGCGAGTGGATGTCGTCGATGCTGTTGCGAAAGCCGTCGACCGAAGCCAGCAGGCGCAAGGTTTCGTCGTAGACCCGCTTGCCTTCCTCGGTCAGCGCGAAGCCGGCCCGGCCGCGCCGGCACAGCAACAGGCCGAGCCGGGTTTCCAGGTCCTTCACGTGACGGCTCACGGTCGAGGTGCCGATATTCAGCTCCAGCTCCGCGGCCGACATGCCGCCGCAGTCCACCACGCTCTTGAACACCTGCAAAAGACGCAGGTCCATGTCACTCAACTGGCCCAGAACGGCCCGTCGCTTGCCATCGGGAGTTTTTACTTGCATAAATCCTCAAGTAAACATTGATATTGGATTCTTTTAGAGATTAACAGAGGGCCGGACAATGCTTCAACCCCATCCGAGCCCCAACGGGCTTTTTCTTTCAAGGAGTCAGCATGACTTTCGTCAAAATGGAAACCCCCGCTGCGGCGGCCAACGCTCCCCGGATGGACGCCGCGTGGCTGGATGCGCACTGGATGCCCTACACCGCGAATCGCGAGTTCAAGGCGCATCCGCGCATGATCGTGGAGGCCAGTGGCGCCTACTACACGGACGCCGAGGGCCGGAAAATCTTCGACGGCCTGTCCGGCCTCTGGTGCGCGGGCATGGGCCATGGGCGCCGCGAGATCGCCGAGGCGATCGGCCGCCAGGCCGCCAAACTGGACTACGCGCCGGCTTTCCAGTTCGGTCATCCGCTGTCGTTCGAACTGGCCAACAAGATCAAGGAGCTCACGCCCAAAGGTCTGGACTATGTCTTCTTCACCGACTCGGGTTCCGAAGCCGCCGACACCTCCCTCAAGATGGCGCGGGCCTACTGGCGGGCCAAGGGGCAGGCCGGCAAGACGGTGCTGATCGGCCGCGAGAAGGGCTACCACGGCGTTAATTTCGGCGGCTTCTCGGTCGGCGGCATCGGCGGCAACCGCAAGTTGTACGGCCGGGGCATCGACGCCGACCACATCCCGCACACCCAGCCTGCTGCCGGCTCCTTTCTGCGCGGCATGCCGCCGACCGGCGTCGAGCTGGCCGACAAGCTGCTGGACGTGATCGCACTGCATGACGCCTCCAACATCGCCGCCGTCATCGTCGAACCGTTCTCGGGTTCGGCCGGCGTGGTGATTCCGCCGGTGGGCTACCTGCAGCGCCTGCGCGAGATTTGCACCGCGCACAACATCCTTTTGATTTTTGACGAGGTGATCACCGGTTTTGGCCGCGCCGGCGCGTGGACCGGCGCCGAAGCCTTTGGCGTCACGCCCGACATCATGAACTTTGCCAAGCAGGTGACGAACGGCGCGCAGCCGCTGGGGGGCTGCGTGGCCAGCAAGGACATCTACGACACCTTCATGGCCGCGGGCGGACCGGAATACCTGGTGGAATTCCCGCACGGCTACACCTATTCGGCGCATCCGGTGGCCTGCGCCGCGGGCATTGCCGCCCTCGACCTGCTGCAGAAAGAAGACATGATCGGCCGCGTGAAGGCGCTGGCGCCGCATTTCGAGAACGCCGTGCACAGCCTCAAGGGCAGCAAGCATGTGGCCGACATCCGCAACTACGGGCTGGCCGCCGGTTTCACGATCGCCTCGCTGCCCGGCGAGCCGGCGCGCCGCCCTTACGAGATCGCGATGAATTGCTGGAGGAAGGGCTTTTACGTGCGCTACGGCGGCGACACGATCCAGCTGGCGCCGCCTTTCATCAGCGAGAAGGCCGAGATCGACCGCCTGATCAACGCGCTGGGTGATGCCCTGGCCGAAACCGCCTGAACCAAAACTCCTTTATTAATAGCTGTAAATGATTGCCTGATATGGGCTTGCGGCACTTTTTATCCTGAACATCATGCAAAACGAGAAGAACGTCACCGCCACCATCGGCCACTTCATCGACGGCCGGCACGTCGCCGACACCGCGCGGACCCAGCCGGTGTTCGATCCTGCTACCGGCCTGTCGCGCCAGAGCGTGGCGCTGGCCGGCAGGGCCACGGTGGAGCAGGCCATTGCCTCGGCGCAGGCGGCCTTCCCGGCCTGGCGCAACACGCCGCCGCAGCGGCGCGCACGCGTCATGAGCCGGCTCAAGGTGCTGCTGGAAGACAACGCCGACCAGATCGCCGCACTCATCACCGCCGAACACGGCAAGGTACTGTCCGACGCGCATGGCGAGGTGCAGCGCGGCATCGAGAACGTGGAATACGCCAGCTACGCGCCCGAACTGCTCAAGGGCGAGCACAGCCGCAACGTGGGCCCGTCCATCGACACCTGGAGCGAGTTCCAGGCGCTGGGCGTGTGCGCCGGCATCACGCCGTTCAACTTTCCCGCGATGGTGCCGCTGTGGATGTGGCCCATGGCCGTGGCGTGTGGCAACACCTTTGTGCTCAAGCCCTCGGAGCGCGATCCGTCGTCGGTACTGCGGATCGCCGAACTCGCGCTGCAGGCCGGCCTGCCCCCCGGTGTGCTCAACGTGGTGAACGGCGACAAGGAAGCGGTGGACACCCTGCTGGCCGACCCGCGCGTCAAGGCGGTGAGCTTTGTCGGCTCCACCCCGATCGCCGCCGCCGTCTACGCCGCCGGCTGCGCCCACGGCAAGCGCGTGCAGGCCCTGGGCGGCGCCAAGAACCACGCCATCGTGATGCCCGACGCGGACATCGGCAACGCCGTGAGCGCGATGATGGGGGCCGCGTTCGGCTCCTGCGGCGAGCGCTGCATGGCGGTTCCGCTGGTGCTGGCGGTGGGCGATGCGGCCGCGGATGCCATGATCGCCGGCCTGAAGGCCGAGATCGGGCAGATGAACGTGGGCCCGGGAACGAACAACGCCAACCAGATGGGGCCCCTGGTGACGCAGCAGCACTTCGAGAAGGTGCGTGGCTACGTTGATCAGGGCGTCGCGGAAGGCGCCACGCTGGTGGTGGACGGTCGCGGCTTGAAGGTGGCTGGCCATGAAAACGGCTACTTTCTGGGTGCGTGCCTGTTCGACCACGTGAAGCCCGGCATGCGCATTTACCAGGAAGAAATTTTTGGCCCGGTGCTCGGCGTGGTGCGCGTGAAAACGCTGCAGGAAGCCATGGACCTGATCGACGCGCACGAGTACGGCAACGGCACCTGCATCTTCACGCGCGACGGCGAGGCCGCGCGCTATTTCAGCGACCACATCCAGGTCGGCATGGTCGGCATCAACGTGCCGTTGCCGGTGCCTGTGGCCTACCACTCGTTCGGCGGCTGGAAGCGCTCGCTGTTTGGCGACCTCGGTGCCTACGGCCCGGACGCAGTGCGCTTCTATACCAAGCGGAAAACCATTACCCAGCGCTGGCCCTCGGCCGGTGTGCGCGAAGGCGCCACGTACAGCTTTCCATCGCACAAGTAGTTCAGGCCGCGCGCGAGGCGCGCGATCTCCCCGGTCGGAACCCGTCGATTTTCGGCGCTACCGGCTGGATCGACGACGGCTTTGGGCCGGAGCGGCTGCTGGCGCGGCAATCAGCACGGTGCGCAGCACCATGTCCACCAGGAGAGACTCCGCGGCCTCGAAGTCCTGCACTTCGAGCGCGGGCTTTTCCAGCACCAGGCTGATCTGGCTGGCCCAGTCGGCATACGCCTGCGTGGAGGCCCACAGCAGAATCATCAGGTGCCTGCCGTCCACGGGGCGGCACAGGCCCAGCCTGGCCCACCGGTTGAAGATGGCCACGTCGGCCTGCAGCGCGGGGATCACGCGAGCGGCAATTTCCGCGGAAAAAATGGGCGCGCCCGAGATCACTTCGTTCGCATACACGCGGGAATCGTCCGGGTGCTCGCGCGAGAACCGCAGCTTGCCCGCGATGTACTCGCGCAGCGCCTGCTCCGGGTCGTCCGCGCGGTGGCTCAGCGCATCCATGTAGGACAGCCAGACATCCAGCACGCCGTGCAGGACGCGCCGGTAAAGCTCCTCCTTGCTGGGAAAGTAGTAGAGCAGGTTTTGCTTGGAGACCCCCACTTCGCGGGCGACGTGATCCAGCGACACGCCGCCGAAACCGCGTTTCGCAAACAGGCGCTTGGCGGCCGCGAGGATGTCCTGCTCCAGTTGCTCGCGGGTGGCGCTGTGCTTCACTCTCGTTGATTCGGCAGCTTTTTTCATATCGAATTGTTTGTTGCATTCGCACAAGATCCAGCGAGGGTTTTTACCAATTGGTAAAAGTTGAATTTTTGCACCTAATCGCTCCTTGACCCGGATTGCCATCGACTCATTTTTTCGACTCCTGCGGATCACGCCGCCGAACCTGAAAAGCCGAACATGCAGATTGATTCTTCCACGCCCGGCGTTCACCCCGCCCGCCTGCCACGCGCTCACTACGAGCAGAATTTTTGTGACTCGCACGCCGCGCTGAATCTGGCCCAAGCCAGGATCGAGGCCGACCGCTGCTATTACTGCTTCGAGGCACCGTGCCAGACCGCCTGCCCGACCGGCATCGATATCCCGGGTTTCATTCGCCGCATCGCGGACGACAACATTCGCGGGTCGGCTCACGCCATTCTGAGCGCCAATCCTCTGGGCGGCATGTGCGCGCGCGTTTGCCCCACCGAGGTGTTGTGCGAGCAGGCCTGCGTGCGCAATGCCGGCGAGGACAAGCCGGTTGAAATTGGCCTGTTGCAGCGCTACGCGACCGACCGGTTCTTTGAGACGCCTGGTGCGCCGCTGTTCACGCGCGCCGCACCCACGGGGCGCAAGGTGGCCGTGGTGGGCGCCGGCCCGGCCGGGCTGGCCTGTGCGCATGGTCTGGCCCGGCTGGGGCATGCCGTCGTGCTGCTGGACGCCAACCCGAAGCCGGGCGGGCTCAATGAATACGGTCTGGCAACCTACAAGGCCACGAACGGCTTTGCCCAGAAGGAAGTGGACTGGCTGCTTTCCATTGGCGGCATCGAGGTGCGCAACAACACCCGCCTGGGGGTTGATGTTCAGCTGGATGCCTTGACGCGCGACTACGATGCCGTCTTTCTGGGCCTGGGCCTGGCTGGCGTGAACGCCATTGGCATCGCCGAGCCGCAAGCCGCAGGACTGCGCAACGCGGTCGAGTTCATTGCCGAACTGCGCCAGGCACGCACGTACTCTGAAGTGCCCGTGGGCCGCCACGTGGTGGTGGTGGGCGGCGGCATGACCGCGGTGGATGCCGCCGTGCAGTCGAAAAAATTGGGCGCGCAAACCGTCACCATGGTGTACCGGCGCGGCGCGGCCGAGATGCCGGCCTCGGGGTATGAGCAGGATTGGGCGCAGAAGAATGGCGTTCATGTACGGCATTGGGCAACCCCCAAGGCACTGCTGGCTGAGAGCGGCCGCATCACCGGGATTGAATTTGGCTACACCCGGGTCGATGGCGGCAGGCTGGTCGAGACGGGCGAGCGCTTCGCCCTGGAGGCCGACGTCGTGCTGAAGGCGATCGGTCAAACCTTTGTCGCGCAGCCGCTCGGCAGTGCGCTGGAGCTCAGGCAGGGGCGGATTGTCACCGACGACGAGGGCCGTACTTCCAGCGCGAAAGTCTGGGCGGGCGGCGATTGCCGGCTGGGCGGGCGCGATCTCACCGTTGAGGCGGTGGAACATGGCAAGGTCGCGGCCCGGTCCATTCACCAGGCGCTCGGCGCCTGATCCCGCGCATCGCGACCACGGAGCAACAACATGGCAAACCTGAGCACGGAATTTCTGGGCATCAAGAGTCCGAACCCCTTCTGGCTGGCGTCCGCGCCGCCCACCGACAAGGAATACAACGTGGTGCGGGCCTTCGAGGCCGGCTGGGGCGGTGTCGTGTGGAAAACGGTGGGTGAGGACCCGCACGTCGTGAACGTTTATGGCCCGCGCTATGCGGCCCTTCTCAATGGGGACCGGCGCGTCATCGGCTTCAACAACATCGAGCTGATTTCCGACCGCCCGCTGCAAACCAACCTGGAAGAGATCAAACGCGTGAAGCGCGCGTGGCCGGATCGCGCCATGGTCGTGTCCATCATGGTGCCCTGCGAGGAAGACTCATGGAAGCGCATCCTGCCCCGCGTGGAAGACACGGGCTGCGACGGCATCGAACTGAACTTCGGCTGCCCGCATGGCATGAGCGAGCGCGGCATGGGCGCCTCGGTGGGGCAGGTGCCCGAATACGTCGAGATGGTGGCGCGCTGGTGCAAGACCTACACGCGCCTGCCCGTGATCGTGAAGCTGACGCCCAACATCACCGACGTGCGCTACCCGGCGCGCGCCGCCAGGCAGGGGGGCGCCGATGCGGTGTCGCTGATCAATACCATCAATTCCATCATGGGCGTCGACCTGGGCACCATGACCATGGTGCCGAGCGTGGGCAAACAGGGGTCGCATGGCGGCTACTGCGGCACGGCCGTGAAACCCATTGCACTGAACATGGTGGCCGAGATCGCGCGCGACGCGCAGACCGCCGGCTTGCCGATCTCCGGCATTGGCGGCATCGCCACCTGGCGCGACGCCGCCGAGTTCATCGCCATGGGTTGCGGCACCGTCCAGGTCTGCACGGCTGCCATGGTGTATGGATTCAGGATCATCGAAGATCTCTGCGACGGCCTGTCGAATTTCATGGATGAGCAGGGGTACGCCGGCGTGGAAGACATGGTGGGCAGGGCGCTACCCAGCGTCACGGGCTGGAGCAGGCTCGATATGAACCACATCGAAAAGGCCGTCATCAACCAGGATTCGTGCATTCAGTGCGGCCGCTGTCATGTTGTGTGCGAGGACACCTCGCATCAGGCGATTACCGCCACGAAGGACGGCAAGCGCCATTTCGAGATCAACGAAAAGGAGTGTGTCGGATGCAATTTGTGCGTGTCGATTTGTCCGGTGCCCAACACCATCACCATGCGCACCCTCAAGCCGGGTGAAATCGACCTGCGTTCCGGCAAACCGGTTCCAGGCGAGTACGCGAACTGGAGCGTTCACCCGAACAATCCGATGAGCTCGGTTGGTGTCGCGACCGTGTGATGGCGGCCGGATGCCCGGCGGCTTTGCATTGGCAGAATGGATGCTTCAGGTCAAAGTATGCGGCTGATCTGAAGCGACATCAGGGAAGGCAGAAGAAAAGCAGGAGTCAGAGGGGAAAACGTCAGTTCACTACGAAGTGAACGTTTCATTCAATTGATGGAGAGACACATTGTGAGGAATAACATGTCAACGAATACACACCTCTGGAACGAAGATCTGGCGCCGACCACCGCGGCGCAGCGCACCTGGCGCTGGTATCACTTTGCGTCGCTCTGGGTCGGCATGGTGATGTGCATACCCGCCTACACGCTGGCGGCCAGCCTGATCGACAGCGGCATGTCGGGCTACCAGGCCGTGTGGACGGTCTTTCTGGCGAACGCGATCGTGCTGGTGCCGATGCTGCTGATCGGCCATGCCGGCGCCAAATTCGGTATCCCCTACGCGGTTCTGGCCCGCTCCTCGTTCGGCACCACGGGCGCCCGCTTGCCCGCCCTGATGCGCGCGATCGTGGCCTGCGGCTGGTACGGCATCCAGACCTGGTTCGGCGGCGAGATGATCTATACGTTGCTCGGCGTGCTGCTCGGTCATCCGATTGGCGGAGACAAAATCGCGGGGCTGGGCATCAACGGCGGCCAGGTGATCTGCTTTCTGGCGTTCTGGGCCATCCAGTTCTGGTACATCGTGCATGGGATGGATTCGATCCGGCGGCTCGAAACCTACACGGCGCCGCTCAAGATCGTGATCTGTTTCGTCCTGCTCTGGTGGATCTACGAGAAGGTCGGCGGCTTCGGCAGCCTGCTCGATCAGCCGTCGCAATTCGTGGCGGGCGGCAAGAAGGCGGGCCAGTTCTGGTCCGTCTTCTGGCCCTCGCTGACGGCCATGGTCGGTTTCTGGGCCACGCTGGCGCTGAACATCCCGGACTTCACGCGCTTTGCCAAGTCACAGCGCGACCAGGTGCTGGGCCAGTCCATCGGCTTGCCCGTGCCCATGGGGCTGCTCGCGATGATGGCGGTGATCGTGACGTCGGGCACCATTGTCCTTTACGGCAAGGCGATCTGGGACCCTGTTGATGTGGCCAGCCGCATGACGGGTGCCGGCGTCCTGATCGCGCTGATCATCCTGCTCATCGATACTGTCAGCGTGAACCTGGCCGCCAATCTGGTGGGCCCCGCGTACGATTTTTCCTCGCTCGCGCCCAAGCATATTTCGTACCGGGTGGGCGGCTACATCACGGCATTCATCGCGATCATCATGATGCCCTGGAAGGTGCTCGAATCAACGCAGGGCTATATCTTCACCTGGCTGATCGGCTACTCCGCGCTGCTCGGGCCGATCGCCGGCATCCTGATCGTGGACTACTTTCTGGTTCGCAAGACGGACCTCAATGTGGACCAGCTCTATCGCGACGATGGTCATTATTCGTACGGCAACGGCTGGAACTACGCTGCCATCGCGGCGTTCGTCATCGCCGTTCTGCCCAATATCCCGGGCTTCCTGAATGCCGCTTTTCCGGCGGCCTTTCCCGGCGTGAGCGACACCTTCAAGGGCATCTACACGTACGCGTGGTTCGTGGGGCTCGCCCTGGCTGCGCTGGTCTACGGTGTGCTGATGAAGGGCAAAGGCGTGCCCGTCATGAGTTCCCCCGTCCGCAGCTGACCGGGCGGATCGGGCCGTCCGGTATTTATCGCCTCTCCCGCACGGGAGAGGCCCACATCGTCCAGGAGAAGTCAATGACCATCATCGTTCGCGGCGGCACGGTCGCCAATGCAGATCGCACGTTTCGCGCCGACGTCCTGTGCCAGGACGGCAAGATCGTCGCGGTCGGTGAAAACCTCGATGCGCCGGGAGGCGCCACGGTGATCGATGCCGGTGGCCAGTACGTGATGCCCGGCGGGATCGACCCGCACACCCACATGCAATTGCCCTTCATGGGCACCACTGCGATGGACGACTTCTACGCCGGCACGGCCGCGGGCCTGGCCGGTGGCACCACGAGCATCATCGACTTCGTCATCCCCGACCCGAAGGAGCCGCTGATGGACGCCTACCGCAAGTGGCGCGGCTGGGCCGAGAAGGCGGCGAGCGACTACGGCTTTCACGTCGCGGTCACCTGGTGGAGCGAGGGCGTCAAGCGCGACATGGGCACCCTGGTGCAGGAAGAAGGTGTGAACAGCTTCAAGCACTTCATGGCCTACAAGAATGCCATCATGTGCGACGACGAAACGCTGGTGAACAGCTTCAAGCGTGCGCTGGAGCTCGGAGCCATGCCCACCGTGCATGCCGAGAACGGCGAGCTCGTGTTCCTGCTGCAAAAGGAAGTGGCCGCCATGGGCATCACGGGCCCCGAGGGTCATCCGCTGTCGCGCCCGCCCATGGTGGAAGCCGAGGCCGCGAACCGCGCCATTGCGATCGCCGATGTGCTGAATGTGCCGATTTACGTGGTGCACGTGTCCTGCATCGAGGCGGCCGAAGCGATTGCGCGCGCCCGCGCGCGGGGCCAGCGCGTGTACGGCGAAGTGCTGGCCGGCCATCTCGTGCTGGACGACAGCGTTTACCGGCATCCTGACTTTGCGACGGCCGCGGCCCATGTCATGAGCCCGCCATTCCGGCCCAAGGGCCACCAGGAATTTTTGTGGCGCGGCCTCCAGTCGGGGAACCTGCACACGACCGCGACCGACCACTGCACGTTCTGCGCCACGCAAAAGGCGGCGGGCAAGGACGATTTCTCCAAGATACCCAATGGCTGCGGCGGCGTGGAAGAGCGCATGGCCGTGATCTGGGATGCCGGGGTGAATACCGGGCGCCTGACGCCTTCCGAATTTGTGGCGGTCACCTCGACCAACGCCGCCAGGCTGTTCAACATCTACCCGCAAAAGGGCAGCATATCGGTGGGCGCGGATGCCGACCTCGTGGTCTGGGACCCGCAGGGCAGCAAGACCTTGTCTGTCAGGACGCAGCACAGCAAAAACGACTTCAACGTCTTCGAAGGCCGCACCGTGCGCGGCATTCCCAGTCACACCATCAGCCAGGGTGAACTGGTGTATGTGAAGGGTGACTTGCGTGCCGTGCGCGGCAAGGGGCGCTATATCAAGCGCCCGGCCTTTGGCCCCAACTTCGCGGCCGTGAAGCAGCGGGCCGAAACCCTGGCACCCACGGCGGTCGCGCGCTGACCGGCGCGACATTCTTTTGATTGGAGACACCTCATGGACACCAAAGTCAAACCCGCCATCGAAAACCTGCGCGTGAACGGCGAACGCCTGTGGGCTTCGCTGATGGAACTGGCGCAAATCGGCGCCACGCCCAAGGGCGGCGTGTGCCGCCTGACCCTGACCGACCTCGACAAGCAGGGCCGCGACCTGGTGCTGCGCTGGGCCAGGGAAGCCGGCATGACGGTCACCATCGACAAGATCGGCAACGGCTTCATGCGCCGTACCGGACGCAACAACAGCCTGCCGCCCATTGTGACCGGCAGCCACATCGACACGCAGCCCACCGGTGGCAAGTTCGACGGCAACTACGGCGTGCTGGCCGGACTCGAAGTGGTGCGCACCTTGAACGACCAGGGCATCGAGACCGAAGCCCCGATCGAAGTCGCGTTCTGGACGAATGAGGAAGGCTCGCGCTTCGTGCCGGTGATGATGGGATCGGGCGTCTTTGCCAAAGCCTTCACGCTGGAGCACGCCTACGCCGCGCGCGACACCGAAGGCAAGTCGGTGAAGGAGGAACTGGCGCGCATCGGCTACATCGGCGAGCAGGAGCCGGGCAACCATCCCATCGGCGCGTATTTCGAAACCCATATCGAACAGGGCCCGGTGCTGGAGGACAACGACAAGACCATCGGCGTGGTGCAGGGCGTGCTGGGCATCCGCTGGTTCGACTGCACCGTGACCGGCATGGAGGCGCACGCCGGCCCCACGCCCATGGCCCTGCGCAAGGACGCCCTGCAGGTGGCCACCCATTTGATGCAGGAGGTGGTGGCGGCCGCGCTGCGCCACGCACCGCATGGCCGCGGCACGGTAGGCATGGTGCAGGTGCACCCGAACAGCCGCAACGTGATTCCGGGGCGCGTGAAGTTTTCCATCGACCTGCGCAACAGCACCGACGCGCTGGTGGACCAGATGGCCGATGAGGTCAAGGCCTACGCCGCCAGGCTCAGCCAGAAGACCGGCCTGGATATCCAGATTGAACAGGTGTCCAGCTATCCGGCGCAAGCCTTCCATGCCGACTGCATCGACGCGGTGGCACGCGCCGCCCAAAAGCTGGGCTACTCCAACATGCCCGCGGTCTCGGGCGCCGGCCACGATGCGGTGTACATGGCCAGGCTGGCGCCCAGCGGCATGATCTTCATTCCCTGCAAGGACGGCATCAGCCACAACGAGATCGAAGACGCCAAGCCCGAGCACATCACCGCCGGCTGCAATGTGCTGCTGCATGCGATGCTGGAGCGGGCGGGCACGTGAAGGGGGCTGCGGAAATTTTGCGCGAGGCAGAGGTCGGCGTCAATGCGGTGAATGTGCTCGAAGGGTTCGCGCAGGCGGCCCGCTGAAACCTCAAGTCAAACAGGTTCACCGCCTAGTTCCTGTTCAATTTGTTCGATGCTGGGCAGCTTGGACGCAAGCTCTGCCGGCAGCGCGCGGGTCAGCTCAAAGGTGGAGACGCCAATCGGTTTATCCACCCCACGCAGGGCATATTCAGCGATAACCTCGTTCTGCTGCTGACACAGGATCAGTCCGATGGTCGGCGCGTCTTGCGTGTGCCTGAGCACATCGTCCACCACACTGCAATAGAAGTTCATCTTGCCGGCGTATTCCGGCTTGAACGCGCCGCGTTTGAGCTCTATGACGATATAGCACCGTAGCCGCAGGTGGTAGAACAGCAGGTCGATGTAAAAGTCCTGCTCGCCAACCACCATGTGGTGCTGGCGCCCGACGAAGGCGAACCCCTGCCCCAATTCCAGCAGAAATTTTTCCAGGTGCCGGATCAGCCCGGTTTCCAATTCCCGCTCGTGGAACGGTTCCTCCAACGTCAGGAAGTCGAACAGGTAGGGGTCTTTCAGGGTTTGTTGCACCAGATCAGACTGCGGCGGTGGCAACCGCAGCGCGAAGTTGCTGGTCGTCTTGCCCTGGCGTGTGTGGGCGGCCGTCTCGATCTGCATTTGCAAGACACCGCGGCTCCAGCCTTGGGCCAGGGTTGCCTGCATGTACCACCTGCGTGTGGTTGCATCCTTGATCTTCTCCATCAGCAGCAGGTGGTGTCCCCATGGGATGGACGCAAGCAATTCGGCCGGGAAAAGTGCCACGGGCTGTGGCACTTTTCCGGCTGATTCTATTTGTGCCACGGCTTGTGGCACAAATTGCAGCGCGGGGTATTCGCGGTAGAAAGCCAGCATCCGCTTGATGTTGCGCTCCGAGAACCCTTTGACTTCGGGCAACTCGTTGCGAATATCCCGCGCCAGTCTGGGGATGACCGCAGCGCCCCAGCCTTCAAGCTTCTGCCGCGCATCCAGCATCTGGCCAATCTCCCAATACAGGCGAATCAGCTCGGCATTGACGGCCAGCATCGCCCGCGTCTGGGCCTGCCCGATGCGCTGCTTGATGTCAGCCAACAGCGCGGGGTAGTGCTCTTGGGTAGTGGGTTGGCTCATGATGGTTATGCCGGGCAATTTTCCAGCCGCTCAATCAGCCGGGGTGGATGCCATATTGCCTCTCTGCTTCAGCGGCAATTATGGGGGTAGCCACCCTACGCTCGCGCAGCCGCCGCGAACTGCCGCGCGGCAAACGCCCACACGAGACGCGAGGCGTCCGGCCCGCCCGGGTCGCTGAACGGCGCGCGCGCGGTGCCGCCGCTCCAGGCGTGGCCGAGTTGCGCGATTTCGCACAGCGTCACGCAGGTGCGGCCTGCGTGCTTGTAGTCGGTCACGCGCATCGGGTGGCGCTGGCCGCGCTGCAACTCGCGCAGCTTGCCAGGCACGGCGCCGGTGGCCGCGGCCCAGATGGCCGCGCTGTCCTGCGCGTTGCCGGGCGCGACGACGGTATCGGCATCGCCATGCAGCACCAGCAGCGGCGGCAGCGTGGTGAACAGTGCCGCGGCGCCCAGCGCCTTGCCCACGGCCGTGGCCAGCAGCGCGGGCGGGTGCTGGCCGCGCATGGCGCCCAGCGCGGTCACGGGCGATTTGGCCGCGCCGGGCGCCACGCCCGAATGCATTGCCACCGCCTTGAAGCGCACCGGGTAGCGCGTGGCGAGCAGCGCCGCCATGCTGGCGCCGGCCGACAGGCCCGCCACGGCCACGCGGTCGCGGTCCGCGCGGTACAGCAGGCACACCTGGTCCACGGCGGCCATCAGCGTGGCGGCCTCGGCGTCGGCCTTGCCGCTGCGCCGGTCATACCAGTTCCAGCAGCCCTGCGGATTCGCCAGCCGGTCCTGCTCGGGGTAGAGCACCAGAAAGCGATGCTGCGCGGCCAGCCGGTCCATGCGCGTGCTCGCCGCAAAGTCGCGCCCGGTCTGCCCGCAGCCATGCAGCATCACCAGCAGGGGCAGGCGCTCGCCGGGCTGCAGCTTGAGATCCGGCGGACGGTACAGGTGGTAGCCGCGCGCGCCGGCCGGGCCGAGCGCCATGCCGCCAATCCAGTCGCCACGCCCGGGCGGTGGCGCGAGGTGTTGCGTGCCGGCGCGCTGCAGTTGCCCGGCCAGCCGCTGGCTGCCCTGCAGGGCGGCCTTGGTGAGTGCCTTGACGTTGCGCTGGTACGCGCGCGTCAGGGCGGTGGCGGAAGAAGGGCGGCGGGCCATCGGAGGGCGCGTGCGATACGCCAAAGTGGAAGTTACAGCGTAGCAGGTCCGGATGACGGTGCGTTACAAGACGGCGCCACCCGGCTCCAGAATCGCGCGCGCCACGTGCGCAAACCCCGCGCCGCGTTCGCCCTGCGTGACATAGCGCGGCGGGTGCGCCATCTGCGCCTCGAAGCGGCGGATGTTGGCCACGCCCACGCTATGCGGAAAATGCGCAAACATGATCTGGTCGTTGGTCGAGTCGCCCACGTACACCCAGCGTTCGATCTCGGCGTCCAGGTCGCGCCCGAACAGCTCGCGCGCTATCCAGCGCGCGCCGGCCAGCTTGTCGTGCGCGCCGAACCAGCCGTTGATGTGGATGCTGCTCACCGTCGCATTCATGCCCTCGCGCTGCATCACGGCCACCACCTGCGCGATCTGCGCGGGCGGCAGGTGCGCGAACTCGCTGTGGTCGATCGCGATGTCGGTCTCGCGCCCGGCCGAGTCGCGCGCCAGCGCGGCGCCAGGCACCTCGCGCAGCACGCGCTGTGCCACCTGCTGCATGCGCGCATAGTTGGCGGCGCGCGTGGCGGCATCTTGTTGATACAGTTTCAATAGCAAACTATTGTTATCAGGTAACGGTTTGAGGCCTATTTTGTTCGCAACAAGCGCAACCGACCCGTTCTCGGCCACGATCGCATCGACCGGCCAGGCGCGCGCCATCGGCTCGCTCCAGCCCACCGGCCGCCCCGTTATCGGAATGACGTGCAGGCCGGCCGCCTTCAGCGCGTGCAGCGCCGCGAGGGCGTCGGGCGTGATCGCGCCGTCGGTGGTCAGCGTGTCGTCGATGTCGGTGAACACGCCGACCAGCGCGCCGCGCGCCGGTGCCGGCCACTGGCCGAGCGGCAGCAAGCGGCTGGGCGCGGCGGGCTCGGAGACTGGGGCGGGTGCGGAAGGTGTGGTGGGCATGGCGGATTGCGTCGGGCAGTACGCCATGCTACAGGGCGGCGCCGGGCAAGCCGGGTAAAGCCAACGTCATCCGCTGCGACGGCATGATCCACGGCTTCTTCGACATAGACCGCCGGTCGACTGGGGGGCCGAATGGTATTCGGGAACGCATCGGCGATTTGGGGAGGTGTTGCTCGGGAGCGAGTAAGGAACGCTGCCGCGCGTGCGGGTGTACTGTAGTCGGCTGAACCACTGCCAGAACTTGCGTTATGCAGCGTAAAGCTGCCGTTTAGGGATTTCGTACGAAAGGCCGGATTTGGGAAGCGGCTACTCATCGAGCCAGTTCCTATCAAGCGGTCTGCCGAAGGCGCCCTAACCGGGCAAATCCTCTGGCATTTCATGGGTGGATCTTTTTGCTTTATCGAGTTCGAAGACTTTCAGCGATTGCAGCCTGCAAAGCTTGCACCTCGGGACTCTTGACGATGTAGCTGATGCAAGCGAGGAACTCAAGGTAGACCGCATCAATAAACTCGGGCTCGTATCGAAAGTGATTTGACTGATGACCTTGCCCCCGGAAAGTGGAGTTCTTGAGCCTTGTTCAAAATACGACCAAGGAGTCAGGAAATGTCAGACAAGCAAGTTCGAGCGCAGTACACGCGGGAATACAAATTGGAGGCGGT
>SCRU01000113.1 GCA_004323695.1 Burkholderiaceae bacterium
CCAATAACGCCACGCGCTCATTGGCAGGCCGCGCAAAGTGGGCGCCAGGCAACCTCGCTGGCATGAATGGACTCGAATCGGTTGGGGCAGTGGCACGTGGCCGATTTCTGCGTGGTGTCTCACCAAAGCGCCGAATCGCGCATGTCCATCAACCGCCTGCGCTGCCGATGGCGAAGCCACGCTCGCACCATCCAGACGACCAAAATAATTCCCAGCCCTGCGCCTACCGTGGCGCCCCAACCGACATTCGCGCTGGACGTCCACGATTCTGCCGCCACCAGCGCGGCAAGCAAGACGATAATTCCAGCGGCCAGTCTCATCGGTGAACGTTCTTTCCCCATTTCCCGGATGAACATGATAGTCGGGGCCTGCGGCTGTTCGCCCGAAACAAAATGCGAGCCTGTTTTGACTCATGACAAGGGTGATAAAGCGCGAAGGCCGGACGTAAGATCGGGTCGGTGAGCACCTGCGAATAGTGATGACGGTGATGCGGACGCGCGCGTAAACTGATCCGATGCGTTCGACCATGGTGATTGAAGAAAAGGGCGGCCTCCCGGTTCTCTCCTTTGCCTGCGCCGAGGACTGGGGGCGTTGGCTGGCGCGGCAACCGGGCGCGTCCACAGGACTGTGGCTGAAGCTTGCCAAGAAAGGGGCCGGGGCCAGGAGCGTCTGGCGTCGGGAGGCTATCGAAACGGCCCTTTGTCATGGCTGGATCGATGGCCAACTCGACAAGTACGACGAGCATTGGTGGCTTGTTCGATTCACGCCGCGCTCGCCAAGGAGCAAATGGTCGGAGGTCAACCGCAGCACGGCCCTGAGACTTATGGAGGACGGCCGCATGCTGCCCGCGGGCCTAGTCCAGGTGGAGGCGGCCAGGGCAGACGGTCGCTGGGACGCAGCCTACGCGCCCCAAAGCACGGCGACCGTCCCAGCGGATTTGCAGGCAGCACTTGATACATCGCCCGCCGCGAAGCGCTTGTTTGCCGAGCTCAATGGCGCCAATCGCTATGCTGTCCTGTACCGGGTGCATGATGCCAAAACTGCAAGAACGCGCGTGCAGCGCATTGAGAGATTTGTCGCCATGCTCGAACGAGGGGAAATGGTGCATCCGCCCAAGGCGCCAGGCAAGGGCTCGGGCTAAGTCCGGTCCATGGCACATTCTGGGATGCTGCGGAGCATCCGGTCGGCAGACGAGAATAGGCAATGCCTGACCCCACCCATCACTTGATGCATTCACGATGAACGGCCCGTTTACTCCCCTGTCAGATGACGAACTGAGCGAGCTCGATCATTTCCTGCTCTTTGGGGTGGATGGTGATGAGTCCATGACCATGGACACCCTTGATGGGTACCTTCATGCCATTGCGATTGGTCCCATTACATTGATGCCACAACAGTGGATGCCGGGGATATGGGGCGAAGGCACCAGCATGATGCCGCCCATGGAGAGCATCGAGCAGCTCAACCGCATCCTGGAACTGATCATGCGCCGGTTCAACAGCATCATCGCCGGACTTGAGGCGCAACCGCCAGAGATCTATCCATTGTGGTGCACCAGTGAGTTTCGGGGTAAGGAGTATGACGATGCCGAGGGCTGGGCTCACGGCTTTTCTGAGGGCGTGAAGTTGTGCAAACGTGAGTGGCTGCCGTTACTGGAAACGCCACAGGGCCAGGCATGGTATAGGTCGATTGGCTTACTGGGGGAAGATGACTTTGGACCCGATCAGGATGCCCTGACCAAGACACCCGCGATGAGAAGCAAGCTTGCCCTCCAAATCCCTGAAGCGGTGGTCGCCCTACACCAGCATTGGTTGCCGTACCGTCAGGCGGTCTATGAGCGTGAAGTTGCCAAGACCTTGCAGGTCAAGGTGGGCCGCAACAAAGCGTGCCCGTGCGGCAGTGGCAAGAAGTTCAAGAAGTGTTGCGGGGCCGCTGCCGACCTTCATTGACAGCAGCATTTTTACTGCCGTGCGCTGGTGCTCAAGTTGGTCGCCAACGACGCGGCCAGAGTTCGTTGATCTGGCTGGCCCTTTGAGTGGGTAGCCGATCAGCCACCCGCCTTCGGTAAGTCGGCGGCGCGAACCGCACGCAGCACCTCCCGAAAGACGTCATCGAACGGCGGCAAATGGCTCATCTGGTGCGCGAGGCGCGTGGCCCAGAGTCGCCGCAGACGATCTTCCTTCGTGGCAATTGCCTGCTCCATGCCGGCGACGACGCGCTGCCGCAGCGCCAACTTGGCATCGAGTTCGGCGCGCATTTCTGCAACGCGCAAGTCGGTAGAGCCAAACAAATACCAGAGGTCGTACAGATCGCGCGGTTCATTGCGCGCCCGGTCGCTCAAGGCCAGCAGCTTTTCAACCACAATCTCCTCGATGGCATAGACCTTCAGCGTCGGCCCTTCAGGGAGGTCGTCGAAACCATCGTAGCTGCGATGAATCGGGCGCTCTTGTAGCGGGAAGCACAAGACTTCATTGATCGTGATATCCACCTTCACATCGTTCGCGGCAGGCAGTGGCCCCTGGTAGCGCAGATAAAACGTGTGGCTGTTCTGGTGGCTGTGCCGGTCCTCGCGGTCGAAAGCGATCCGCAAGCCGCAGGCGGTCTCAACCGCCGAAAAAATTTCACCCAGCCCAGCAAGGATATTTGCAAGGGTGATCGGACGGGTCAGCGTGAAATCCAGGTCTTCCGAAAACCGGTAGTCCTCAAACCAGCAGCGTCGCAAGGCGGTGCCACCCTTGAAGGCCAGCACCTCGCGTAGCGCGTGGCCGGCCAGACCGGTCAGGAACCAGGCCAGCACGTAATCGCGCTCAATGACGGCTTCGGGGATGCGCCGCCCGCCAGCGGTCATCAGCGTGTTCGAGATCAGGGAAATGTTGCGTTGAGGAATCATCAGCCAAGCCTCACGGCATCGAGTTCTTCGGGCGTCACATTGAGCTGGAGCCGCCAGCGTGAGACAAAGGCCCCCTCGTCGGGGAGCAGTGGATCAAGGCGCTGGTACGTTGCCGTCAGCATGCCGTGCAATGGTTCCAGCGCCGACGCATCGGCCAGGCCATAGTGTTCCAGAAGGTAGCCGAGGCGGCGCACGACGGCGCCGACGCCGAGGCGTCGTGCGTAGTCCACCAGCCGTTCGACTTTCAGTACGTCCCGCTTCATCCACAAGCCCTTGGCGACTTCGGTAATGCCGCCGACAAATGCCGGGTGTCGGAGTCCGTCGATGATCGTGCGCTCCATATCGCTGATCATCACGAAACGCTCCTTGTCGATCCAGTGCTTCATGACCCCGAATTCTTGTTCCGCGGTGATGTGGACAAAACGAAAGTCATAGCCGCCCACCGTCTGCGGACGCACGCGCCGCGTGCATGACACATAGACAGTGAAGTTCGGCTGCGTCACCATGCGGTGCAGTTCAAGTGCTGTACCGTGCGACAGGAAGTAGGGGGCGGCACCGGCGAGTTCACGCGCGATCAGGTACGGGCTGTCTATGTGCTCAGTGGCCCGGCCGAGTTCGAACGGCACGAGGTTGTACAGACCGGGCTTCAGCCGTGTCACCAAGCCACGCTGCTGGGCCTTGTGTACGAGATTGCGGGCCGATGCCGCCGACAGACCGGTGATCGAGCCCACGTCCGTCAAGGTGAACACAGACCGGCGCCGTTCATTCAACTCAGTGAAGAGCTGCGCTGCTCGCGGGCCTAGTGTCTTCGTTTGCAAGTTATATTCTGTGCTCAACCTGCGCCCGTATAAGAGATGTATTGCGCGGAGAATATAACATAAACGATATGCAGCGGCAAATTTGTAGTCGTCTCGGAGACGAATTGATCGTATAACGTAACAACGAGAATTCAAACGGCAAAGTCGCCATGAGGGGCGTCAAAAAGGGGAGTGCTCGATGACGGGCAGTGTCCACAATCCAGACCAGTACATGGCCCGCCTGCGGCAGATCATTGTCCAGGGACGCAAACGGATCGGCCTTCTGGTCGGGGTGGGCGCGCCGGCCGGCATCTTCCCTCCCGGAGGCGATGAGCCGTTGATTCCTGCCATAGCAGGCCCGCCATCGACACGGCCACGATTTTGATCCAGACGCCTCGGCGCGTCGCAACCTTGGCTTCCATCAGGATTGCGGACAACAAGCAGGATGCAGGCGGACTGTCCGATCAATAGTTACCAGCGTGGACGGTGGCCTAAGCTGTGGATAACGGCGTGCACAACTTGAGAACATGGCGTCCACCATGGCATGCCACTGATGCTCGAAAAACCGGCAGACATGCCGGGCCCCTTGACAACGATGGAAAGTCTTGTCAATAACGCCGAGCGTTCATCGGCAGGCCACGCAAAGTGGGCGCCGGGCAACCCCGCTGGCATGAATC
>SCRU01000114.1 GCA_004323695.1 Burkholderiaceae bacterium
ACGCTGCAGACCAGCCGGTCGCGATTGAAATCCAGCATCGCCAGCTTCTGAACTTTTTCTCACCGACTTCTGGTCTAGTGAATGGCGGGAGACTTCATTCTCTCAAAATTAACTGATCGTTCACACGCCTCCCGGAAGTGCCCAGCTGGGGTGCGGATGTGCCCCGCCTCGGAGTTGTAGCCATCGCGTTCGTCATGGGCCGTCAAGTGGATCGGCCTCCACAGTTCATGTTGTTCCAGTTGGTATCACCATGGCCTTCGTCGCTGTGCGGATGCGCCTGCAGGGCAAGGAAGAAGAAAGCATCGACGCTGTAGTCCGCCACGTGTTTGCGCATCAACTTGTTCGACGGCTTGCCGGAGCGCAGCCCGGTGCGATGGCTCCGCGCCCCTCACCTGCACGCTCGCAACGGCACAGCCCACGTCCACGCCAAGGAAAAGGCCCTGAGCGCCCGCAACGAGATTGCCCAGGGCATCGACCCCATCGTGCAGCGCAAGGCTGCGATCAGCTCACTGCGTGCCCAGCAGGCCACCGAGAAAACATTCGAGCAGGCCGCTCAGGGTTACCTGGCCGCGCACGGTGACACCTGGCGAAACCCCAAGCACCGGGCTCAGTGGAAAAACACCCTGGAAACCTATGCCTACCCGCACATGGGCAAACTCCTGGTGCGCGATGTCGCGCAAGAGCATGTGATGGCGGCCCTGACCCCAATCTGGAAAACCAAGACCGAGACGGCCACCCGACTGCGTGGCTGATCGCGGGAGGACTTGCACCGCCAAGATCGCGCCCATGCTCGGCGCACCCAAAAAAAAAGCCGCTGCTCCTATGAGCGGCGGCTTTATGTGGGCTTCTATGTGGGACAAAATCCACAAATAAACGTAACTTATTGATTTTCTTGGCTATTTGGCGGAGCAGGCGGGACCATTTTTGCGGTTTCTTGGTCGACGCCCGTAATGCCTGACCTCTCTGTGCTATTGGGCACCTACAAGGCCAACTTCGACGCCGCGCAGGTTGCGGCACGCCAGCCCGGGCCCGATGGTGTGCGCGTACGTGGCGGTGGAGTATTTCAGTCTGGAAATGGCGATTGGACGGTTGTTTCCTTTGTGCAGCCACACGGCGCCCACGGCTACTCGTACCTGACCAGCAAACTCCCGGATGCGTTCGACTTGCGGATCCTTTCCAAGTGATGACTCCGATTCAAAAACAGGTTGAGAGAAACATGGCAACCAAACTGCATTTCTGGAACGACGGAGATGCCTCTGTTGGGATTGGCCGAAACGACGCCGTGGTCGAACTGAATCTCGACGGCTACAACGAAGCCGAAACCGCTGACAACTTAGCTCTTGCGAAAGAAGTGTTGTCAAAGGCTTTCGTTGAGATCTGGGACAACGACAAGGCTCATGTTTCTGTGTCAAAGGAATTGGACCACCCAAACGCCTTGAGCACAACAAATCGTCCGGCCCGATCTTAAAAATGCGAAATCATTTCGACCCACCCATGTCAGTTCGCGCGATTCGTGCTGGCTGCGCCGTCCTTCTGATCTGCACGCTTTATGCCTGTGGCGGCGGCGGATCATCTGCCCCGACCGCACCACCCACGGTTACCGCATCTGCGCTATACACAATCAGTGGTGCTGTTACCGGACTCGACGCAGGGGCAACAGTGGGCCTTAGCAACAACGGTGCGGACCAGATCTCCGTGTCCGGCAACGGCGGGTTCACTTTCCCAACCAAGATGAGTAGCGGATTCGGTTACTCAGTTGTTGTATCCGCTCAGCCTAGTCGGCAAATATGCAATGTCAGCAACGGTTCTGGAGTTGTAGGCAGCACCAGTGTAAGCAATATCGCCGTGACCTGCTCAGACAACCTGCCTGCAGAAACCCCAACAGCCAGGGCGGGAGATGCCAACGCGGTTTCCCTGTATCTCGATGGTGGCAGGCCGCTGAACACGGGCAGCTACTCGCCCAATGGGATCTACGCATCGGTCCTGGTGTGCTCGCCTGGCGGTGCGCAGTGCGCCATCATTGATCACGTGCTGGTTGACACCGGCTCGATAGGGCTGCGCCTTTATGCATCGGCGATCAACGGAGCAAATCCGAATCTGCTTGCCGCAATGCCGCAGACTTCGACATCGGCTGGTACAGTGACCGGCGATTGCACAGCGTTTGGCACCGGTACGACATGGGGAGGCGTGCGTAACGCCGATCTTCACTGGGGTGGGGCCAACTACACGGGCGAAACTGCTAACGACATTCCGATCCAGGTTATTAGCGACACTGACCCCCGCTTGAGCACTATCCCATCATCGTGTTCAAACCAGGGCGTGCCCATGGCTACTGTCCAAAGCCTTGACGCCAACGGCATCATCGGTGTCGGACTGAGAGCCCAGGACTGCGGACCCGCCTGCGCGAGCTACGCATACGCGAGCTACTACCAATGCGACGGCACCGGTTGCAATCCCGTCATGATGCCCGTGTCACAGCAGATTCCAAATCCAGTCTCCGCAATGGCTGGTGACAACAACGGAGACATGATCGTTATACCGGGGCTTCCAACAGGTGGGGCATCGACGGCCAGCGGGCTGCTCGTCCTGGGGATTGGCACCCGATCGAACAACCTGTTCGACTCGGGAAGTGTTGTGCTGGGCGCGAATCAAAGCAACCAGTTTTCAGCCAGCTTCAATGGCAACACGCTGCCGAACAGTTTCATCGACAGTGGCTCCTCCGTCAATTTCCTGGCCTCAAGCGGGAAAGTTCCGTTGACGATTTGTGGCAGTCATCCAAACTTCATCTGCCCAGGATCTTCCATAACCTTGACGGCCAACAACACCGGCACGCAGGGAACCTCTGGCTCGGCCAACGTGCTGATTGTCGATGCCCAGCAATCGTTCACGAATCAACCCGGCTTCAGCGCCGTTCCAGGACTGTCTTATGCATTGACGGGGCCAGTCGCGGAAATGGACTTGGGGGCGAGCTTCTTCTACGGGCGGGTTATCTCAACCTTGATCGAGAACCAGGTGGCCACGGGTATGGCGGTGGTCGGCCCGGCGTTCGGCTACACACCATGACCAGGTGCGCGCCAAGCCCCGCCGTTCATGGCGGGGAGGATGTCAAGAATGGTCACATTCCATAACCACACGCTTTTGAGGTCGCGCAGCAAGCGCCTTACTGCTATTTGGTATGTTTTCGCGCGTTTTGATTACGAATAATCACTCGTTATTCCATCATCCAAAAAAAGCGAGTACCCAAACGGCGTCTTGATACTTTGTGTTTAGCGGCCAAATTTGGCCGCGTAACTCTGATCAGATTAGTAAACACCCCACCAAGAAGGGTGTCGGTGACATTGATGCACTCCGCCTGCTCATGCCCAACTTGACGCACATCGGTAAGCTGCGTCGGCGCGATTGCGGGGCCGTCGCCGACTGGCTGATCGAACACGATGACTCCGCATTGGAGTTGTGGAGCCAGCGCCCGCTGCCTGCGGACTCGCCCTTCGCGAAGCCCGAAACGCATGCGGTTAGCCTGGGAGCCCTGGTCGGTCCTTATTGGGCTCGCAGAAACTTTGTCGAAGTCATGACGCCAGTTTGAGCATCGCCGGCTTATCTGAATCCGACGTGAGGAAACCGCAATTCGAGAAATTACACGTGGTTTCACCCACCGTTCATGTTTGCCGAGGCAAATTATCCCGGTAGGCTGGAAACATGTTTAGTTCCAGATCAAAATCAACACGCACCGACTCCAAGACTGGCATCAAGGTCATCTTCCTGGACATCGACGGGGTTCTCAACAGCACGCGTACCTGCATTGCCTTCGACGGTTCCCCTCGCGATTTCAGCCCCAAGTACCGCCCCAAATTCGATGAAGTAGCTGTCGGCATGTTGCGCGCCCTATGTGCCGCGCTAGACATACTAATCGTGGTCTCGTCCTCCTGGCGCAGCCAATTTCCCTACACCAAAATCGGAGCGTCACTGGACCTTCCAACCATCGGGCAAACCCCGGAACTGGATGGATGCCGAGGCGATGAGATTGCAGTCTGGCTCGCGGCGCACTCCGAGGTAAAGCAATACGCCATCCTTGATGACGCCGAACACATGCTGCCTGAGCAATGGCCCCACTTCGTTCACACCGACCCGAATGATGGGCTTTCTTTCAAGTCATTCAACCAGCTTTGCATCATCTTCGGCACCACACCATTCCAGGTTCTCCAGACGTCGCGCAGCCCAAAGGTGGTCGTTGAAAAGATCACGCTGGAAGAAGAAGCCGTCGCCTAAAGCTATTCGTTCAAGCCACCATGAACATCTCACACATGATCGTTTCGAGCCTCGTCCATGGGCTCATTTACTCGTCCATCTGGAAAGTGCTGCGCGGTCTACCCACGCCGGTCGCAATTGCTGTCGCCGTAGTGGGTGTAGGTGCAATCTTCGCCGCCTCTCGAATCTTGACGCAGCATCAACGTGGCAGGCGCCGGTAGGCCACACCACCAAATCCCGGCATCGCCTGCTACCGGCACACCCTCTATCTGAAAGACCACTTTTGAACAATATCACCCGACCTGAATTCATCACCTTGACAGGGGCCGATGACCGCACCGACCTGGGCCGCATGCGCGAGCTTTCCCGCGCCTACCCCATTGAGTGGGGGATCCTTTTCTCGCCAGAGCGACGTGGCGGTCCCCGCTACCCCAGCCTGTCTTTCGTGAGCGCGCTGCGTTTTGGCGGTTTCAGGCTGTCCGCGCACGTGTGCGGCAAGTACGCCAGGGACATCATTGAGCATGGGCACGCCTTCGAGTTGGAGTCGTTTATCGGCTCAGGCATTTTCCAGCGCGTGCAGATCAACACGGCGGACCCGGAAGTCGATCCCCGCAAAGTTGGACAGTGGGCGCAACGCCTGCGGCTCAACGCCATCTTGCAGTGCCGCAACGATGACCATTTCCCGGTGTCAACAGATGTCCATTGGCTTTTTGACCGTTCTGGCGGCAAGGGGCTGTCTCCTGATAAATGGCCTCACACGAAAGACGCCAGACGCCTGGTTGGCTATGCCGGTGGCATTGGCCCCGACAACGTGAGCGATGTTGTCCAAACCATCGGGGCCATCGAGCACTCATACTGGCTGGACATGGAAACCGGCGTCCGCGATGAGTGCGATCGCATGGACATGGATGCCTGCGGTCGAGTGTGCGCACAGGTGTTTTCACATGAAGAAGAAGTGCAATGATGGCTCAAATCATCAACATGGCAGGCTGGCGGGAGCAAAAAGCAGCGGCAACGCAAAGCGCGCCCCCGCTCGAATGTCCTCTGTGCGATGGCACAGTGGCCGCGACGAACGTGGTATCCGACGGCACAACGACCTATCGCTGCGCAGGCCATGGCCACCGTGCGCTGACGTGGCGCATCAACGCTGAAGGTGAAATGCTGCGTGGCGCGACAGGACAACGGTACTACTGAAAGCTCTGCCCTGAAGGGCGGGAATACCTGCGGGATTCATCGAAAGCGCCAAGCCTTATTCGAAAGTTGCCTCAGCAAATTCCAAGGCTAAATTGGATTCACAAAACAATCAAACACACTCACCAGTTTCAACAAGGATTCCAGATGCAAAGCCAAGTATCAATGGATGGCATCAACGGCAAGCACACCAAAGGCCCGCTGGAGTATCAGATCCTCGGTAAAAGCGGCTCCGAGGCTCTGATTGTCGAGGAAGACGGCAGCACTGTTGCCTACGTCTCGGCTCTTGAGAACAGCACGGCGCATTCCTGTCTCGAAGCTAACGTTCGCCTTTTCGCGATGGCCGGCAACTTGCTGGACGAACTGGTGGCGCTGGAGCGCTCCGTTCGTGAATCAAACCTTTGTGATGACGCCGACTTGCTTTTTCGTGCAAACAAGGCAAGAGCGGCCATTGCCAGGGCTATTGGGGCCAAGAATTGACCCCGCAAAACATGCCTGGACAGTTCGATTCTGTGTCTGTTGGCGACCGGATTGCTTCGACCGTCGAACCTCACCACGACCGCGTGGAGGGCGTAGTCATCAAGGAGACGTCATTGGCGTTCGAGGTTGAGTTTCCGCCCATTGCCGGTTTGATCCCGGCGCCATGGCGCCGGGTATTTCGTCGCCAAGATGGTCGCAGTGTGAGCACACGTTCTTTCACGCGTGCATTTTTGGTCGAATCGACTCAAGGAGATGCCACTCGCGACGTGATTGAAGGTGCCCCATGACGAGCCCGAACCCCATCAAGCGCGGTGACACCGTGACGATCTTGAACGAGTTTCAGGATCCTGGCGATGACACTTTTCAGTGGCAAGCGGTCAGCGACGAGGACGGCGGCCGTATCGACATCATGCCGATCGGCACCAACCTGTCGATTCCCCCGATTTGCACGGTGAAGGCAGCATGGCTTGTGCGCGTGAATCTGCCGATCGACAGCCAGAACATGAACAACGCAGGCGCCATTTTCTCGTGCCCCGGTCAAAACATTTGAGAGAGACCATGGACATTCCGAGTCAACTGCGCTCCTTGGCCGACGAATTGCGGCGCATTGCCGACGCCGCGCATGAAGTTCGCGCCGACCACGGCAGAGATGCCACAGCACCTGAGCAGATGGGCCATGCCCGTGACGCCCTCGTGTTCGACGCCGCGCTGCGGCATGCCAGAATCGGGGCCTTGATTCATAGTCAGTATCCCATCACCAGCGACTTCGATCGTGGTTACGACAAGGGACGCAAGGATGCTGCCGATGCCATCGACACATTCCGCACGCGCGGAGTGTCGTCCATACAGCAACAGATGGAGCGCGGAACCGAACAATCGGTTTTGGTAAACGCAAACGTGCTGCGAGACATCGTCGCCGGCACCGATCTGTTCGACCAGGAGCCGGAATCACAGCGGCGCAACCGCTATCGCCGGGCACTGCGGGAGGTTCGAATTCTGCTGGACTCACATCTGCAGTCTGGTGCAAGCGAAGACGCGGCGGCGTAAGTTTTTGGCACATGCCCACGAACATTACGCCGTAGCACAAACAACCTCTGCAAAACGCTCCTGAGCAAGAAGCAAAAAAATGAAACATGTGACTGCAGCCGAATACAACGATCTTGTTCAAGCGCGTGACGAACTCGATCGCCTGCTTGCGATCATCAACCGGCCCGAGATTGCGGCATTCCTTCGCGGAACTCACGTCGAAGCGATCCACCAGGTGGAGCGCTGGGGCGTTGCACACGACAGGGCCAAGCGACCCGCCGACTGGTTCTGGTTGATCGGCTATCTAGCCGGCAAGGCGCTGCATGCGCAGGATGCGGGCGACAAGGAAAAGGCCATGCATCACTGCATCAGCACTGCGGGCGCCCTCTATAACTGGCACAGCGCCATCAGCGGGACCGACACACGCATGTGCCCTGGTCGATCTGACCTCGCGGAAGTCGTTGATGCGGCTTTCCCTGCGGAGAGTGTTCTGTGAAATCCAAAGACCCGTTGTATTTTCAGGCGGTCGCTTTGGTACTGGGCAGCCACAAGGCCAGCATCTCGATGGTCCAGCGCAAATTGCAAATCCTTTACTCCCGTGCCGCGACATTAATCGAAGAAATGGAAAAAACCGGAGTCGTGAGTCCTGCGGATGCGGTATCCGGAGTTCGACAAGTCCTTCTTTCGCAATCGCCCGTACGGGCACCACTCGAATGGACGCCGCTACCTGAAGATCCTCTGGAGCGCCAGCAATTCGACCAAGACTTCGGTGGCCAACGCGGCGACATTCGCCTCAAGATGGCCCAAATTCTCAAGACGTGGGGCACATCGAACCCAGGAGGATCGTTCGCGGCCACGTGCAACATCATGGCAAACGAGATCGCCAAGTTGCACATCGGGACAGCAACCGTAACCTCTGATGTGGTGGGGCAATGTCCCGACAAAGGAATTAATTGCGCGCCGGTCAGGGTAAACCGATAACAGTTCAACTGCACATCGACAGAGTTGCCTATGCTCAAAACATCTCTTCTTGCCACCGTCACAGGCTTTGCCTGCGCCGCAGCCTTTGCCTTTGGCCCAAAGGACAGCTTCCGGGTCCGATTGACGATCACCAATTCGTGCAATGTGTTGGCGCAAGCAGCGCCCACTACCCGATCCTCTCCTACAACCAGCAAAGGCTCCAATCCAGGTGCTGGAAACATCAACGTCAACTGCACACGTCCGGCGCCTCATCTTGTCGAAGTTTCGCCAGTGAAGAGCATATCTGGCGACGACAGCACCGCCTCGGACACAGGGGCCAGCACCGTGACCGTCACGTTTTGATAGCGCCATGGAATTGCTTTGCGTCGACTCCCCTGAAACCACCTGAGAAGGAAACGAGCAACCATGGTCTACGTCGATGACATGAAAGCCAAGTTTGGCAGGATGATCATGTGCCACATGTTGGCCGATTCTGA
>SCRU01000115.1 GCA_004323695.1 Burkholderiaceae bacterium
CAGATCCTGTCGGTGCGCCCGAGCCCGGCGCCGGGCATCGACTTCGAGTACGTGATCCACAACGCCGACGGCGGCGAGGTCGAGCAGTGCGGCAATGGCGCGCGCTGCTTTGTGCGCTATGTGCGTGAGCACGGTTTGACCACGAAGGACGCGCTGCGCGTGCAGACGCTGAGCGGCGTGATCGAGCCCCGCCTGGGCGCCGACGGTCGCGTCACGGTGAACATGGGCGCGCCCGTGTTCGACCTCGCGCGCGTCCCGTTCGATGCCGCCGGGCTGCGGCCCCAAGCCGCGGGTTCATGGCAAAAATGGCCGCTGGCCCTTGATGGTGACGCGCAAGAAGCTATAAAATATGTAGCGATACTGTCCATGGGCAATCCACATGCGGTGCAATTGGTGGACGATGCGGAGACGGCGCCTGTGCTGGAGCTGGGCCCGTTGATCGAACACCATGCGCGCTTTCCAAACCGCGTCAACGCCGGCTTCATGCAGGTGCTGGGCCGCTCGCGGGTCGCCCTGCGTGTGTACGAGCGCGGCGCGGGCGAGACGCTGGCCTGCGGCACCGGTGCCTGCGCGGCGGTGGTCGCAGGCATCCGGCTCGGGCTGCTGGATGCGCGTGTGGATGTGCAAACGCGCGGCGGCGATCTCACGATCGAGTGGGCCGGCATCGAGGCCGCGGTGCTGATGACTGGTCCCGCCAGCATGGTCTTTGAAGGTGAAATCGAGATTGCGGACAACCCATGAACATCAACACCATGAATCCCATTACCGAAGACGATATCGCCAATTACCTGGCCAATACGCCGGATTTCTTCGAGCGCCACGCCCAATTGCTGGCCACGGTGCAGCTGACGAGCCCGCACGGAAGCCGCGCCGTGAGCCTCCAGGAGCGCCAGGCCGAAATGCTGCGCGACAAGATCAAGGCGCTGGAGCAGCGCATCATGGAGATGATCCGCAACGGCAGCGAGAACGTGATGATTGCCGACCGGCTGCACCACTGGACGCGCGAGCTGTTTCTGGCGCCCGCGCCGCGCGATCTGCCGCAGCGCATCGTGGGTGAGCTGCAGGCGCAGTTCGTGGTGCCGCAGGCGGCGATCCGGGTCTGGGATGTGGCCCCCGGCTTTGCCTTCGAACCGTTCGCGCAGGGCGTGAGCGAGGATGCAAAGATTTTCGCGTCTTCGCTGTCGTCGCCCTACTGCGGCGTGAATGCCGGCTTCGAGGCCGTGGGCTGGCTGCCGGAACCGGCGCTGGCCCAGTCGCTGGTGCTGATTCCGCTGCGCGTGGGCGCGGCCCCGCAGGCGTTTGGCCTGATCGTGCTGGCCTCGCCCGATTCGCAGCGCTTCAACAGCGCCATGGGTACGGATTTTCTGGAGCGCATCGCCGAACTGGCCGGGGCCGCGCTGTCTCCGCTGCGGCCTGCGCCCATCTGACACGGCGCGCCATGACCGACCCGCTGGTCGAGCGCTACCTGGAGCACGTGCGGGTCGAAAAGCGCCTGGCGCAGCGTACGGTGGAGCTGTATGCGCTGGATCTGCAAAAGCTGGCCGGCCATGCCGAGGAGGCTGGGGTCGAGCTCACCCAGGTGCAAAACGGCCACATCCGCCGCTGGGTCGCGCAGATGCACGGCGGCGGGCGCAGCGGGCGCGGCATTGCGCTGATCCTGTCGGGCTGGCGCGGTTTCTACACCTGGCTGGGGCGCGAGGGGCGGGTTACCAGCAATCCGGTGCAGGACGTGCGTTCGCCCAAGTCGCCGAAGCCGCTGCCCAAGGCGCTGAGCGTGGACGATGCAGTGCAACTGGCGAACTATTGCAGCGAAGCCGGCGATCCCTGGCTGGAAGCGCGCGATGCTTCCATGGTCGAATTGCTGTACGGCTGCGGCCTGCGCGTGGGCGAGTTGGTCGGGCTCGATCTGCAAGCCAGCGCCGCAGCGCGCGGCTGGATCGACCTGGACGGTGCCGAGGCCCATGTGCTGGGCAAGGGCAGCAAGCGCCGCAGCACGCCGGTTGGCGCCAAGGCGCTGCAGGCGCTGCAGGGCTGGCTGGCGCTGCGCGGCCAGGCGCCGGGTGTGCCGGCTACGGCGCCGGCCCTGTTCGTGGGCCGCAATGGCACGCGCTTGACGGCGCAATCGGTCTGGCAGCGCCTGCGCCGGCGCAGCCTGCAGGCCGGACTCGCCACGCCGGTGCACCCGCACATGCTGCGCCATTCGTTCGCCAGCCATATTCTGCAGTCCAGCAGCGACCTGCGCGCCGTGCAGGAACTGCTGGGGCATGCCAACATCACCACCACACAGGTGTATACGCGGCTCGATTTCCAGCATCTGGCGCGGGCCTACGATGCGGCTCATCCGCGCGCAAAACTGGGGCGTGGCAAGCCCTGACGGTGCGACGCGCGACGCGCGAGGGGATCGATGCCTATCCGGCGGTCAGGCGTATTGAATTGACCGCTAAACTCCCCAACTGTTGAAAGACCACGAACTCTGCGGCCGGGCCCGCAAAGCGCAACGCAGACTGGTCCCTGCCCTTACCCGATTGGAGCGCCATGAGCCTTATTCCCGCAACCATCATCACCGGCTTTCTGGGCTCCGGCAAAACCACGCTGCTCAAGCGTGTGCTGACCGAGGCGCATGGCCAGAAAATCGCGGTGATCGAGAACGAATTCGGCGAGGAAAACATCGACAGCGACATCCTCGTGTCGGACACCGCCGAGCAGATCATCCAGATGAGCAACGGCTGCATCTGTTGCACCATCCGGGAAGACCTGCGTTCCACGCTGCACGACCTGGCAGAAAAAAAGCGCAAGGGGCAGCTCGACTTTGACCGCGTGGTGATCGAGACCACCGGTCTGGCGGATCCCGGGCCGGTGGCACAGACCTTCTTCATGGACGATGAAATCGCCGAGAGCTACCTGCTCGACTCGATCCTGACGCTGGTGGACGCCAAGCACGCGCCGCAGCAACTGAACGACCGCCTGGAGGCGCAGCGGCAGATCGGGTTTGCCGACCAGATCTTCATCAGCAAGACCGATCTGGTCGCGAAGGATGAGGTGGACGCGCTGATCCACCGCATCAAGCACATGAACCCGCGCGCCCCGCAACGCACCGTCAACTTTGGCGACGTGCCGATCGCCGAGGTGTTCGATCTGCGCGGCTTCAACCTCAACACCAAGCTCGACATCGATCCGGACTTCCTCAAGGAGGACGAGCACGACCATGATCATCATGATCACGCGCACGGCGAGCACTGCGATCACCCGTCCCATCAGCACGGTCACGGCGAGGGGGAGCATGCGCATCACCACCATCACGACGACGATGTGAAGAGCTTCGTCTTCAAATCCGATCGTATGCTGGACCCGGCCAAGCTGGAGGATTTTCTGGGCGCCATCGTCAACATCTACGGACCGCGCATGCTCCGCTACAAGGGCGTACTGAACATGAAGGGGACCGATCGCAAGGTGATCTTCCAGGGCGTGCACCAGCTCATGGGCAGCGATCTCGGTCCGGCGTGGGCCGATGGCGAGTCACGCACCAGCAAAATGGTCTTCATCGGCATCGAATTGCCCAAGGACATCCTCATGCAGGGGCTGGAACAGTGCCTGGTGTGATTCGGGGCCGCAAGCCAGATCAGGAAGTAAAAGTTTGTCTCGATTCCGCAACGCACGGCCCGAGGCCGACCTCGCCCTATACAATCGCGCGCCGGTGAAAACCTGCAAAACACCCCCGCGAAGGTCAACAATAGGGGTATAACTCTCGTGATTGAAGACCACAGATCACTTGGGGAGGCTGGTCCCACCAGTGTGTAACAGACCCGTGCGCTGGCAAGTACCGTGAGGAGACGAGAAGTGA
>SCRU01000116.1 GCA_004323695.1 Burkholderiaceae bacterium
ATACACGAGCCGATAGCTTTCATGCGGTATCAGCTCGCGGGTCCCTGAAATCTTGCCCGGCTTGCCCATCTTCGGATGCGCGGTCAGTCTGGTGGCAGCGGCGCTAAAAAGTTCGTCCATGCGAACAGCCGCGCCGGGGTTGTCCGCCGCGATGTAGTCCCAAATGTCGGCGCGGTCTTGTTCCGCCTCCGGCGTCCAGACGACGATCACGCCTTGCCTGCCGCCATTGGCTTGCGCCCGGCAGCAAACGCGGCTTCAACTTCATCATTCGGCCGGCCACGGCCGGCACGCATCGAGGCACGGCCGGCTTTGACCTTGCGCCGCAGGTACTCGTCATGGTCGCGGGCCTGGCGCCGCCTAACTCAGACTTGACGTCTGGTTGCGCATGTTGCGAGGTATGTGTAAGCTTTGCCGCAAGGAGCTACACATGGCCACCAACCTTGCCCTCGACCAGGAACTTCTCGAGCGCGCCTTCCGCGTCAGCGGCGAGCCGACGAAAAAGGCAGCCGTGACGCGCGCATTGCAGGAATTCATCGCGCGTCGGGAGCAACGGCGCGTTGCAGAGCTTTTCGGCAAGCTCGATTGGGACGCGTCCTTCGACTACAAGTCCGAGCGATCTCGCAAGGCATGAGCCTTCTCGTCGACACGAGCGTCTGGTCGCTCGCCCTGCGTCGCGATGTCAGTCAACCCGCGCCTGAAGTCGCCGCTCTACGCAACGCCCTGCAAGGCGCGGACCAGGTGTTCATCACGGGGCTCGTGCTGCAGGAACTGCTTCAAGGCTTCACCGGGCCGAAGGCGCGCGATCAACTGGTCGAGCGGCTTGCCGCCCTTGCGTTTCTGCAGCCGGACCGGGACGATCACATCGAGGCCGCCGGGGTCCGGAACACCTGCCGTCGGCGCGGGGTACAAATTGGAACGATCGATGCACTGCTCATCCAACTGAGCCGTCGGCACGACCTGGTACTCCTGTCCACGGACAAGGATTTTCAATTTGCGGCAAAGCATGTCGAATTCAAACTTTGGGCCGCGAGGTGACGGCAGCCTTTCGCCGTGCGCGGGCACGCTCGCGATGCGGCCGGGCACCTGCGTGCCGGCTTCGCTGACTTCGATCAGGCTGCTGCGCTTCTGAAAGTCGTACACCGACAGCGACGGGGAGAAACACGGGGCACCGCGCGCCCAATCGACTTCACGCCGGGCCATGCACCTTATCCATGGTATTGCTGAGGTTAATGCCGGGGTATTTATATGATGATCATCATATTTGTGATACAGTGCCGTGCATGCATCCCAGATCCACTCGCCACGAAACCACGCACGAGCGTATCGTCGAGGTGGCGGCGCGCACGTTGCGGCGCAATGGCTATGACGGCGTCGGCGTCGCCGACGTGATGAAGCAGGCCGGGCTGACGCATGGCGGCTTTTACGCGCACTTCGAGTCCCGCGACGCCCTGCTGGCGGAAGCTGTCGAACGTGCCGGACGCGACAGCGCGACCGTGATGCGCCAGCGCATCGACACCAGCCGCGCACGCGGCGAGAGCGCCCTGCGCGCACTCGTCGAAGGCTATCTGTCCGAAACGCATCTTCGGGGCGTCGAGGGAGGTTGCGTGGTAGCCGCATTGAGTTCCGAGATGCCCCGGCAGTCGCCCGCGCTGCTGGCCACGTCGGCTGACCGTGTGCGTGGTCTCATCGACCTGGTTCAGCGCGCGCTGCCGCAAGGCGGCACCCGGGAACAGGCGATGGTCATCGCAGGCACCATGGTCGGCACCTTGCAGCTGGCGCGTGCGCTCGGCCCCAATCAGCAAGGCAAGGCCGTGCTCGCGGCGGCGCGGACCGAACTGCTGTCCCGGTACGACCCCGCCTGAACTCGCACAACACGCTGTGCGAGGTTTTTTTTACCCCTAAATATGATGGCCATCATATATTTTCAACGCTTTTTCAAAGGAACGAACCATGAAGATTGCTGATGCGACGGTGCTGATCACCGGCGCCAACCGCGGCCTGGGTCTGGCTTTCGCCCGGGGGGCGCTGGCCCGGGGTGCGCGCAAGGTCTACGCGGCGGCGCGAGACCCATCCAGCGTGACGCTGCCCGGTGTGGAGCCCATCCAACTCGATGTCACGAATCAGGACGAGGTCGCCGCTGCGGCGCGCGAATGCTCTGACGTGACGCTGCTGATCAACAACGCCGGCATCGCGGCAACCGGCGGCTTCTTGAACGATGGCAGCCTGGCTTCTGCGCGGCGCCACTTCGAGACGAATGTCTTTGGCCCGCTGGGCCTGACCCGGGCGTTTGCCCCGGTACTGGCTGCGCATGGCGGCGGTGCCATCCTGAACGTGCTGTCCATCGCGAGCTGGATCAACGGGCCGTTGCTTGGCGTGTATGGCATGAGCAAGTCGGCAGCGTGGGCGATGACAAACGGCACACGCATTGAATTGCGCGACCAGCATACGCAGGTCCTGGCCCTGCATGTCGGTTTTATCGACACCGATCTGACGCGCGGCATGGATGTGCCCAAGCTGGCACCTGACGATGTGGTGCGTGCGGCGCTGGATGCGCTGGAAGCCGGCGCCAGCGAGGTGCTGGCCGACGAGCTGACGCGACGCGTACACGCCGGACTGTCGGCGAATCCTGCGGTTTATCTGCAGGCACTGGATCGGTAGGCGCATCATGACCACGACGACCCCACGCGCGGCGGCACTCGTTACCACCAGGCCGCAGGCCGCTCCCTGGCCGGTCTTCTGGATCGCCAGCATTGCCGTGTTCCTCGTTTCGCTGGATTCGACGATGCTGTTCGCCGCGTTCTCGGCCATACGCGCGGGCTTTCCGGGGACATCCGCCGCCGACATGTCATGGGTGCTGAACGGATATACGGTCGTGTATGCCGCGATGCTGATACCGGCAGGTGGAATCGCGGACACGCATGGCCGCAAGAAAGTGTTCCTGTTCGGAGTCACGTTGTTTCTGGCGTCGTCGGCGGCCTGCGGGCTGGCGGGCAGCGTGGCCTGGCTGGTGGCGGCGCGCGTCACGCAGGCGTTCGGGGCGGCCCTGCTGACACCGGCCTCGCTGTCCATCGTGCTCGATGCCTTTCCGCACAGCAAGCGGGCCATGACCGTGAGCCTTTGGGGTGCGGTTGGCGGCCTCGCGGCGGCGGTTGGGCCCAGCCTGGGGTCGTTCGTGGTGCAGTCTGTGGGCTGGCAATGGGCGTTCTATCTGAACCTGCCGCTGGGAGCGGTGTCGCTGTGGCGGGGTGCCGCGCTCTTGTCAGAAGCAAAAAAAGCCGACAGCCGGCGGCCCGTCGATGGCGTGGGCATGGGCCTGTTGATTCTGAGTGTCGGCGCGCTCGCCCTGAGCATCGTGCAGTCGCAGTCACCGCAATGGACACCAACCGACCTGGCCGTTGCCGCCGGGACGAGCGTTGTGGCGCTGGTCGGCTTCGTCATCTGGGCCCGCGTCGCGCCCGCGCCGCTGGTAGACCTGCGGCTGTTCAGGCACCGAACCTACACCTTCGTGAATCTGGCGACCCTGGTCTACGGCATCTCGTTCTCGATGATGTTTTTCGCGTTCTTTTTCTACATGACCGACGTCTGGCATTACACGCTGTCGCAGGCCGGCCTTGCGATTACGCCCGGTCCGTTGCTCGTCATTCCCTTTGCAATCCTGTCCGGGCGGGGGGCGAGCCGCATCGGACACAGGCCGTTCCTGGTCGGTGGAGGGCTGCTCTACGCCTGCAGCGGGTTGTGGTTTCTTTTGGTACCCGGTCCCCAACCCGCCTACCTCACCCATTGGTTGCCTGGATTGATCCTGAGCGGCATCAGTGTGGGCCTGGTAATGCCTTCGCTGTCGGCTGCTGCCGTGAACCGGCTGCCGGCAGACCAATATGCCGTGGGCAGCGCCGTGAACCAGGCGACGCGACAGATCGGCTCGGTGATGGGGGTTGCGATCACCGTGCTGCTGCTGGGCGGTGCGGGGCTGACTCACAAAAGCTTCGTGCCGCTTTACGCCGGGCTCGTGTTGCTGGCATTGCTGACGGCGCTGCTGTGTCTGCCAGTCAACACCAGACCGGCGAAGGTTGCGAAGACCTGAGTGGCGGGTGCGGCTTGGCCCGGTGCGGGCTGTGATGGGCCCTTACGGCTTGAGCCGCATCTCCGCCGCGCCCGCATGCGCCTGCAGCCCTTCGCCGTGCGCCAGCACGCTGGCGATACGGCCAAGCTTTTGCGCGCCGGCTTCGCTGACCTCGATCAGGCTGGTGCGCTTCTGGAAGTCGTACACCGACAGCGGCGACGAGAAGCGCGCGGTGCCGCTGGTGGGCAGCACGTGGTTCGGTCCGGCGCAGTAGTCGCCCAGCGATTCGCTGGTGTAGGCGCCCAGGAAGATTGCGCCCGCGTGCCTGAGCAGCGGTTCCCATTGGTGCGGATCGCGGCTGGACACTTCGAGGTGCTCGGGCGCGATGCGGTTCGCGATGTCGCAGGCCTCGTTCATGCTGCGCGTGTGGATCAGCGCGCCGCGGCCGGACAGGCTCTTCGCGATGATCCCGGCGCGCGGCAGCGTGGGCAAGAGCCGCGTCATGGCCGCGGCCACCTCGTCCAGGTAGGCTGCGTCGGGGCTGAGCAGGATGCTCTGCGCGAGCTCGTCGTGCTCGGCCTGGCTGAACAGATCCATCGCGACCCAGTCGGCGGGCGTACTGCCGTCAGCCAGCACCAGGATTTCGCTGGGACCGGCGATCATGTCGATGCCGACCTGGCCGAACACGCGTTTCTTGGCGCTCGCGACATAGGCATTGCCGGGGCCGGTGATCTTGTCCACCTTCGGGATCGTGGCGGTGCCGTAGGCCAGCGCGGCCACCGCCTGCGCGCCGCCGATGGTGTAGGCGCGCGTGACGCCAGCGACGAAGGCGGCCGCCAGCACCAGCGGGTTCTTTTCGCCCCGGGGGGTGGGCACGACCATGGTGATCTCGCCGACCCCCGCCACATGTGCCGGTATCGCGTTCATCAGCACGCTGGAAGGGTAGGCCGCCTTGCCTCCCGGCACGTAGATGCCGACGCGGTCCAGCGGCGTGACCTTTTGTCCGAGCAGCGTGCCGTCCGCGTCGCGGAAGGTCGCCGTTTCGCCGCCCTGGGTTTTCTGCCATTCGTGGTAGCGGCGGATGCGCGCCGCGGCCTGCTCCAGCGCCTCGCGCTGCGCCGGCGGCAGATGGTCGAACGCGGTCTTCAGTTCGGCGGCGCTGAGTTCGAGCCCGGCCATTGAAGTCGCCTGCACGCCGTCGAAGCGCGCGGTGTATTCGAGCACCGCCGCGTCGCCGCGCGCGCGCACGTCGGCCAGGATCCCGGCCACGCGCTGCTCGATTGCGGCATCGTCCTCGGCCGACCAGTGCAGCCGCGCCTTGAATTCAGCATCAAAAGTGCTTGAAGCCGTTGACAGTCGTGCAATGTCAGCTATTGGATTCATAGTACCCGGAAACGCGGCTAGCGCGCGACCGCCGTGGCAAAGGCGTCAATCATCCTGCGGATCGGCGCCTGGTTCAGCTTGAGCGCGGCCTGGTTCACCACGAGACGCGCACTGATGTCCATGATGCGCTCGACTTCGACCAGATGGTTCGCCTTGAGGGTGTTGCCGGTGGAGACCAGGTCAACGATCGCGTCGGCCAGCCCGGTCAGCGGCGCCAGCTCCATGCTGCCGTACAGCTTGATCAGGTCCACGTGCACGCCCTTGGCGGCGAAGAACTCGCGCGAGATGCCCACGTACTTGGTCGCCACCTTGAGCCGGCTGCCCTGCTGGACCGCGTCGGCATAGTCGAAGCCGTCCCGCACCGCGACGCTGATGCGGCATTGGGCGATCCGCAGGTCCAGCGGCTGGTACAGACCCAGGCTACCGTGCTCGAGCAGCGTGTCCTTGCCGGTGATCCCGAGGTCGGCGCCGCCATACTGCACATAGGTCGGCACGTCGGTGGCGCGCACCACGAGCACGCGCAGGTCGCTCTGATTCGTCGCGAGAATCAGCTTGCGCGACTGGTCCGGATCGTCCAGCACCTCGATGCCGGCGGCGCGCAGCAGCGGCAGGGTTTCGTCGAAGATGCGGCCTTTGGACAAGGCAAGCGTGATCATTTCACCCTCTCGATGTCGGCGCCGATGCCGCGCAGCTTGACTTCCATCTGGTCGTAACCGCGGTCCAGGTGGTAGATGCGGTCCACCCGGGTCTCGCCGTCGGCCAGCAGACCGGCGATCACCAGGCTGGCGGAGGCACGCAGGTCGGTGGCCATCACGGTCGCGCCCGAGAGCCGTGGCACGCCCTCGACCATCGCCACCTTGCCGTCGATCTGGATGTTGGCGCCCAGGCGCACCAGTTCGTTGACGTGCTGGAAGCGGTTCTCGAAAATCGTCTCGGTCACCAGGCTGGGGCCTTGCGCGATGCAGTTCAGCGCCATGAACTGGGCCTGCATGTCGGTCGGAAAGCCCGGGTATTCGGTGGTGCGGAAATTCTGCGCCTTGAGCGGGCCGGAGGCGGCCCCGGGCGACTGCACGCGGATGCCATCGGCCACGGAGGTGACGGTGACGCCCGCATCGCGCAGCTTGTCGATCACCGCATCCAGATGGTCGGCACGGCCATGCCGCAGCAGCACATCTCCGCCCGTGGCCGCGACGGCGCACAGAAAGGTGCCGGTCTCGATACGATCCGCCACGACCTCGTGCGTGCAGCCGCGAAGTCTGTCGACACCCTGAATACGGATGCGGCTGCCACCGTGGCCGTCGATCTGCGCGCCCATGCGGATCAGCATCTCGGCCAGATCGGCAATCTCGGGCTCCTGCGCGGCGTTTTCCAGAATCGTCTCGCCCTCGGCCAGCGCGGCCGCCATCATGAGGTTCTCGGTGCCGGTCACGGTAACCATGTCGGTGGTGATGCGCGCGCCCGTGAGACGCTTTCGCCCCTGCGGCAGCGAGGCGACCATGTAGCCGTGCTCCACCACGATCCCGGCGCCCATGGCCTGCAGGCCCTTGATGTGCTGATCCACCGGACGCGAGCCGATGCCGCAACCGCCGGGCAGCGACACGCGGGCGCGGCCGAAGCGCGCCAGCAGCGGCCCGAGCACCAGCACCGACGCGCGCATGGTCTTGACCAATTCATACGGCGCCTCGGGATTCACCGGTTTCGCGGCACGAAACGACATGCCGCCGCGCTCGCCATGCGTCTCGGTCGCCACGCCCATGCTGTCGAACAGCCGGCGCATGGTCGCCACGTCCTGCAGGCGCGGCACGTTCTGCAGGTGCACGGGCTCCTCCGTCAGCAGGGCGGCGCACATCTCGGGCAGCGCCGCATTCTTGGCGCCGGAGATCACGACTTCGCCGTGGAGCTGGCGCCCCCCGCGAATCAAAAACTTGTCCATCGGAAAATCAGTGTGGTTCGGCCGCCCATTCGGTGGGCGTATAGGTTTTCATCGACAAGGCGTGGACCTCGTCCGTGCGCATTTTCGCACCCAGCGCGGCATACACCCGCTGGTGCCGCTGGATGGCGCGCTGGCCCTCGAACTCGGGCGACACGATGGTGGCATACCAGTGACGGCCATCGCCTTCGAGTTCGATGTGCTCGCACGGCAGCGCGGCGGCGATGAGTGCCTGGAGTTGTTCGGCGGTCATGTGGCGTGTTCCTTTCAACCCCGGATTTTGTAGCCGATGCGCAGCAAATGCACGGTCATGGCGCTGACACAGGCCAACGCGACCGCCACGATGCCCAGGCTGAGCCACGGCGAGACGTCGCTGACGCCGAAGAAGCCGTAGCGGAAGCCATCGATCATGTAGAAAAACGGGTTCAGATGGCTCACGCCCTGCCAGAACGGCGTGAGCGAATGAATCGAGTAGAACACGCCGCTCAGGAACGTCATGGGCACGATCACGAAGTTCTGGAACGCCGCCATCTGGTCAAATTTCTCGGCCCAAAGTCCCGCAATGACGCCCAGCGAGCCCAGAATGGCCGCGCCCAGCACCGCGAACGCCACAACCCACAGCGGCGCCACGACGCTGGGGTGGATGAAAAACACCGTTGCGAGGAAAACCCCGGCGCCCACCGCCAGGCCGCGCACCACGGACGAGCCCACGTAGGCGACGAACCAGCTCCAGTGCGACAGCGGCGTGAGCAGCACGAACACCAGATTGCCCAGGATCTTGCTCTGGATCATCGAGGACGAGCTGTTGGCGAAGGCGTTCTGCAGCACGCTCATCATGACCAGCCCGGGCACCAGAAACTCGGTGTAGTTGATCTTGCCGAACACCTTCACGCTGCCCTCGAGCACATGGCCGAAGATCAGCAGGTACAGGATGGCCGTCAGCACCGGGGCCGCGACGGTCTGGAAGCCGACTTTCCAGAAGCGCAGCACTTCTTTATAGAGAAGGGTTTGCCAGCCGTTCATGATGTGGCCCCCACGCTTGCCACTTCGTGTACTGCGCTGCCCCCCAAGGGGGCCTTCGCGCCTTGGGACGGCCCGGCGGCGCTCATAGCACCCCCATGCCGGCCGCTTCGCGCACGGCGCTGTCGGCCTCGTCCACCACGGGGGCCACCGGGTTCGCCGGCCATGCGCCCTTGCCGGACATCACGTCCAGGAACACGTCCTCGAGGTCCGCCTTGCGGATTTCGATGTCCTCGGCATGCAGCCCGGCCTCGCGAATGGCGCCCAGGTATTGTTCGATCTCCAGTGCGCTGTGCGCGGGAAACTGCACGATCCGGCCCGTAATGCGCGCCTTGTCGGCCAGTGTCTTTGGGAGTTCGCTATCAATTTTGAAGCGAAGTACATTGCTGGAGGACGACTTGAGCAGTTCCGACGTGGCGGCCAGCGCCACCACGCGGCCGTTTTGCAGCATCGCGATGCGCCCGCAAAGCGCCTCGGCCTCTTCAAGGTAGTGCGTGGTGAGCAGCACGGTGTGCCCCTGCTTGTTGAGCTTCGCGACAAACTGCCACAGGGTCTGGCGCAGCTCCACATCCACGCCGGCGGTGGGCTCGTCGAGCACGATGACCGGCGGCTTGTGCACCAGCGCCTGCGCCACCAGCACGCGCCGTTTCATGCCACCCGAGAGCTGGCGCATGTTCGCGTCGGCCTTGTCCGCCAGGCCCAGGCTCGCCAGCAATTCGTCGATCCAGGCGCCGTTGTTTTTCACGCCAAAGTAGCCGGACTGGATACGCAGCGCCTCGACCACGCTGAAGAACGGATCGAACACCAGTTCCTGCGGCACCACCCCGAGCTTGCGCCGCGCCTGCGCGTAGTCGGCCAGCACGTCGCTGCCCTGCACCAGTACCTTGCCGCTGGTGGCGCGCGACAGGCCAGCCAGTATGCTGATTAACGTCGTCTTGCCGGCGCCGTTGGGGCCCAGCAGGCCGAAAAATTCGCCGTCTTCGATATCAAAGCCGACCTGATCCAGCGCCTTGAGCTGGCCGTGCGGCAGAGAATAGGTTTTGGAGACGGACTGGAAGGAGATGGCGGGCATGGAAGGCGATGATTCTAAGGCCTGGGCCCATGGCGCGCTTGCCGCGTGCAGGCGCGGCCCCGGCGCATGCGGCTGGAGCACGCCGCCCCCAGCCTGCGTGTCAGGGCGTGGCCGGCAGCAATTCCCCGACGCCATACAGCGCGGCGAGCTCACGCAGGCGCGGGTGCAGTTGCTTGACCCCGAAGGTCTTGCCGGCCGCATGCGCATGGCGCCGGCATTCCAGCAGCACGGCCAGCGCCGATGAATCGAACGTGGCCAGTGCGGTGGCATCGGCCACCACGACCGCATCGGGCTGCGAGCGCAGCCCCTGCACCAGCATGTGCAGGCAGGCAGTGGCGTCGCGGTGCGTCAGCTGTGTGGGCAATACCAGCATTAAATGCCCCCCACGCTTGCCACTGCGTGTGCTGCGCTGGGCTCGCGTAGCGTCCGTGCGCGCAGCTGTACAGTGAAGCGAGCCCATGCCGGGCCTACGCTATGCACGTGCCGAGGCATGACGCTTCGGCCCGGCCCCGAGGGGGCCTTCGTGTCTTGGGGCGGCCCGGCGACTCTCATGCTCAGCCTCTTTTCGCGTTGGCCTGGTTCAACTCGGCCAGCCTGGAAATCAGGCCATCGATGCCTTGCGAGTTGATGATCTCGGAAAACTGGCTGCGGTAGGTTTCCACCAGCCAGATGCCCATCACGTTCAGGTTGTAGATTTTCCAGCCCGCGCCCTCGCCCGGCGTCTTCTCCAGCCGGTAATCCAGCTGGATCGGGTCGCCGCTGCCGCGCACCTGGGTGCGCACGACAACGTCGGTATCCGTGGCGGCGGCGCGCAGCGGCTGCACGGTGATGCTCTCATTGCTGGTGACTTGCGCCAGCGCACCCGAATAGGTCCGCACCAGCAGCGTCTTGAATTCGTCCTGCAGTTTCTGCTGCTGCTGTGGCGTGGCGCGGCGCCACGCCGGTCCGACGGCCGAGGCCGTCATGCGCTGGAAATTGACGTTGGGCATGATCTTGCTGTCGACCAGCGCCATGATTTTGGAGACGTCGCCCGACTGCAGGGATTTGTCCGCCTTGATGGTGTCGAGCACGCCGGTGGACAGGCGCTTGATCAGCGCATCGGGGGCCTCGTCGGCGGCGTGCGCCACCAGGGAGCCCGTCGCCGCGAAAACAGCAACCAGGGAAATGGCGAGGTGTCCGAGAAAACGTCGATTCATGTTCTTTCCTTGTTCAGGCGGAAAACCCGCCCCTGGTAACGGTAACGTGCCGGATCGCTCCGGCGCCGACCGGTTTGGTAAACGTTGCGCACCGCATGCAACGGTCTGCAACAGTGCCGCCGCCAGGGTGCTTCGTTTCGCGCATCCGGATATTCAATGATTCAATGCGAGAAATTCAGGAAGCCCGGCAGATTCCAGTTCGGCAAATTCCATTTGAACACCGGCACATTCTGGTTTTGCGGGGTCGGGCTCTGATCGGTACCGGCGCCAGATTCGGTGCCAGCCTGCTTGCTCCTGTACTGCAGGTAGACGTCGCGCGTGAAACTGTATTGGTCCAGCGCGGCCTGCTCCAGCAGCGAGCTGGCCCCGAGCAGGTTGGCGCGCGTGGACACCGTCTGCAGCAGATACAGCTCGTTGCGATCTGTGGTGGGCGTCACATGCCGGATCAGTCCACCCTGCCAGTCCACCGGCAAGGCGGCCGTGTCGCGCAGGTCCGACGGCCCGAGCAGCGGCAGCACCAGATACGGCCCCGTCGGCATGCCCCAGCGCGCCAGCGTGAGCCCAAAATCTTCCTTGTGCCGCGGAATGCCGGCCTCGCCGGCGATGTCCAGCAGGCCGCCCAGGCCGAACACGGTGTTGAAGGAAAACCGCATGATGCTCTCGGCCGCATCCTGGCCATGCAGTTGCAGGACGCTGTTCACAGCCGACCAGGCGTCGCCCAGGTTGCCGAAGAAGTTGTTCACGCCGGTACGCACCACCGACGGCGTGACCTTGACATAGGCCGTGGCGACTGGCTTGAGCACGGCCCGGTCGACCGCGTCGTTGAACTTGTACACGCCTCGGTTGAACGGTTCGAGCGGGTCGCGCGGATTCGCGTTCGGGCCGGTCGCGCACCCCGATAACAACACAAAACCCGACAAAGCCCCCATCAAAGCTAACCGGGTAGCTCTGTTTTTGATAGCAGTGGAAGAATACTCCCGCATTTTCATTTCTTGCTGCCGGCCCCCGCGGCGGGCGGGCCGTCCGCCGCCTTGTTGAACAGAAACTGGCTGATCAGGTTTTCCAGCACGACGGCGGACTGGGTGTTCGTCACCGTGTCGCCGGGCGCCAGCATTTTGGCGTCCGCACCGGCTTCAATGCCGATGTACTGTTCGCCCAGCAGGCCGCTGGTCAGGATCTTCAGCGAGCTGTCCCTGGGGAAAACGTAACGGCTGTCCATCGACAGGTTAACCAGCGCCTGGTAGGTCTTGTCATCGAAGCCGATGGATTCGACGCGCCCCACGACCACGCCGGAACTCTTGACCGCGGCCTTCGGCTTGAGCCCGCCGATATTGTCGAACTTGGCGGTCAACCGGTAGGTTGGCTGGAAATTCAGCGACAGCAGGTTGGCCGACTGCAGCGCCAGAAACAGCAGCGCCGCGGCGCCGATGAGGACGAACAACCCGACCCAGATATCACTTTTGGAGCGTTGCATGGCACACTTTCCCGTCAAATACTGAACATCATCGCGGTCAGGATGAAATCCAGACCCAGGACCGCCAGGGACGCGACCACGACCGTGCGCGTGGTGGCGCGCGAAACCCCCTCGGGCGTGGGCTGCGACTCGAAGCCCTGCAGGAGCGCGATGAACGTCACGGTGAAGCCGAACACGATACTCTTGAGCACGCCATTGCCCACGTCGGCCCAGACATCCACGCCGCCCTGCATCTGGCTCCAGAACGCGCCCGAATCGACCCCGATCAGCAGCACACCCACGACCCAGCCGCCAATGATGCCGACCGCGCTGAACACGGCCGCCAGCAGCGGCATGGCGATCACGCCGCCCCAAAAGCGCGGCGCCAGAATGCGGCGCACCGGGTCCACCGCCATCATCTCCATCGCGGAGAGCTGTTCGCCCGCCTTCATCAGGCCGATGCCGGCCGTGAGCGAGGTGCCGGCGCGGCCGGCGAACAGCAGCGCCGTGATGACCGGCCCCAGCTCGCGCACCAGGCTGAGCGCGACCAGCAGGCCCAGCGCCTCGGACGAGCCATAGCGCTCCAGCGTGTAGTAGCCCTGCAGCGCCAGCACGAAGCCGACAAACAGGCCGGACACGGTGATGATGGCCAGCGAATAGTTGCCCAGAAAAAAGATCTGCTCGCGGATCAGCCCGAAGCGCCGAAAGCTCGGTCCCACCAGCGACAGCAGCCGCACGAACAGGCGTGCGGCACGGCCGATGTCGGCGAGCTTGCTGCGCACCGCAAAACCCACGTCGGACGGGTTGTACCAACTCATCGCCGCCCTTTCTTCGCAGCGGCGGCGGGGCCGGCGCCGAAATCCTGCGCAATCGAGGGGCCGGGGTAATGGAAATGCACCGGCCCGTCGGGCAGCGCGTTCACGAACTGCCGCACCAACGGATCCTGGCTATGCCGCACCGCCTCGGGCGTGCCCTGCGCGGCGATCTTGCCGTTGGCCAGAATGATCACCTGATCCGCAATCCGGAACGTCTCGTCCAGGTCGTGCGACACCACGATGCTGGTCAGGCCCATCGCGTCGTTGAGCTGGCGGATCAGGCGCGCGGCCGTGCCCAGCGAGATCGGATCCAGGCCCGAGAACGGCTCGTCGTACATCACCAGTTCGGGGTCGAGCGCGATGGCCCGGGCCAGCGCCACGCGGCGTGCCATGCCGCCCGAGACCTCGCTGGGCATCAGATCGCGCGCGCCGCGCAGGCCCACCGCGTTGAGCTTCATCAGCACGATGTCACGGATCAGCGCTTCCGACAGATCGGTGTGCTCGCGCAGCGGAAAGGCGACGTTCTCGAACACGCTCGAATCGGTGAACAGCGCGCCGAACTGGAACAGCATGCCCATGCGCCGGCGCGCCGCGTACAGCGCGGCCTGGTCCATCTTGCCGATGTCCTCGCCGCCCAGCAGCAGCTCGCCGCGCTGCGCCCGGTGCTGGCCGCCAATCAGGCGCAGCACCGTGGTTTTGCCACCCCCCGAGGCGCCCATCAGGGCCGTGACCTTGCCGCGCGGAATCGTGAGCGAGATGTCGTCCAGAATCACGCGCTCACCATAGCCAAAGGTGAGGCCGCGGATATCGACGAGTGATTCGGGTTGGGGTGCCGTCATAAAACACAAAAGCCGGTTTGGCCCGGCTTTTGCATGATAAGGGATAACACCCCTGAGCGGGTTTCAGCGGGGCAGCTCGGAAAATCCCATCAGGAACTCGTCCACCGCGCGCGCGGCCTGGCGCCCTTCCCGAATCGCCCACACGACCAGGCTCTGGCCGCGCCGCATGTCGCCCGCTGCAAACACGCCCGGGACGTTGGTCGCATAACCGCCGGCCGCCTCCGTACCCGCCTTGGCGTTGCCGCGCGCATCCCTGTCAACCCCGAAGCCTTCGAGGATCGACGCGACCGGACTCACGAAGCCCATCGCCAGCAGCACCAGGTCGGCCTTGAGCGTCTGCTCGGAGCCGGGCACCTCCGCCATCTTGCCGTCCCTCCATTCGACCCGCACGGTGGTCAGGCCGGTCACCTTGCCTTTGTCCCCGGCAAAGGCCTTGGTCGAGATCGCGAATTCGCGCTCGCAGCCTTCTTCGTGGCTGGAGCTGGTGCGCAGCTTGATCGGCCAGTAGGGCCAGGTCAGCGGCCGGTTCTCCTCGACCGGCGGCTGCGCCAGCAATTCGAACTGGGTCACGCTCGCGGCGCCATGGCGATTGCTGGTGCCCACGCAATCCGAGCCGGTATCGCCGCCGCCGATCACGATCACATGCTTGCCGGCGGCCGAGATCTGCGCCTTGACCTTGTCGCCTGCATTCACCCTGTTTTGCTGGGGCAGGAACTCCATCGCAAAGTGAATGCCATCGAGGTCGCGCCCCGGCACCGGCAGGTCACGCGACTGCTCGGCGCCGCCCGTCAGCACCACCGCGTCGAAGTCCTTTAACAGCTGCTGCGGAGTGATGGTTTCCGTGGCCCAGTTGATGACCTTCGAGTCCGCCGGCAACTGACCGATCATCACGCCGGTGCGAAATGTCACGCCTTCCTTTTGCATCTGATCGATGCGCCGGTCGATGTGCTTTTTCTCCATCTTGAAATCGGGAATGCCGTAGCGCAACAGGCCGCCGATGCGGTCGTTTTTCTCGAACAGCGTCACGTCGTGGCCCGCGCGCGCGAGCTGCTGCGCCGCCGCCAGACCCGCCGGGCCGGAGCCGACCACCGCCACCTTCCTGCCGGTCTTGTGCGCGGCGACACGCGGCGTGACCCAGCCCTCGGCCCAGGCGCGGTCGATGATCGCGTGCTCGATCGACTTGATGCCGACCGGGTCGTCGTTCACGTTCAGCACGCAGGCCGCCTCGCACGGCGCGGGGCAGATGCGGCCGGTGAACTCGGGAAAATTGTTGGTCGAATCGAGCACTGCGAACGCGTTTTTCCAGTCGCCCTGGTACACCAGGTCGTTGAAATCGGGAATGATGTTGTTGACCGGGCAGCCGCTGTTGCAAAACGGCGTGCCGCAGTCCATGCAGCGCGCCGCCTGGATTTTCGAGTGCGCGTCATCGAGCCCGATGACGAATTCCTTGTAGTTTTTGACGCGCTCGGCCACGGGCCGGTAGCCCTCCTCGATGCGCTCGAATTCCATGAAGCCCGTGATTTTTCCCATGATTCCTGTCCTGTCGATTCTTCACTTGCGGTTCACCGCTGCCCTGCGTCTACTTCGCCACCAATGCTTCCTTTTCCGTAGCCGACTTGGGAGATTCAAGCTTGGCTTCAGCCGCTTTTGATGCATCAAGCGCGGCCTGCGCCGCGCGCGCCGCCATCCCCGTCAAGGCCCGCTTGTACTCGTTCGGGAACACCTTGACGAATTTCGTGCGCGCGTGCGCCCAGTCGTCCAGCAGGTCGCGCGCACGCTTGCTGCCGGTCCAGCGGTTGTGATCCTCCAGCAAGGCCTTCAGTTGCGCCTCGTCGGTCTGGCCGCGGTGCCACAGCGCCGCCTCCATGCCGGCCTGCTGCTCGGCGGAGGTCAGCACCTTGTCCAGCGACACCATGGCCGGATTGCAGCGCCGCTCGAACTGGCCGTCCTCGTCGTACACATAGGCCACGCCGCCACTCATGCCGGCCGCGAAGTTGCGCCCGGTCTTGCCGAGCACGGCGACGGTGCCGCCCGTCATGTATTCGCAGCCATGGTCGCCCGTGCCTTCGACCACCGTGGTCGCTCCGGACAGGCGCACCGCAAAGCGTTCGCCGGCCACGCCGCTGAAGAAGGCCTCGCCCGAGGTCGCGCCATACATCACGGTGTTGCCGACGATGGTGTTGTGCGCGGCCACGCCCCGGAAGTCGATGCTCGGGCGCACCACGATGCGCCCGCCTGACAGGCCCTTGCCGGTGTAGTCGTTCGCATCGCCAATCAGGTACAGGGTGATGCCCTTGGCCAGGAACGCGCCAAACGACTGCCCGCCCGTGCCCTCCAGCTGGATGCGGATGGTGTCATCGGGCAAACCTTCGGGGCGCACCTTGGTCAGCGCGCCCGAGAGCATGGCACCGAGCGAACGGTTCACATTGCGCACCACCTCGATGAACTTGACCTTTTCGCCCCGCTCGATGGCCGGCCGGGATTTCTCGATCAGCAGGTTGTCGAGCGAGCGCTCCAGCCCGTGGTCCTGGCTTTCGACATGGTGGCGCGGCACCTCGGCCGGCACCTGGGCTTGAGCAAACAGCCGGCTGAAATCGAGCCCCGCCGCCTTCCAGTGCTCGATGCCCTGCCGGGTATCGAGCAGGTCGGCGCGGCCGATCAGGTCGTCGAACTGGCGGATGCCCAGCTGCGCCATGATCTGGCGCACTTCCTCGGCCACGAAGAAGAAATAGTTGACGACGTGCTCGGGCTTGCCCGAGAACTTGCGGCGCAACGCGGGGTCCTGCGTCGCAACGCCGACCGGGCAGGTATTGAGATGGCACTTGCGCATCATGATGCAGCCTTCCACCACCAGCGGCGCGGTCGCGAAGCCGAACTCGTCGGCGCCGAGCAGCGCACCGATCGCGACGTCGCGCCCAGTCTTCATCTGGCCGTCGGCCTGCACGCGAATCCGCCCGCGCAGGCGATTCAGCACCAGCGTCTGCTGGGTCTCCGCCAGGCCGATTTCCCACGGGCTGCCCGCGTGCTTGATGGAAGACCACGGCGAGGCGCCCGTGCCGCCGTCGTGGCCGGCGATCACCACATGGTCGCTCTTGCACTTGGCGACTCCCGCCGCCACCGTGCCGACCCCGACCTCGGACACCAGCTTGACGCTGACGCTGGCATGCGGCGCCACGCTCTTGAGGTCGTGGATCAGCTGCGCGAGATCCTCGATCGAATAGATGTCGTGGTGCGGCGGCGGCGAGATCAGGCCCACGCCGGGCACACTGTGGCGCAGCCGGCCGATGTAGTCGGACACCTTGCCGCCCGGCAGCTGGCCGCCCTCGCCCGGCTTGGCGCCCTGCGCCATCTTGATCTGGATCTGGTCGGCGGAAGACAGGTACTCGGCCGTCACACCGAAACGCCCCGAGGCGATCTGCTTGATGCGCGAGCGCAGCGAGTCGCCGGTGTTCAGGGCGTAGTCAGACTCGGTCACCTCCTTGCCCACGATGTCGGCCAGGGACTGGCCCTGCCGGATCGGGATGCCCTTGAGCTCCTGGCGGTAGCGCGCGGGGTCTTCGCCGCCCTCGCCGGTGTTGCTCTTGCCGCCGATGCGGTTCATGGCGACGGCCAGCGTGGCATGCGCCTCGGTGCTGATGGAGCCGAGCGACATCGCGCCGGTGGCGAAGCGCTTGACGATTTCCTTCGCGGGCTCGACCTCGTCAATCGGAATCGCCTTGGCCGGGTCGATCCGGAACTCGAACAGGCCGCGCAGCGTCATGTGGCGGCGCGACTGGTCGTTGATCAGCTGCGCGTATTCCTTGTAGGTGCTCCAGTTGTTGGCGCGCGTGCTGTGCTGCAGCTTGGCGATCACGTCTGGCGTCCACATGTGTTCCTCGCCGCGCGTGCGCCAGGCGTATTCGCCGCCGGCGTCCAGCATGTTGGCGAGCACCGGATCGTCTCCGAACGCGGCCTGGTGCGTGCGGATGGCTTCCTGCGCGATCTCGAACACACCGATGCCCTCGACCCGGCTGGAGGTGCCGGTGAAGTATTTTTCGATCACGTCGCTGTTCAGGCCGATCGCCTCGAACAACTGCGCGCCGCAGTAACTCATGTAGGTGGACACGCCCATCTTGGACATGATCTTGGACAGGCCCTTGCCGATCGCCTTGACATAGTTGTGGACCGCCTTGTCCGCGCCGAGCTCGCCCGGCAGGCCGTGCGCGAGACTCGCCACGGTTTCCATCGCGAGGTACGGATGCACCGCCTCGGCCCCATAGCCCGCGAGCACGGCAAAGTGATGCACTTCGCGCGCCGACCCGGTTTCGACCACCAGGCCGGCGGTGGTGCGCAGGCCGATCCTGATCAGGTGCTGGTGAATGGCGGACAGGGCCAGCAACGCCGGAATGGCGATCTGCGTGGCGCTCATGGCACGGTCGCTGATGATCAGGATGTTCTTGCCGCTCTTGATCGCGTCCACGCTCTCGGCGCACAGCGAGGCCAGCTTGGCCTCCACGCCCTCATGACCCCACGCCAGCGGATAGGTGATGTCCAGCAAATAGCTTTTGAACTTGCCCTGGGTGTGCGTGTCGATGTCGCGCAGCTTTTGCATGTCGGCACTGTTCAGCACCGGCTGCGCCACTTCGAGCCGCATCGGCGGGTTCACCTGGTTGATGTCCAGCAGGTTCGGCTTGGGGCCGATGAAGGACACCAGCGACATCACGATGGCTTCGCGGATCGGATCGATCGGCGGGTTCGTGACCTGCGCGAACAGCTGCTTGAAATAGTTGTACAGCGGCTTGTTCCTGCCCGAGAGCACGGCCAGCGGGCTGTCGTTGCCCATCGAGCCGGTGCCTTCCTCCCCGTTCACGGCCATTGGCGACATCAGGAACTTGATGTCTTCCTGGGTATATCCAAACGCCTGCTGGCGATCCAGCAGCGCGGGCGACTCCATCAGCCCGGAGCTGCCGGACATGGTGGCGCTGGCCTCGTCCGCACCCATGCGCGTGCCGTCGGTCGGCTCGGTGAGGATCGAGCTATCCTGCACGTCGCCGAGGCGGATGCGCAGGTTCTCGATCCATTGCTTGTAGGGCTTGCTGTTGGCCAGCGTGGCCTTGATCTCCTCGTCGTCGATCATGCGGCCCTGCTCCAGATCGATCAGGAACATCCTGCCGGGCTGGAGACGCCACTTGCGCACGATTTTGTTCTCGGGCACTGGCAGCACGCCGGTTTCCGAAGCCATGATCACCAGATCGTCGTCGGTGATGCAGTAGCGCGAGGGCCGCAGGCCGTTGCGGTCCAGCGTGGCGCCGATCTGCCGGCCGTCGGTGAACACGATGGAGGCCGGGCCGTCCCAGGGTTCCAGCATCGCGGCGTGGTATTCGTAGAACGCGCGGCGGCGCTCGTCCATGGTGGCGTGCTGCTCCCAGGGCTCCGGAATCATCATCATCATGGCCTGGCTCAGGGGATAGCCGGCCATCGTGAGCAGTTCCAGGCAGTTGTCGAAGGTCGCGGTATCCGACTGGCCCGGGAAGGTGATGGGGTAGAGCTTTTGCAGGTCCGCGCCGAGCACCGGCGAACTCATCACACCCTCGCGCGCTTTCATCCAGTTGTAGTTGCCCTTGACCGTGTTGATCTCGCCGTTGTGCGCGATGTAGCGGTACGGGTGCGCCAGCGGCCATTCGGGGAAGGTGTTCGTGGAAAAGCGCTGATGCACCAGGCCCAGCGCAGAGATGCAACGCGGATCCTGCAGATCAAGATAGTAGGTGCCCACTTGGTCGGCGAGCAGCAAGCCCTTGTAGATGACCGTGCGGCTGCTCATGCTGGGCACGTAATACTCCTTGCTGTGCTTGAGCCGCAGGTTCTGGATGTGCGCACTGGCGGTCTTGCGAATCACGTAGAGCTTGCGCTCGAGCGCGTCCTGCACGATCACATCGCTGCCGCGCCCGATGAAGACCTGGCGGATCACCGGCTCCTTGGACCGCACGGTCGGCGACATGGGCATGTCGCGGTTCACCGGCACATCGCGCCAGCCCAGCAGCACCTGGCCCTCGGCCTTGATCGCGCGTTCCATCTCCTGCACGCAAGCCAGCCGGGAGGCGTTTTCCTTGGGCAGAAAGATCATGCCCACGCCATATTCGCCGGGCGGCGGCAGCACCACGCCCTGCCGGGCCATTTCCGTACGGTACAGCGCGTCGGGCAGCTGGATCAGGATGCCCGCGCCGTCCCCCATCAGCTTGTCGGCCCCCACCGCGCCGCGATGATCCAGGTTCTCCAGGATCTTGAGCGCGTTGCGGACCACCTCGTGCGACTTGTGGCCCTTGATATGCGCCACGAACCCGACGCCGCAGGCGTCATGCTCGTGCGTGGAGGCATACAAGCCGTGTTGTTGCAGATGCTGGATCTCGGCAGCCGTGGTCATGGCGCACTCCTTCAGTGTTTCCCAAAGACACCGAGTTTAGTGCAGCGCAGCAATGATTCCAAGAAAATTAATTGGGGTCAGATTCCAATTAATTTCAGATTAATCGATCTTAATTTTAAATAGGGACACATCAAAGTCAATAGCCAAATAATTTGATAAATAAAGAATATGCATCAGGTTTCATGCCAGATCCGGCTTGCTGACCGGCCGCCCGGCCTGTGTCTTGCTCACACGCCGCTGTGTGCGTCTTTGCAGATCAGCCACAAAATCGGGCTCTCCCAGCGCCCAGCCGCGCAACGCCGACTCCGTCAACGCGGCCTGTTGCTTCGCATCGACACCCGCGCGCACCAGTTCGGCATAGGCCGCCTCGCGCGCGAACGGCGTGTTGCCCAGCGCCCAGTAAAGGGGATGTGGCGTGATCAGCCGGTCGACACGCAGCCCGACGTTGTGCGCGTGGCTGGACCAGGGATAGTCGCGCGCCTCGGCGACCAGCCCCGCGCGCACCGGATTGAGGTCGATGTAAACCATGCAGGCCAGCAGGTAGCGCTCGGTCTGGATCAGGGTGGAGCGGTAGCGCCCCTCCCACAGCGTGCCGCTGCGCCCCTGTGAATCGTTGAAATGGCGCACATAACGCCTGCCCATCGCCTGCATCAGCTGCGGCAGCGAATCGGGCGATTCGGGCGTAGCCAGCAGGTGAAAGTGATTCGTCATCAGCACATACGAATGCAGCGCGACGCCGAACTTGCGGGCATTGTCGTGGAGCAGATCCAGCAGCATCTGGTAGTCCGCCGCGGACGCAAAGATGGCCTGGCGGTTGTTACCGCGCTGGATCACGTGGTGCGGGTAACCGGGAACGGTGAGACGGGGAAGACGGGCCATGACCAAAATGATGGGGGGGCGATTCGCTCCCCATCATAATTGGAATCTGACCCCGATTAAATGAGTTTGCCGAAGCGCACGATTTCGGGCGGCGCAGCCAGCAGCGGACCCGCCGTCGCGAGCGCGGCGGCGATATGCGGGGTGGTCATATGCGCATCGGCGGCGGCGGCATCGCGCCACTCCTCGACGGTCTGGAACTGCGCCGGATCGTCGCCGCGCTGGTACAGCGCGTACGAGACGCAGCCCGCCTCCTTGCGCGAATGGCCGACGAGTTCGACAAGGGCGTCGCGTACTGCCGCGGCGGCCTGGGGCTGGGCCGTGATCTTGGCGAGGATGTGGATCATGCGTGTGTCTCCTGGACGATGGATGATCCGCCAAAGTGTAGGCCCGGTGCCGCTGGCCGGCAAGCAGCTTGATTACACTGATACTATGCTTTTAATAGCAAACCATTCTTTTGACCCAGGGACTGGAGTCACTATTTCCCTGAAAATTCGGGCACGGGCCCGGCCTGTGGCAACCGGAACCGCGTCTCCAGCAGGGCCGTCAGGCCAAACTCCTGCAGCACGGCACGCAGCCGTTCGGCGGCGCTGCGCTTTTTCTGCCCGGTGTAGCGCGCGATGATGAGCTCGTTTTTCAGGCTGTGCTCCCAGCCGACCAGCTCGGTCACCGTGACCTGGTAGCCGCTCGCCTCCAGGTACAGGCAGCGCAGTACATTGGTGATCTGGCTGCCGAGTTCGCGCGTGTGCAGCGGATGGCGCCAGAGTTCGGCCAGCGGCGTGCGCGCCAGCGCCAAAGCCTTGTTCTGGCGCAGACAGCTCGCCACCTCGGCCTGGCAGCAGGGCACCAGCACCATGAACTGCGCATGCTTTTGCAGGCCGAAGACAATCGCGTCGTCGGTTGCGGTGTCGCAGGCATGCAGCGCCGTGACCACATCGATCCGGTCCGGCAGATCGGCCGACTGGGCCGACTCGGCGACGCTGAGGTTCAGGAAACTCATGCGCGTAAAGCCCAGCCGCGCGGCCAGCTCGCGCGACTGCTGCACCAACTCGGGCCGCGTCTCGATGCCATAGATGCGGCCGCTCGCCAGCGCCTTGAAAAAAAGGTCATAGATGATGAAGCCCAGGTACGACTTGCCGGCGCCGTGGTCGGCCAGCGTGATGCCCGCATCCGACGCCGGCAGCTCCAGCAGCAGCTTCTCGATGAACTGGAACAGGTGATAGACCTGCTTGAGCTTGCGCCGCGAGTCCTGATTGAGCCGGCCCTCGCGCGTGAGAATATGCAACTCCTTGAGCAGTTCGAGCGACTGCCCGGGACGGATCTCGGGCAGGCCGGCCGGCAGTGCCTCGGAGCGCGCAATTTTGGGAGATTTCATGACCCGATCGTGCCACGCGGGGGTGATGGATTCCGGCTCGGGGCCGGAATGACAACATCGGGGCCAGGCTTGCCCGGCGTCGGCCCGACGCCCAGCGCATCCCAACCGGCGCGGCCCAATGCTTCCAGCGTTCGCATGTTGCGTTCGTAAATCAGCCCGGCCTCCGGGAACGCCGCCACGGCGCGCTCCACGCTGCCCTCGCGCAGCAGGTGCAGCGTGGGATAGGGCGCGCGATTCGTGCAGTTGGTGATGTCGTCCGCCGCCGTGCCGGCAAACTGGTAGCGCGGATGAAAGCTGGCAATCTGGAGGATGCCGGCCAGCCCGAGCCGGGCCAGCGCGTCGTCGGCCTCGCCCAGAAAATCATTGAAATCCGCAAAGGCGGCGAGACAGTGAGGCGCTATTAAAAGCGTAGTCTCCTGAACAGACGGGTCGATGGCCAACAGACTGTTCAGCTCGGATTCCAGATCATCCAGCAGCCCCTGTGGGTCGTGCGCGGCGCTGACCGCGTATTGAATCTGTCCCTTCACGTGCACCGCCTTCGCAAACGGGCACAGGTTCAGGCCGATCACGGCGCGTTCCAGCCAGCGGCGCATGTCCTGCCGGACCAGCGCATGAAACGCCGATGCGTCCGGCTCGATCGGTTCGCGCTCGTCCATGTCAACGCCCTGATGGAAGAGCCCGCTGCGCGGGAGACTGGAGCAGGCGTCCGATCCGCCCCGCCAGCGCCAGACCCAGCAGCGAGCAGGCGCCCGTCACAACCCAGGTCCATTGCCAGCCACCGGCGCGGCTGGCCACCCACGCGACCAGCGGCGGCCCGGCGAACTGGCCCGACGAGGACAACTGCTGCATCCAGCCGACCGTGGTGGAGACCGTCCGCTCGCTCGGCGCGAGTTTGACCGCGAGCGAGAACAGCGTGCCCGGAATGACCCCGCCGATCATCGAGAACAGCAGCACCGCGGCGTAGCGCGCGAGCGGCGACAGACCGGCGCCGTGCACTTGCCCAAAAGCCGCCAGCGTGCCCAGTCCCATCGTGACGAAACCCGCGCAAAGCAACGCCGGCGCGCGCACGCCGCGCTGCAACAGCCGGCCCGACGCAATGTTGCCCACCATGTTGATCGCGGCGGCCAGCGCGGTGAGCGCGCCGGTGGCGGCCCCCGACAGGCCGGCCTGCGCGTAGATGGAGGGCAGGAACCCGATCACGGCCAGCCACTGACCCGAATACACGGCAAAGCTGAACGCCACCAGCCAGGGACCGGGCGCCACGAGGGTCTGGCGCAAACGCTGCGGCCAGCTGTTTTCTTGCCCCGCAGGGGCAGCGGAACCGTGCCCGGTGGGCGCGCGGCGATGCCGGTCCGCCGGCACCGCCCACGCCAGCCACAGCGTCATGGCAAACGACGTGCCCGCCAGCAGCCACCACCAGGCCTGCCAGCTCGTCGCGCCAATAAACACAGGCCCGAGCAGCAACGCCACGGCAGCACCAAACGGCATGTAGGTCCCCCACAGGCCAAGCATGACGGCCAGCCGGTGCGGCGGCACGAGCAAACGGATCAGGCTGGGCGCCGGCACGGTCGCGAGCAGAAAGCCGAAGCCCTCGACGGCACGCAGCGCCAGTAGCGTGGACGCATGGTGCGCCCAGCCACCCAGCGCACTGGCCGCCGACAGGATCAGCAGGCCCGCGACCATGCTGCGCTTGAGGCCCAGGCCGTCGGCCGCGAGCCCCACGGCCAGCCCCAGCGTCATGCCGGCCAGCTGCACCAGCGAGAGCAGAAAACCGGCCTGCACCAGCGTGACCCCGAGCGCATCGCGCAGCACCGGAATGGCGGGCGGCAGCTTGCCCACGTGCAGCGCCGCACTGACGCCCGCCAGAATCACGATGAAGGCAGGGTCGATGCGCCTGACCGACGCAACGCGGCTCATCGGGAACCCTCCGCGCGGCGCGCTGCGGTATTCGCGCTGGGAACGGCCCGGCGGCTCATGCAAATAGCTGGCGGCCGGTCAGCCGCTCATGCTCGTGCGCGGCAAACCGGTCGGTCATGCCGGCGATGTAGTCCGACACCGAGCGGAACGGGTCGCGTCGCGCGGCGAAGTCGGCCTGCATTTGCGTGGGGTCCGCGCAGTACGCGGCAAACAGTTCGCGCACGACTTCCTGCGCCTTCGCGGTGGTCTCGACCACCTGCGGATGCCGGTACAGGTTCTGAAAAAGAAAACGCTTCAAGTCGGCCGAGCGCTGGCGCATGGCGTCGCCAAAGCACACCAGCGGTGCATCCAGCCGCACCTCGTCCACGCTTTGCGGATGCGCCACCTGCAGCGCCGCGCGCGTGGCGTCGATCACGTCGTACACCTGCGCGCTCAGCATGCGCCGGATCGCCTCGTACAGCAGGCGCCGGCCCTGCAGCTGCGGATACCCGGCCAGCGTCTGCACGCGATACGCGTCGAACAGCGCAATGTCCTGCAACTGCTCCAGCGTGATCAGCCCCGAGCGCACGCCGTCGTCGATGTCGTGCGCGTTGTAGGCGATCTCGTCGGCCAGGTTGCACAGCTGCGCCTCCAGGCTGGGCTGGGTGTGCTCCAGGAAGCGCCGTGCCACGCCGCCCGGCTCTTGCGCCTCGAGCCGCTCTGCATTCGCGCGCGAACAGTGCTTGAGAACGCCCTCGCGCGTCTCGAACGTGAGGTTGAGCCCGTCGAAGGCCGGGTAGCGTTCCTCCAGCTGATCGACCACGCGCAGGCTTTGCAGGTTGTGCTCGAAGCCGCCGTGCTCCGCCATGCAGTCGTTCAGCGCATCCTGCCCGGCATGGCCGAACGGCGTGTGGCCGAGGTCGTGCGCGAGCGCGATCGCCTCGACCAGGTCTTCGTCGAGGCCGAGGGAGCGCGCGATCGAACGGCCCAGTTGCGCGACCTCGAGCGAATGCGTGAGCCGCGTGCGGAACAGGTCGCCTTCGTGGTTCAGGAATACCTGGGTCTTGTACACCAGCCGGCGGAATGCCGTGGAGTGCACGATGCGATCCCGGTCGCGCTGGTATTCGGTGCGCGTGGGCGCGGCAGCCTCCGCATGCCGGCGCCCGCGCGAGCGGGCCGGGTCGCAGGCATACGGGGGTCGCTCAAATTTATGAGACAAATCAGGCTCTAGCCCTTGCCACATCTTCGCAGACAGCTCCATTTTCCGTAGCAAACACAGGCCGACATGATCAGGCGCAGCAGGCATCCACCACGGCGCGCACCAGCGGGTCAGGCGCGCCGCGCAGCACGGCTTTGCCGGGCGAAGCCAGCAGCACGAATTTGATCTCGCCGGCCTCCGCCTTCTTGTCCACACGCATCAGCTCCAGGTAGCGGCCCGCGTTGTCGGTGCTCGCCAGTTTCGGCCCCTGCACAGGCAAACCGGCGCTGCGAATCAGCGCGGTCAGGCGTTGCACGAACGCCTCGTCGATCAGACCGAGCCGCTGCGACAGCGTCGCCGCCATCACCATGCCGCAGCCCACTGCCTCGCCGTGCAGCCACGCACCGTAGCCCAGGCCGGCTTCGATGGCGTGGCCAAACGTGTGGCCAAAGTTCAGCATCGCGCGCAGACTGGTGTCGTGCTCGTCCTGTGCAACCACGCGCGCCTTGATCTCGCAACTGCGCTGCACGGCGTGCGCCAGGGCGGCCGGCTCGCGTGCCAGCAGCGCCGGCAGGTTCGCCTCGAGCCAGCCGAAGAACGCCATGTCCGCGATCGGCCCGTACTTGATGATCTCGGCCAGGCCGGCCGCCAGTTCGCACCCGGGCAGCGTCTGCAGCGTGTCCAGGTCACAGACCACCAGTTGTGGCTGGTGGAACGCGCCGATCATGTTCTTGCCCAGCGGATGATTGATCGCCGTCTTGCCGCCCACCGAGGAATCGACCTGCGCCAGCAAGGTGGTGGGCACCTGGACGAACGGCACGCCGCGCATGTAGCTGGCCGCGGCGAAGCCCGTCATGTCGCCGACCACGCCGCCGCCGAGCGCGAACAGCACGGTCTTGCGGTCGCAGCCGTGCTCCAGCAGGGCATCGAAAATCAGGTTCAGTGTGGCCCAGGTCTTGAATTCCTCGCCGTCGGGCAGCACCACGGCATGGATCACGCCATAGCGGCCCCCCAGTGCTGCCCGCAAACGCTGCGCATACAGCGGCGCGACGGTGGTATTGGTGACAATCAGCGCGGCGCTGGCGCGCGGCAGCGCGGCCCAGGTGGCCGGGTTGTCGAGCAGCCGAGCGCCGATGAGAATCGGGTAGCTGCGCTCGCCGAGCTGGATTTGCACCTTTGCAATGGGCAGCGGGGCGGTGGCGGATGCAGTCGCGGAAGCGGTGGTGGCTTGCATAGCCCCCGAGTTTAGGCGACCTGCCGCCGGTGTTGCGGGTGCGCGAGCACGGCGACGGGCCGGGGAGCCGCCCTATCCCGCAGCGGCAGGCCCTGTGCAGCCCGCTCGCCATGGGCGGGCGCGGGATCAGCTAACGGGGCGGCACGACCCCCGCGAGCTCCAGCTGCATCACGATCATGTTGACCAGCGTCGCCACCGAGGGACGCCCGGTTTCGATCACGAAATGCGCGGTCTCGCGGTACAGGGGGTCGCGCACGGCATGCAGGTCGCGCAGGCGCCCGAGCGGATCGTCCACCTGGAGCAAGGGGCGGTTCACATCGCGCCGCAAGCGGCGAAACACCTCTTCGGGCGTGGACCGCAGGTACACGACCTGGGTGCGGTCATGCAGGCGCTCGCGGTTCGCCGGGCGCAACACGGCGCCGCCCCCCGTGGACAGCACGCCCGTGTGCGTCTGTGTCAGCTCGTCGATCGTGGCCTCTTCCACGTCGCGAAAGCTTTCCTCGCCTTCGCGCTCGAAATACACCCGGATCGAGCAGCCGAGCCGGCGCTCGATGATCGGGTCGCAATCGGCAAAAGGAAGCTGGAGCCGCCGGGCGAGGTGGCGCCCGACGGTGGATTTGCCGGAACCGGGAAGACCGACGAGCGCAACACCCTGCACGACGTGATCAGCGCAGGGAATTCTTGTCGGTGATGATTTTCGGCGTGATGAAAACCAGCATTTCCTGCTTGTTGGAGACGCGCGAATTGGTCTTGAACAAATTGCCCACCACCGGAATGTCCCCCAGCAACGGCACCTTGTCGGTGTTGTTGGTCTCGGTCAGCGTATAGATGCCGCCGATCACGACCGTGCCGCCGTTTTCGACCAGCACCTGTGTCTTGACGTGCTTGGTATTGATCGCATAGCCGGCCGAAGTGGCCTGACCCACCGAGTCGTTGCTCACGTCCAGATCCAGGATGACGTTGCCCTCCGGCGTGATCTGCGGCGTGACTTCGAGCGACAGGTTGGCCTTCTGGAACGCGATCGAGGTCGCGCCGCTGGAGGTGGCGGTCTGGTAGGGCAATTGCGTGCCCTGCTCGATGATGGCCTTGGTCTGGTCGGCCGTGACGACGCGCGGGCTGGACACCACCTTGCCCTTGCCGTCGGACTCGAGCGCCGAGATCTCCAGATTCAGCATCCTGGACACGCTGGAATTGAACAGCGAGATCGCGAACGCGCCGGGCGAGTTGCTGTCGGTCGAGGTGGCTGGCAAGTTGATGAAGTTGCCGGTGTTGAACAGCGGGTTGGTCGCCGTGGTGGTCGAGGTCACCACGCCGCCCGTGTTGGTCAGCGAATACGTCGTGGAGCCGGGTGTCGGGCCACCTGGCGTGGTGCCGAAAGATGATCTTCCGTTGATGATGCCGCCGCCGAGCCGCACACCCAGCGATTTGCTGAAGGTATCGGTCGCCTCCACGATGCGCGCCTCGATCGGCACCTGGCGCACCGGAATATCGAGCTTGGTGATCAACTCCTGGACTTGCTGCAGCTTGGAAGGAATGTCGGTTACAAACAGCTGATTGGTACGTGGCTCGGCAATAACGCTACCACGCGTGCTCAGAAGGCGCGTATTTCCGGAGCCTCCCGCGCCAGCACCGCCAGGGGCGCCAACAACCCCGCCGCCCGTCAACTGCGATGCGATGTTAACGGCCTTGGCGTAGTTCAACTGGAACGACTCGGTCTGCAGCGGCTCCAGCCCCTGCAGCGCCGCCTTCGCCTGGAGATCGCGCTTCTCGGTGGCCTCGATCTCATCCTTGGGTGCGATCCACAGCACATTGCCGTTCTTGCGCATGCCCAGACCCTTGGCCTGCAAAATGATGTCCAGCGCCTGGTCCCAGGGCACGTCCTTCAGGCGCAAGGTCAGCGAGCCCGTGACCGAATCGGACGTGACGATATTGAAGTTGGTGAAGTCGGCGATCACCTGCAACAGCGATCGAACCTCGATGTTCTGGAAATTCAGCGACAGTTTTTCGCCATGGTAGCCCGGCCCCTGGGTCAGCTTGCTCGGGTTGATTTTTTGCGGCCTGACTTCCACGACGAACTGGTTGCCGCTCTGATAGGCGCTCTGCTCCCAGGCGCCCTTGGGCTCGATAACCATGCGCACGCGGTTGCCGGCCTGATACGTGCTGATGGTCTGCACGGGCGTGCCAAAGTCGGCCACGTCCATGCGGCGGCGCAAGCCTTCGGGGAGCGAGGAATTCAGGAATTCCACAACCAGGGTCTGGCCCTTTTGCCGAATGTCGACGCCCACCCGGTCATTCGCCAGGTCCACCACGACCTTGCCGGTGTCGTCCGTGCCACGCCGGAAATCCACGTTCTGGATCGGCAGCACATTGGCGTTCCCGTTTTCGGCAAAAGACGGGGCCGCGGTGGCCGGCAAGGTGGAGGCCGGCGGATCGAGCGAAATGAACAGCGATTTGCCCTGAATTTGGGTTTTGTAGGTGGCTATCTGCTTCAGATTCAGCACGACCCGGGTGCGGCGTTCGGCCTGCACAACGTTCACCGAGACCACGTTGCCCTGGTTGATGTCCACCGTGGAGTGTCCGAGCCCATTCGTGACACCGGGAAAATCAAGTGCAATTCTGGCCGGCACCTGGATCGAGAATCCGGTGGGTACGGCCGCGAGCGGTTGCGCGAGATCGATCCGGATCACTTCGGAGCCGCCCTGGGAGGAACCCGTCACCGACTGGATCGCATTTTGCGCATGCGCAGACAGCGATATCAGCGCGGCCCCCAACGCCACCCCCAGGCATCGAAATGCCCGGCGTGCTGTCATGTTCTGATGATCCATTTATTTTGACCTCTCTTGCAACTGCAGCGTGGCAGGGCGTTCTATCCATTCGCCAGTGGCATCCTGCACAATTTCACGCAATGTGACTTGTGTTTCGGTAATTTTGGTGATTCGACCATAGTTCTGCCCCAGGTAATCACCTACATGGACCAAGTACAGCAGTTTGTCGACCTGAATGAGCGCCTCGGGCCGACCCGGCTTGCCCAGGCTTCCGACCATGACCATGGAATCGAGCGGAAAGGCCTCCAGCGGCTCCTTGCGGCGCGCCAGCTCAGGCGCCACCAAGGCCGCATTCGAGGCCGCCTGGCCCGATTCGCGACGCAGCGCCTGCGTCAGTTTCTCGATGTTGAAGGGATCCGTCAAGCTGGCTTCCGTGTAGCTCTGCGGAACGAACTGCGTGGGTGCAGCAATGGGGGTGATGTGCGGGTGCGCGGCATTGCGCTGCGCAGTCATCCACGCCTGCAATTCCTCATGATCGGACGCCCCGCATCCCGCCAGCATCAGCGTGGCCAGGCCGACCAGAACAATGCGCGCCAACGTCATTTCCGGGCTCCCTTCTTGAGCTCGGTAGCCTTGTGCTGGGCCGCCACTTCATCCGGGTCGAGGTAGCGGAAGGTTTTCGCCGTGGCGTCCATGGTCAGCATGCCATCCTTGGCCGGAACAATGCTGAGGTTGTTGAGGGTCACGATGCGCGACAGGTTGGCAATGTCGGAGGCAAAGGCGCCAATGTCGTGATAGTGTCCGGTCACGCGCAGCGCAATGGGAAGCTCTGCGTAGTAGTCCTTGACTATGACCTGCCCCGGGCGGAACAGGTCGAACTGAAGGCTGCGGCCCAGGCCCGCCTGGTTGATATCCGACAACAACGCATCCATCTCGGCCTTGCCGGGCAGCTGCTTTTCGAGTTGCGTCACATACTGGAGAACCTGCTCGCGCTGCTTCTTCAGGGCATCCAGATTCACGGCCTGCGCCACTTTCTGCTTGTATTCCGCGCGCAGCGTGACTTCCCTGGCGCGGTCCGTTTGCAATTCGGTGTCGGAATCATTCAGCCAGAGGAACCACAAAAGGACCACCACCAACACGGTCACCGCGACCGCCAGCAGGGCACGCGGCAAGGCGGGCCATGAAGCGGGGTCATTCGGATTCAGCCCGCGGAACTGCGACTGCAACCGTGCCAGCTGAGCCGACAGATCGATCTTGACTTTGGATTTGGTGGCCATCACACGGGCTCGCTACATCTTCGCCGGCTTCGACGCAGGAGCGGCGCGCCCCGCGCCGGCTGCGGGCTTCGTGTTATCCGTGGGCCGCTTGAGCAGCACCGTGAGCGTGAAATCCGACACCCGGCGCTGGTCGCTGGGGCTCAGTCTCACACTGCCCGCCACGATTTCGATCAACTCGGGTTTTTCCAGCCAGGGACTGTTGTTGGCCAGATTGCGCAACAGGTCGGAAACCCGTTCGTTCGATTGCGCCACGCCCTTGAGCGTCACCTTCTGCTGATCCTGCTTCATGCTCGTGAGATACACGCCATCAGGCAGCTGCTTGACAAGTTCGTTTAGCAGATTCACCGGCAGGTTGCGATCCGACTGCAAATCCTCGACCGCTTGCTGGCGGGCGCGCAGTCCGGCGATCTCGGTCTGCAGACCGGCGATGTCCTTGATCTGGCCGTCGAGCCGCTTGTTTTCGCTCATCAGGTAGTTGTTTCTGCTCACCTGACTGGAAATCTGCGCCTGATACCAAAGGTAAATCCCGCCTGACAACAGCCCGCCAATCAGCGCGGCCGCGCCCAGCGAGGCATAGAACGCATCGCGCCGCTGCTTGCGCGCCACCTCGCGATGCGGCAGCAGGTTGATCAGGATCACTGCAAAAACCTCCGCATCGCCAAGCCGCACGATGTCAGATAGGAGGACGCCTCACGCAGCATTTTTTTCTCGCGCACGGTGCCGGCAATTTCCATGCCGTCAAATGGATTGAGCACGCTGCAGGCAAACGAAGTGTGCTGTGTCACCGCTTCCGTCAACCCCGGCAAGGCCGCAGAGCCTCCAGCCAGCATGATGTAGTCAACCCGGTTATAGGGCGTGCTGGTGAAGAAAAACTGCAATGCCCGCCCGATTTCCTGGGCCATGCTTTCCACAAAGGGCGTCAGGACGCCATCGGTGTAGTCATCCGGCAGATCGCCATTGCGCTTTTTGGCCTCGGCCTCTTCGAGCGAAAACCCGTACTGGCGCACGATAAGCTGCGACAACTGCGCCCCACCAAAAGCCTGGTCGCGATCGTAAAGCACCTCGTCATTGCGCAGCACCTGCATGCTGGTCGTGAAAGCCCCCACCTCGAACAGCGCCACGATGGTGTCCAGTCCCCGGTTGGGCAGGTTCTCGATGAGTCGCCCGGTCGCGAGACGGGAGGCGTACGACTCGACATCGACAACGACCGGATGCAGTCCCGCCGCTTCCGCCAGCCCCTGTCGATCCTGGACTTTTTCCTTGCGCGACGCCGCAATCAGCACCTCCACGTCACCAGCCGACGTAGCGCTGGGGCCGACCACGCAGAAGTCCAGACTGACCTCGTCCAGGGAAAAGGGAATGTACTGATTGGCTTCGGACTCAACCTGAATCTCGAGTTCCTGCTCGGACATGCCCCCCGGCAGAATGATCTTCTTGGTAATCACGGCAGATGGCGGCAACGCCAGCGCCACGTTCTTGGCGCGAGTGCCACTTTTCTTGACAACCCGGCGTACCGCATCGGCGACTTCATCGAACTTCTCGACATTGCCGTCGGTGATCCAGCCACGCTCCAGCGGCTCGATCGCACAGCGCTCCAGCACCAGGTTTCCATCCTTGTCACGGCCCAATTCCACCAGCTTGACGCTGGAAGAACTGATATCCAAACCAAGCAATGGCGCCGGCTGGCGTCCCAATAACGATCCCAGTGAGATCAAGAAAGTCCCCTGTTACCAGCTGTAAAACAACTGAACTAGCGTAAGAATCCCCGTGAATGCTATCAGCAAGACCTCGGTACAACCAAGAGATTCCGGAAACCGGCGCTGTTCAACCGTTGTCAAAAGCCGACGCCACGCGCAGATCGGCGAAACTGGTACTAACCCCTTAGTGCACAAGGCCTTACACGTGAGGCGGCTGCAGGGCGTGAAACGCGATCCCGCATTTCTATAATGGGCCGCGCCATCACCTGGACCTGTATGCCCTCCCGTTCCGAATCCGAACAAGCTCCCCGATCCCCCAAAGTCACGGAAAGCCGGCGCCCCTCGGGCGGGCGCTGGCTTTGGCGTCTGGCGTACGCAGGCGCGGGCCTGGCCGTGGCGGGGGTGCTGTCGCTGCTGATGCTGATCGCGGTGGCGCTGGCTTTTGCCTATCCGAACCTGCCCGACATCGGCACCCTGTCCGATTACAGCCCGAAGTTGCCGCTGCGGGTATTTACGTCGGACGGCGTACTCATCGGCGAGTACGGCGAACAGCGCCGTAATCTGGTGCCGTTCAAGGACATCCCTGCCATCATGAAGGAGGCTGTGCTGTCGGCCGAGGACGCGCGCTTCTACCAGCACGGCGGGGTCGACTACATCGGCATCGTGCGGGCCGCGATGGCTGATCTCGGGCACGCCAAAAGCCAGGGCGCCTCCACGATCACGATGCAGGTTGCGCGCAACGTGTATCTGTCTGCGGAGAAAACCTATACCCGAAAAATCTACGAAATCCTGCTGAGCTTCAAGCTCGAGCACGAGCTCACCAAGGATCAGATCCTCGAGATCTACATGAACCAGATCTTCCTGGGTCACCGCGCCTACGGTTTTGCCACGGCCTGCGAGACGTATTTCGGCAAGCCGCTGAAGGACATCACCATTGCCGAGGCCGCGATGCTGGCCGGACTGCCCAAGGCACCGTCCGCGTACAACCCGATCAACAACCCGGTGCGGGCGCGGGCGCGGCAACTCTACATCATCGACCGCATGCAGGAGAACGGCTACATCACACCCGACCAGGCGGCCGCCGCGAAAAAAGAGCAACTGGAGATCAAGTCGGGCGCGGATGAACCCAGCATACACGCCGAATACGTGGCCGAAATGGTGCGCCAGCTGATGTTTGCGCAGTATGGCGATGCCACCTACACGCGTGGCCTGGATGTTTACACCACGCTGAGCTCTGCCGACCAGATCGCTGCCTATCACGCGCTGCGCAGCGGTGTCATGGCTTTTGAGCGACGGCAAATTTATCGCGGTCCGGAGCAGTACATCAACCTGCCGACGGATCCGAACGAGGCCCAGGACGTGATCGACGACGCGCTGGTCGATCATCCGGACGACGACGACCTGATGTCAGCGGTGGTATTGCAGGCCAGCGCAAAAAAGGTGACCGCCGTTCTGGACAGTGGCGACACCATCGAGATCACCGGCGAGGGTCTGCAGCCGGCCCGCGCGGGACTGTACGACAAGGCACCGCCCAACATCAAGATCCGGCGCGGGGCCATCATCCGGGTCGTGCAGACGCCCAAGGGAGCCTGGGAAATCACCCAGCTGCCCGAGGTGGAAAGCGCTTTCGTCGCGATGGACCCGCATGACGGCGCCATCAAGGCGCTCGTGGGTGGTTTCGACTTCAACAAAAGCAAGTTCAACCACGTCACTCAAGCCTGGCGCCAGCCCGGCTCCAGCTTCAAGCCCTTCATCTATTCGTCGGCGCTGGAAAAGGGCTTTACGCCAGGGACCATCGTGAACGACGCGCCCCTGTTTTTCGATGCCAGCGTCACCGGCGGCCAACCGTGGGAGCCGAAAAACTACGAAAACACCTACCAGGGCCCGGTCACGCTGCGGCATGCCCTGGCCGACTCCATCAACACCGTGGCGATTCGCGTGCTGCAGGCCGTGGGCGTGCCGTATGCCCGCGACTGGGCGACGCGCTTTGGCTTCGATCCCGACAAGATTCCGGGCTACCTGACAATGGCCCTGGGCGCCGGCTCGGTGACCCCCATGCAGATGGCGACGGCCTACTCGGTGTTTGCCAATGGGGGCTACCGTGTGAATCCCTACCTGATCACGAAAGTGACCAACGCCAAGGGCAAGTTGCTGGTGGCGACAGCGCCGACCGTCCCCGACGACGCCGACCGGGCCATTCCGGCGCGCAACGCGTTCGTGATGCAGAGCATGCTGCAGGAAGTCACCCGCTCGGGCACCGGCGCGGCGGCGCAGCGCATTCTCAAGCGGCCCGATCTGTACGGCAAGACCGGCACCACCAACGATTCGGTCGATGCCTGGTTCTGCGGCTATCAGCCCACCATCACGGCCATCGCCTGGATGGGCTTTGACACGCCTCGCACGCTGGGTCACGGCGGCACCGGCGCCAGAGAGAGCCTGCCAATCTGGATCAGCTTCATGCAAAGCGCGCTCAAGGGGGTTCCGATCGCCCCGACACCGCCGGCGCCCGCCGGCGTCGTCAACGTCGCCGGCGAGTGGTATTACACCGAATATGCGAATGGAGCAGGCGTGAGCAGCGTCGGGCTGCAGGATGGATCGCAGCCGCCGGCTGCGGGTGCGTCGGCGCCGGCACCCAGCGAGCGCCAGCGGATTCTGGACATGTTCAAGAACTGAACTCAGGCCTCGAACCGCAGCACGACACCGGCCTGCTCGCTGGCGGCGCGCGACAGATTCGCCAGCAACTCGCCGGCGCCCTTGGTGTCGAGCCATTGGCGGCCGTCGAAGCGGTAGTGGTAACCGCCGGACCTGGCGGCCAGCCAGATTTCCTGCAGCGGCTTTTGCAGGTTCACCACGATCTGGCTGCGGTTCGCAAATGTGATGGTGATCATGCCGCCCACGCGCTGGTTGTCGATGTCCACCTCGGTTTCATCGGCAATCCGGTCGCAGCCCGACTCGATCTGCCGCAGCAGCGTCTCCGCCAGATTCATGAATTCAGGGTCGGTCATTACAATTTGGCGATGTTGTGCATGAGCAAAATTCTAGCCGGGGCGATGCGCCCTGCCTGCGCCGCGGCAGGCCGGGTCGCGCTGGCCGCGTCCGCCCTGCTGGCGCTGTCCGCCTGCGGCCAGAAAGGGCCGCTGTACCTGCCCACTGAACCGGCCTCGGCGCAGCGTGCCACGCTGCTGCAAACGCTGCGGCCGGGCCGGTCCCTTGAGCCCACGCCCGGCACGTCCACCATGCCGGCCCCCGCCGCCTCGTCGCCCCGCAATACACCATGACCACCTCACTTGCGCTGCCGGCCACCTTGCCCGGCCAACCCCATTTCGCCTACCGGGACGGCGAACTGTTTGCCGAGAACGTGCGCCTGGCCGATCTGGCCCGGCTGCATGGCACGCCGCTGTTCGTTTATTCAAAGGCCGCCATGCTGGCGGCGCTGGCCGCCTACCAGCGCGGCTTTGCCGGGCGCCATGCACAGATTTGCTACGCCATGAAGGCCAACTCGTCGCTTGGCGTGTTGCAGGTGTTTGCCCGAGCCGGCTGCGGCTTCGACATTGTCTCGGGCGGCGAACTGGCGCGCGTGCTGGCGACGGGCGGTGCGGCGAGCCGCGTGATTTTCTCCGGGGTCGGCAAGACCCGCGCCGAGATGCACCAGGCGCTGGACGCCGGCATTGCCTGCTTCAACGTCGAAAGCGAGGGCGAACTCGAAGTGCTGAACGAGGTCGCGCTCGCCGCCGGCAAGCGCGCGCGCGTGAGCATCCGCGTGAATCCGAATGTCGACGCCAGAACGCATCCGTACATTTCAACTGGCCTCAAGGGCAACAAGTTTGGCATCGCCCACGAGCGGGCGCTGGACGCCTACCGGCGTGCGGCCGCGCTGCCGGGACTGCAGGTGGCCGGGATCGATTGCCACATCGGCTCGCAAATTACCGAGGCCACGCCTTACCTGGACGCGCTGGAGCGGGTGCTGGACTTGGTCGAGGCGATCGAGGCCGCGGGCATTCCCATTGAGCACCTGGATCTTGGCGGCGGCCTGGGCATCGATTACAACGGAGAGACGCCGCCGCCGGCGGACGCGCTGTGGGCACAACTGCTGGCGCGCCTCGATGCGCGCGGCTTTGGCCAGCGCCAGCTCCTGATCGAGCCGGGGCGCTCGCTGATCGGCAACGCCGGCGTCTGCGTCACGCAGGTGCTGTACCTCAAGCCCGGGGAAACCAGGAACTTCTGCATCATCGATGCGGCGATGAACGATCTGCCTCGTCCCGCCATGTACCAGGCCTTTCATCAGATCGTTCCCCTGTTGCGGCATGGCGCCCACGAGCCCGCGCCCGCCCTCTGGGACGTGGTCGGCCCGGTGTGCGAAAGCGGCGACTGGATCGGCCGTGACCGCGCCCTGGCGACGCATCCGGGCGACCTGCTGGCCGTGCTGTCGGCCGGCGCCTATTGCATGAGCATGGCGAGCAACTACAACGCGCGCGGGCGCGCCGCGGAAGTGCTGGTCGATGGCAGCGACGCCACCCTGATTCGCCGGCGCGAAAGCGCCGAGGACCAGATGCGCACCGAGACCCTGCTGCCCTGACGGCGGCCCGCCGCTATCACGGGCGCAGACAAAACTATGGCTTTGATAGCTGCCGACCCATGAATGGCAAGGGTAAAAGCCGTTTTTTCCTTAAGAATTGCAGCGCGCGCCAGCCCAGCAGAACGGCCATGATGGCGGCATACACCTTCACTTCGGCAAAGTTGTGCTTGCCGGCGCGCATCCAGAAAAAATGCAGGATGCCCAGCCCGCCGATCAAATACACCAGCCTGTGCAGCGCCTGCCAGCGCCGGGCCCCCAGCGCCCGGATCGCGCGGTTGAACGAGGTCGCCGCCAGCGGCGTGAGCAGCAGGAACGCCGCGAAGCCCACCAGGATGAAGGGTCGTTTCGCGATGTCCTTGAGAATGTCGGCCAGGTCGAAGCTCTTGTCGAATCCGCTGTAGCTGAGCAGGTGCAGCAGCACGTAAAAGTAGGTGAACAACCCCAGCATGCGCCGAAAGCGCAGCAGCGCGGGCGTGTGGGTGATCACGCGCAGCGGCGTGATCGCCAGCGTCAGGCACAGGAAACGCAGCGTCCAGATGCCCGTGGCGCGGATCAGGTGCTCCGCCGGATTCGGCCCCAGGCCGTCGGTGAACGCGCCGTAGGTGAGCCACGCAAACGGCAGCAGCGCCAAACCGAACAACAGCGGCTTGGCGGCGCGGTGCAGCAGCAGTCTGGACAGCGCGGCCTTCAAAAGTACTTCCTCAAATCCATGCCAGCGTACAACTGGCCGACCTCGGGCTCGTAGCCGTTGAACATCAGCGTCTTGCGCCGCTTCGCGAACAGGCCACCCTCGCCGATACGGCGCTCGGTCGCCTGGCTCCAGCGCGGGTGGTCGACGTTCGGATTGACGTTGGAATAAAACCCGTACTCATGGGGGGCCGCCTTGTTCCACGACGTCACCGGCTGCGTGTCGGTAAAACGGATCTTCACCAGGCTCTTGCCGCTCTTGAAACCGTACTTCCAGGGCACCACCATGCGCACCGGCGCGCCGTCCTGGTTCGGCAGGACCTCGCCGTACAGGCCAAACGTCAGCAGCGCCAGCGGATGCATGGCCTCGTCCATGCGCAGGCCTTCCACATAGGGCCAGTCCAGCACGTCCGAACGCACGCCCGGCATGGTCTTGGGATCGTCCAGCGTGACGAACTCCACGTACTTGGCGCCGCCCAGCGGCTCCACTTTCTTGATGAGCTCGCCGAGCGAATAACCGACCCAGGGAATCACCATGGACCAGCCCTCGACGCAGCGGTGGCGGTAAATGCGGTCTTCCTGGGCACTGAGCTTGACCAGATCTTCGAGCGTGTACCTCGCCGGCTTCTTGATCAACCCTTCCACCGAGACCGACCAGGGGCTGGTTTTCAGCGTGTGCGCGTTCTCGGCAGGGTCAGATTTTTCGGTGCCGAACTCGTAGAAGTTGTTGTAGGTGGTGATGTCCTGGTAGCTGGTGAGCTTTTCCATGGTGATGGCACCCGGCACATTCGAGCGGACGCCGGCCAGCGCCGCCAGTTTGCCGGGACGTATCACCTGGGCCGCCTGGGCGCGCGCGTCGCGCACGGCCCAGGACGCCACGGCAGCACCCGCGACGCCGGTCGCCATCAGCTTCATCAGATCGCGCCGGCCCTCCAGCACCGCGCGCGGCGTGATTTCGCTCGGTAGGGGATGGCCGGGGCCGTTTTTGCCGGTTCTGATCAACATATGCTGCTCCACTGTGTTCCCGTTCGTCGTGGGACAGCCCCCATTCTTACAAGTTCCCTAGAGGGACCCGTAGCTGTGCAGCCCGCTCAGGAACATGTTCACGCCCAGAAATGCAAACGAAGTGACGGCCAGCCCGGCCAGCGCCCACCACGCGGCCACGGTGCCGCGCAAGCCCTTGACGAGCCGCATGTGCAGCCAGGCTGCATAGTTGAGCCAGACGATCAGGGCCCAGGTTTCCTTCGGGTCCCAGCTCCAGTAGCCGCCCCAGGCCTGGTCGGCCCACAGCGAGCCCAGCACCGTCGCCACCGTGAAAAAGGCAAAGCCGACGGCGATCGACTTGTACATCACGTCATCCAGCACCTCGACCTTGGGCAGGCGCTGCGCAATGCGCTGGCGCCCCAGCAGGATGCCGGCGGCGATCAGCGCCGCGACCAGCGCGTAGCCAACCCAGTAGCTGCCGCCCGCCTGAGCCACGCCGCGGTCGCGGAACGCAATGGGCACGAAGCACAGCGCGATCCCGAGCAGCCAGATCGGCGTCAGCTTGTACCAGCGGGTCTCGGTGGCCTGCTGCTTGACCAGATAGGCGAACGCCACCATCGCGGACAGTGCGAACGAGCCATAGCCAATGAAGTTGGCTGGCACATGCAGCTTCATCCACCAGCTCTGCAGCGCGGGGATCAGCGGCTCGATCTCGCTCGCCCCGCGCACCACCGAATACCAGAGCAGAAAGCCCACGGCGGCGCTCACCACCAGCATCACGAAGGCACCCATGGAGCGCGTCTTGTACTGCGCCTCGAAATAGAGATAGAACGCCGTCGTTAGCCACGAGAACAGCACAAACACTTCATACAGGTTGCTGACCGGAATATGCCCCACGTCGGGGCCGATCAGATAACTTTCGTACCAGCGCACCATGGTTCCGGTGAGCGCCATGGTGACCGCCACCCAGGCCAGGCGCGAACCAATCAGCTCCATCGTGCCGCCCTGCACTTTTAGCGAAGCCACACCCGACTGCGCGGTCGGCGCGCCCCCATGCGTGGCACCTCCGTCACCGTCTTGTCCGCCGCCGAACATGCCCAGCCAGTAGAACGTGGTGCTCATGAAAAACAGCAGGCTCATCCACAGAATGGCGGTCTGGCTGGACAGAAAATACTTGAGCCAGAACACGTGCTCGGCCTGTGCGAGATTGCCCTGCCCGTCCACCTGATAGCTCGCGATCGCCAGCAGCGACAGCGCCGCCACCACCATCAGCAACACGCGCACCGGGCGCCAGAACCAGCCCAGCGAGATTCCCGCCGCCATCGCGCCGACCAGGATGCCCTTTTCGTACACATCCATGTAGGCACCGTAACGCGACAGGGCGAACAAGCCCCCCGCGACGACCAGCGCGGCAAACAGCCAGTCCAGCCAGTTGCGTCTGGACAGCAGGCCCTCATTCAAATTCAGGGTCGTGACGCTGGTCGCCGTATTCATGCTGTGTCCTTAGTCCTTCGCACCAATCAGTCGGTGCTTCAAGTGATCAAACTCGCGGTCGCCATCGATGGTCTTGCGATTCGCCGACAAGGCCATGGTCGCGTGCGCCTTGTCACCTTGCGGTGCAATCCAGACCCAAAGCCGGCGCTCACGTACAAAAAGCATCAAAAATATACCCAAAATCAGCAGACCGCAACCCAGGAAGAAAATATTTGCGCCGGGCGCGCGCGTCACCTGGAACACGCTGGCCTGCACCTGCTTGAAATTCTTCAGCATGAAGGTCATGGGCGCCGGATAGAACTGGGCATCGCTCAGCGACAGCACGGCCTGGCGCATGAACGCCTGGGTCTTCTCGCTCGGCTCCAGGGCCGGCAGGCCGGCCTGCTCACGCGTGATCTGCACCAGCTGGAACAGGCTTCCATTGAGAATGCGGATCAGCACTTCGCTGGCGCGGCCGCGCTGGTCGGCTGGAACATTTGCCTCGATGAAGTCGGACAGCGCCTGCAGTCCGCCGCGGTGGCCCACCGGCTTCGCACTACCGCCGTCCGCGCCAGCAAACAAGGCCAGCGCGCGCCCGGCCGATGCCGCAAGCTCCTGCGCCAGCGCCGGCTTCCCCGGCTCCACCGCCAGGGCGGCATAGCGCTGCACGGCCTGCAGCCGCAGGGCCGGGTCGGCCAGCGCGGCCCGCAGCCGCATGAACCCATCCATGCTGCCGCGGTCGTCGGCCGGAATGCGCAGGTAGCGATAAGGCGCTTCGGGCGTGTCGCGCACACCCAGCAGAAACACCGGCACGCCCACTCCCATGTCAACGGGCAGCATGTAGTTCTGGAACTCCTGCGCCTGTCCCGCCGCATCGCGCAGTCGGTAGGTGATGCTGGGGCCGACATTGCGCAGCACCTTGACGGTGGAGGAATTGTCCGCCGCACCCAGGCTCGCATCGATCGAGGAGCGCAGATTCACCTTGCGCACATCCGCGCCGATTCCATCGCCCGATCCGGCGCCGAAATTCTCCACATTGATCACGCGCAGGTCGGCGTACTCCAGCGTGAGCCTGTCGCTGCCCACGCCCTGGCCTTTGGTGAGTTGGGAGGAGCCGCCAATCACGCCCTCGATCTGGAACGGCTTGGTCGCCGCGTTCATCGGCAGCGCCTGCAGCGTGACGTGCGAGCCGCCGTCGGTGAAGCTGGACTGATAGACCTCGACGCCATCGAACCTGACCGGATGATTCACCTCGATGCGGGCCGCCATCGTCTTGCCGCTGGCCTTGTCGCGAAACACCACGTCGCTGGCAAACAGCTTGGGCATGCCGGTCGAGTAATAGTCGACGAAGAATTTTTTCAACTCGACCGAAAACGGCAGGTCCTGCAGCACGACACCCTTTGCCTGATTGATGACTGCGGTGCTGGCCTGCTGGCCTTCGGTCACAAGCAGGTTGCCGCGAAACGCCAGATTGTTCGGCGGCAGCCGGTGCTGCGGCCCGACGTTGGCGATCAGTCCCGCGCCCGTATAGAGCGTCTTGCCGGTCAGCCACATCTGCGCGCGCACCACCATGTCGCCGTCGAGCAGCCCGCCCAGGCAGACCAGCACGATGGCGCTGTGCGCCGCAATGTAGCCCAGCTTGCCGAGCGACCCCTTCTTGGCCGCGACCATCCAGCCATTGCTGCGCTGCTGCAGCCGCACCTTCCAGCCGCCTCCCGCCAGGGTTTTGCCGACACGCTGCGCCGCCGCTTCCGGCCCTTCGTCCAGCGGCGCCTCGGCCCGATGGCTGAACGCCTTGAGGCTCTGCTCGCGGATGTCTTCCTTGTAGGTCTTGAGGTCGGCCAGGATTTTGGGCGTATTGCGGGCAATGCACAGCGAGGTGCTGATCACCAGAAAGACCAGGATCAGCAGGAACCACCAGGCGCTGTAAACCGAATACAGGCCGACGGTTGCAAACACCTGCGCCCAGAACGGGCCGAATTGATTGACGTAGTCGCCGTACGGATCGTGCTGCGTGAGCACCGTGCCGATGATGGACGCAATGCAGATGATCGTGAGCAGCGCGATCGAGAAGCGCATCGACGACAGCAACTCGACCGCGGCGCGGACCGCGTGGGACCGGGTCTTGACGCGGAGTCCGTGGGTGGAAACTGACATGGGTGGATTGTCGGTGACGAAAGCGGCGAGGGCGGAGCTATCCGAAGATAGGCCCGCCCCCGTTAGGGTCTGCTGGCGCCGATTGGTTCAACCCGCAGGCCAATCGCGCGCGACCGGCAAATGAATCAGTGCAAACCGGCGATATATTGCGCCAGGGCCTTGATGTCATGGTCGTTCAAATTGGCGGCCACCTCGCTCATGGGCACGCTGTTCTTGCGCACACCATCGCGAAACGCGGTGAGCTGCCCGGCCACGTAGTCAGCCTGCTGGCCGGCCAGCCGGGGATACTGGGACGGGATGCCGGCGCCGTCCGGGCTGTGGCAGCCGGCGCACGCTGGCACATGCAGGGCCGCGATACCGCCGCGGTAGATGTGCTCGCCGATCGCGACCAGATCCTTGTCCGTGGCAAAACCCGGCCGTTCCTTGTTCGATGCAAGCCAGTACGCGATGTCTCTCATGTCCTCATCGGACAGGGTCGATGCCATGCCCGACATGATGGCGTTGGCCCGCTTGCCCGACTTGAAATCGTGCAACTGCTTGATCAGGTATTCCGGATGCTGCTGTGCCAGCTTCGGATTGGCCGCGATGATCGAGTTTCCCCCGGCGCCGTGGCAGGCCGCGCAAACGGCGGCGAACTTCGCCGCGCCTTTCACCAGGTCCGGTGCGGCAGCGACTGCGGGCGCTGCCGCGGCTGTCGCGGCTGCCGGCGTTGCCGCGACGGCTGGGGCTGCGGGCGCGGAAGCAGCGGGTGCGGCTGCGGGTGCAGCAGGCGCCTGGTCCGCAGCGAAGCCTGGAAATGCAGGTGCCGCCAGCACGGCAGCCGTCAACAGGGTGGCAAGCAACTTCATAGGGCAGGTCTGTTCATTTGCGCAAAACTGGCTGATTCTACAATGCGGGTGCGCCGGCCCTTCCGGACCGCCTCGAACGATCCATGACCACCCCACGCGCACCCCACGCAACCCAGGCGACGGCGGACGGTAAAACGCCCGCCGTCATTGCATCCGGCTGGATGCACACGGCCCGATTTCTGACCACCGCGCCGCAGCTGCAGCACCTGCCGAACCTGGAGCTGCCGGAAATCGCCTTTGTTGGGCGCTCGAACGCCGGCAAATCGACCTGCATCAACACGCTGACGCAGCAAAAGCAACTGGCCTATGCCTCGAAAAAGCCGGGCCGTACCCAGCATATCAACCTGTTTTCGCTCGGCAAGCAGGGCGTTCCCGATGCGGTGCTGGCGGATTTGCCCGGCTATGGCTACGCGGCCGTGCCCAAACAGGACAAGATCCGCTGGCAGCAGGTGATGGCCAACTATCTGGTGACGCGCCAGAACCTGGTCGGCATCGTGCTGCTGTGCGACCCGCGCCACGGGCTGACCGAGCTCGACGAGATACTGCTCGACGTGATTCGCCCGCGCGTCGAAGCGGGGCTGAAATTCCTCGTGCTGCTGACCAAGGCCGACAAGCTCACGCGGGCCGAAGCGGCCAAGGCGCTGTCCATTGCGCGACTGCAAGCTGGCGGGGGTGAGGTCAAACTGTTCTCCGCGCTCAAGAAGCAGGGCGTGGACGAGGCCAGCCAGTTGCTGTGGCAGTGGGCGCACCCGCGCGGCGCAACATCCCCCATGCCAACATCGCCGGAAACACCTGCTATTGAGAGTAAAAACGACGCCTAGCCCTTGATTCACGGGCGTTGACAGCTACTTTGAGTATAGCAACGCGAGCGCCCATGATCGACACGTTTCTGCAACCCCTGCCGCATGGCATCACCCTGAGCTGCCGCGCCAGCGGCCAGCGCGGCCGCCCCGTGCTGATGTTCCTGCATGGCTTTCCGGAAGCCGCCTTCGTCTGGGATGAGCTGCTGGAATATTTTGCACAGCCCGAGCACGGCGGTTACCGCTGCGTCGCGCCGAATCTGCGCGGCTTCGAGCGCTCCAGCGCGCCCGCGGAGGTCAGCGCGTACCGGCCCAAGCACCTGGTGCAGGACATCGCCGTGCTGATCGGGCTGGAGACCGGTGGCGGCCAACTTGCCGGCCTCGTGGCGCACGACTGGGGCGGGGCGGTGGCCTGGAGCCTCGCGAACCGCCACCCCGAACTTGCGAAAAAGCTCGCCATCATCAATTCGCCGCATCCCGGCACCTTTCTGCGCGAACTCCAGACCAGCCCGAAGCAGCAGGCCGCCAGCGCCTACATGAACTTCCTGATCCGGCCCGACGCCGAGGCGCTGTTGTCGCAGAACGATTTCGAGCGCATGTGGCGCATGCTGGCGAGCGGTACCGACGGCCCGCCGGCCTGGCTCACCGATTCGGTAAAAAACCAGTATCGCGCCGTGTGGGGACCGCGCGCCGGCGGCAGCAGTGGCCTGACGGGTGGCTGCAACTACTACCGCGCCTCGCCGCTGCGTCCGCCCCGTCCCGAAGATCCGGCCGCCGCGGCCGTGACCCTGCCGCAGGAGATGCTGACCGTCGACCTGCCAACGCTGGTGGTGTGGGCGCTGGACGACATCGCCCTGCCACCCGAGCTGATCGACGGGCTCGGCGACTACGTCGCGGACCTGACGCTGCATACCGTGCCGGGCGCCACGCACTGGATCGTGCACGAGCAGCCGCAACGCGTAGCCCAGTACCTGCAACACTTTTTACTACAAAATAAATAGCTCGATCCGCAGATAGGGTAAGGGCTGCAGGCCCAAAATACTTAAGAATCCGGTAGACCGGGCCCCGTCAATACACCGAAGGTTCGCCCGGTGGGCGCGTCTTGAAGCGCTTGTGCACCCAGTAATACTGCTCGGGCATGGCGTCGATGTAGCCCTCAAGGCGCCGGTTCATCAGGGCCGTGTCGGCCACCGCATCGCCGCTGGGGAAATCGGTCCACGCCGGCAGGATTCGCGTCTCGTAACCCTGCGCAGTCAGGCGCGTGATGACGGGCACCACGATCGCGCGCCCAAGCCGGGCAAAGCGCGACAGCGAGGGCACGGTGGCGGCCTGCACGCCATAAAACGGCACGAAGATCGACTCCTGCGGCCCGAAATTCATGTCGGGCAGCAGATACAGCGGTTCGCCGGCGCGCAGGCTCGCCACCACGGTCTTGATGCCATCGAAGCGCGTGAACAGCCGGATATTCCCGAACCGGCGCCGGCCGCGCGAAATCCAGGCGTCCACAATCGGATCCCGCTGCGGCGTGACGATCGTGCTGCCCTGACGCGGCAGCTGCTGCGACAGCGCGATCGCGCCGGCGTCCATGCCCAGGAAATGCGGCGCGAACAGCAGCGTCGGCGCATGGCCCTCGAGTTGCGCCAGAGCGCCGGTAAGCCTGAGGCGCCGGCGCGTGACCTCGGGCTTGCCGTGCCACAGCCAGCTGCGGTCCAGAAAAGTCTGTGCAAAACAGACAAAGTTGCGGCGCACCAGCGCGCGCCGCTCGCGCTCGCTCTGCTGCGGCAGGCACAGCCGCAGGTTGATGCTGGCCACGCGCCGGCGCGGCGCGGCGAGCACGTACAGCAGTTGTCCCATGACCCAGCCGAACGCGCGCAGCCAGGGCAGCGGTAGCGGGCTAATCAGCCGCATGAACAGGATGCCCGCGTGGCTCGCGACCTTCTTCATCCCTGGGGGATTTCCTGGCGCGGCTGCTTGTAGCGCGCATAGCCCCAGAGGTATTGCTGCGGACAGGCGCGCACCAGCCGTTCCATCTCGCCGTTGATCTGGGCTACCGCCTGCGGCAGTTCGCCCGCCAACGGGCGCTCGGGCTCGAGGAAGTGCAGGCGATAGCCGCGCCCGCGCGGCAGGCGCTCGCCCCACACCAGCAGCACCGCGGCGCCCTGCTGCGCCATGCGCGCGGCCAGCGTCATGGTGTACGCCGGCTTGCCGAAGAATGGCGTCCACAGGCCCTGCCCTTCGGGCGGCACCTGGTCCGGCAGCAGGCCCACCGCGCGTCCGCGCCGCAGCGCCTTGAGCATGGTTCGCACGCCGGCCAGCGTGGTCGGCGCGGTGTCCAGCCCCGGCCGATGCCGCAGCGCCACCACCAGCCGGGCCAGCCAGGCCTGGCGCGCCGGGCGGAACATCACGGTGATCGGCCCATGCTGCGCCTGGTAGCGCTGCGCCAGCGCCTGCGCGGTGATCTCGAAGCAGCCCAGGTGCGGCGTGAGGAACACCACGCCGCGACCGGCGCGGTAGGCGCGGTCGACACGCTCCTCGTCGCTCCACTCGATCGCCACCGGCGCGCCCAGCCACAGGCGCGGCAGCTCGGCCACCATGCGCCCCGCATGGCCGACGGCCGGGCGCACATCGCGCAAGCGATAGCCGGCCTGCGCCGCGTTTGCAAGAAAGCGCTTGCGGTAGGTCGGCGAACCCAGGTAGGTCAGCCAGCCGGTGAGCCAGCCAAGGCCGTGCAGAAGCCACAGCGGAAACAGGGACAGCGCGCGGAATATGAAAAGCATGAATTGGCTAGAATGCGGGGGTCGCTGAGTTACTGAACAACTTGCAGGGCGACGAGGGCCAGCCAGTATAGGATAGCTGGCGGCCGGTTAAACAAGTCTGCTAAAGCGTTCGCCAGGGGCTCCCAGCCAGAGGCAACGCAACAACGTATGGCCACTCGCAAACACAGGAGCTAGAACACCATGGCGAACGACTTTCTCTTCACCTCCGAATCGGTCTCCGAAGGCCACCCCGACAAGGTTGCCGACCAGATCTCGGACGCAATTCTCGACGCGGTCTTCAAACAGGACCCGCGCTCCAGAGTGGCCGCCGAGACGCTGACCAACACCGGCCTCGTGGTGCTGGCGGGCGAGATCACGACGAACGCGCATGTGGACTACATCCAGGTCGCGCGCGACACGATCAAGCGCATCGGCTATGACAACACCGACTACGGCATCGACTATCGTGGCTGCGCGGTGCTGGTCGCCTACGACAAGCAGAGCAACGACATCGCCCAGGGCGTGGACCAGGCGAGCGATGACCATCTGAACACCGGCGCCGGCGACCAGGGCCTGATGTTCGGCTATGCCTGCGACGAAACCCCCGAACTGATGCCCGCGCCGATTCATTACGCGCACCGCCTGGTTGAGCGCCAGGCGCAACTGCGCAAGGACGGCCGCCTGCCCTTCCTGCGCCCCGACGCGAAGAGCCAGGTCACGATGCGCTATCTGAACGGCAAGCCGCATTCGATCGACACCGTGGTGCTGTCGAGCCAGCACAGCCCCGATCAGAGCGAGACGCCGAAGAAGATGAAGGCCTCGTTCATCGAGGCCGTGATCGAAGAGATTATCAAGCCCGTGCTGCCCAGGGAATGGCTCAAGGAAACGCGCTACCTGGTGAACCCGACTGGCCGCTTCGTGACCGGTGGCCCGCAGGGCGACTGCGGCCTGACCGGGCGCAAAATCATCGTGGACACCTATGGCGGCGCCTGCCCTCATGGCGGGGGGGCGTTCTCGGGCAAGGATCCGAGCAAGGTCGACCGTTCCGCCGCCTATGCGGCGCGCTATGTGGCCAAGAACGTCGTGGCCGCCGGCCTGGCGCGGCAATGCCAGATTCAGGTGGCGTACGCGATCGGCGTGGCCCGGCCGATGAACATCACGGTGTATACCGAAGGCACGGGCGTGATCTCCGACGAGAAGATCGCCGCCCTGATCCAGCAACACTTCGACCTGCGCCCGAAAGGCATCATCCAGATGCTGGACCTGCTGCGCCCGATCTACGAAAAGACCGCGTCGTACGGCCATTTCGGGCGTGAGGAGCCCGAATTCACGTGGGAGCGCACGGACAAGGCGGCTGAACTGCGCGCCGCGGCCGGACTCTAGGACACGCCGGCGTCATTCCACGGAAATTCCGCGACGCGCAATGTTTTTTCAGGCGCCCCGCGCCGGGCGCCTTGAAATCCCCGCAAAACACAGTATCATCAGCACTCGTAGGGGTTGAGTGCTAACAATGGCACCTCGCCCCACAAATTCATGCGGCACCAGCCTCTGGCAGGTGCCCTTTGATGTTCCAACCCTATTGCTTCAAGACAAGGAGATGCAATGAAACTTCGTCCTCTACACGACCGCGTGATCGTCAAACGCGTTGAAAGCGAAACCAAGACCGCTTCCGGCATCGTGATCCCCGACAATGCCGCCGAAAAGCCGGATCAGGGTGAAGTCCTGGCCGTCGGCCCCGGCAAAAAGAACGACAAGGGCGACCTGTCGCCCGTTGGCGTGAAGGTCGGCGACCGGGTGCTGTTCGGCAAGTACAGCGGCCAGACCGTCAAGGTCGATGGCGACGAACTGCTGGTCATGAAGGAAGAAGACCTGTTTGCGGTCATCGAGAAGAAGTAATTCTTCACGCTCTCACACGGCATCAATCAACTGAATCTGGAGAATCAACATGGCAGCAAAAGACGTAGTCTTCGGCGGTGAAGCCCGCGCGCGCATGGTCGAGGGTGTGAACATCCTGGCCAACGCGGTCAAAGTGACCCTCGGCCCGAAAGGCCGCAACGTGGTGCTTGAGCGCTCGTTCGGCGCCCCCACGGTGACCAAGGACGGTGTGTCCGTGGCCAAGGAAATCGAACTGAAGGACAAACTGCAGAACATGGGCGCGCAGATGGTCAAGGAAGTCGCTTCCAAGACCAGCGACAACGCCGGTGACGGCACCACGACCGCGACCGTGCTGGCCCAGGCCATCGTGCGCGAGGGCATGAAATACGTGGCCGCCGGCATGAACCCGATGGATCTGAAGCGGGGCATCGACAAGGCCGTGACGGCTCTGACCGAGCAGCTCAAGAAGGCCTCCAAGCCCACGACCACCAGCAAGGAAATCGCCCAGGTCGGCTCGATTTCCGCCAACTCCGACGAATCCATCGGCAAGATCATTGCCGATGCGATGGACAAGGTCGGCAAGGAAGGCGTGATCACCGTGGAAGACGGCAAGAGCCTGGACAACGAACTCGACGTCGTCGAGGGCATGCAGTTCGACCGCGGCTACCTGTCGCCCTACTTCATCAACAATCAGGAAAAGCAGTCCGCGTTGCTGGACAACCCGTTCGTGCTGCTGTTCGACAAGAAGATCAGCAACATCCGCGACCTGCTGCCCACGCTGGAGCAAGTCGCCAAGGCGAGCCGCCCGCTGCTGATCATCGCCGAGGAAGTCGAGGGCGAAGCCCTGGCCACGCTGGTGGTGAACACCCTGCGCGGCATCCTGAAGGTCGTGGCCGTCAAGGCCCCCGGCTTCGGCGACCGACGCAAGGCCATGTTGGAAGACATCGCGATCCTGACCGGTGGCAAGGTCATCGCCGAGGAAGTCGGCCTGACGCTTGAGAAAGTGACGCTGGCGGATCTGGGCCAGGCCAAGCGCATCGAAGTGGGCAAGGAAAACACCACCATCATCGACGGCGCCGGTGAAGCCAAGGATATCGAAGCCCGCGTCAAGCAGGTGCGCGTGCAGATCGAGGAAGCCACGTCCGACTACGACCGCGAAAAACTGCAGGAGCGTGTTGCAAAACTCGCCGGCGGCGTGGCCGTGATCAAGGTCGGCGCGACCACCGAGATCGAGATGAAGGAAAAGAAGGCCCGCGTCGAAGACGCGCTGCACGCGACGCGTGCCGCCGTGGAAGAAGGTATCGTGGCCGGCGGCGGCGTCGCGCTGCTGCGCGCCAAGCAGGCCGCAGGCACCATCAAGGGCGACAATGCCGACCAGGATGCCGGCATCAAGCTGGTGCTCAAGGCGATCGAGTCGCCCCTGCGCGAGATCGTCTACAACGCCGGTGGCGAAGCCTCCGTGGTGGTCAACGCCGTGCTGAACGGCAAGGGCAACTACGGCTTCAACGCGGCCAACGACACCTATGGCGACATGATCGAGATGGGCATTCTGGACCCGACCAAGGTGACGCGCACCGCGCTGCAGAACGCCGCGTCCGTGGCCTCGCTGATGCTGACGACCGAAGCCATGGTCGCCGAGTCCCCGAAGGACGAAGCACCGGCCGGCGGCGGCATGCCTGGTGGCATGGGCGGCATGGGTGGCATGGGCGACATGGGGATGTAATCCCCCGTTTGACCGGCTTCGCTGGCCCACGGCGCGAAGCACCCTCTCCAAAGCCTCTGCGGGTTGGCCTGACCTGCGGGGGCTTTTTCATGTCGCGGCCGCAGGGAAGCGCACGGTGACAAGCAAACCGTGCGCTTCATGCGGATTGGCCGCGAGCTGGATCGCGGCACCGAACGCGCGCGCGATCTCCTGCACGATCGCGAGTCCCAGCCCCGTGCCCTCGGCGTCTTGCGAAACACGATAGAAGCGCTCGAACACGCGCTCGCGCGCTTCGGCCGGAATGCCCGGACCGTTGTCCTGCACCACCAACTCGACGACCGCGCCCAGGGGGCGCACAGCCAGCGTCACGCGGCCCCGCTCCTGCGTGTAGCGCAACGCGTTGTCCAGCAGGTTGGTCACAAGCGCATCGAGCAGCGCGGGTTGCGCCAGCACGGCGGTATTCGCCATGGGCGGCGGCGCCTCCAGTCCCAGATCGATGTGACGGCGGTCGGCCAGCGCCGCAAGCTGCTCGACGCTGTGCAGGGCCGCCGCCGCGAGATCGACCCGCTCCAGTCGCGTGTGGGCATCGCCATGCTCGGCCTGTGCCAGCAGCAGCAGCTTGTTGGTCACGTCCACCAGGCGGCGATTGCTCGTCTGCAGCGCGAGCCACAGCGCGTCCATGTCGGCACGGCGCGTTTCCCAGTTCTGCCGGTGCGCTCGCGTGTAGCGCGCAAATTCGATCTGGGACGCCTGCAGTGCCAGCGGTGTCCGCAGTTGATGCGCCGCGTCGGCAATGAAGCGTCGCTGCGCTTCGGAGTGCATCCTGAGCTGGCGTACAAAGCGGTTGATGGTGTCGGCGACCGGACGCAATTCCGAGTGCAGCGCGTGCGCATCCAGCACGAAATCCAGGTGCAGCGGGTCGCGCTGCGCGAGCTGCTGGCCGAGCCGCACCACCGGCCGCAGCTCCCAGGTCAATGCCAGCGTCGTCAGCACGATGGCCAGCAGCAATGCCACCAGCAGATACTCCATCGTCGGCCACCACAGGGTATGCAGCATGTGATCCCGGCTGCCGGTGGTCTTGCCCACCGCGATCGTGATGTCGCGGGCGCCGCCCACGTCGTACATGGCACGCTGCGTGATCACGGCGCGCACCGGCAAGCCCTCGAACGTGGCGTCGTACCACTGGGCCCGGTCCACCCCCGTGAGGCGGCGCGGCCGCGGCAACGGGAAATCCGGCAGACCCGCCAGCAGCCGGCCGTCGGCATCCGTCACGCTCAGGAAAACGTGATCGCGGGCCGGCGAAACAAACAGGGAGAGCGCCGCCGGCGGAACGCTGGCCCGCACGGCGTCGCCCTCCCAGATCAGCCGATCCGACAGCACCTTGGCGGAGGCCAGCAGGTCGTGGTCCTGCACGTAGTCGGCAACCTCGGCAGCATTGCGCCAGCTCAAAAATCCACAAACGGCCACGAACACCGACAGCGGCAGCAGCAGCCATGCCGCCAGGCGCAGGCGCAGGCTAGCCATCGTCGCGCGTGCGCAGCAGATAACCGACACCGCGCAGGGTGATGATGGTGGCCTGACTGGCCTCGAGCTTCTTGCGCAGTCGATGCACGTACAGGTCGACCGCATCGGCACTGGGCTCATCGTCCAGATCGAACAGGCCGTCGATCAGCGTCTGCTTGGACACCGTGCTGCCGGCCTTGAGCATCAGTGTCTCCAGCAGGGAGCGCTCGCGCGGTGGCAGCGCCAGCGCCCGCCCCGCGAGATCGAACTGGCGCGTGCGCAGGTCGTAGTGCAGGTCGCCGCAGCTCATGTCGTTCGCCTTGCCCGGAACCTGGCGGCGCACCAGCGCCTTGATGCGCGCGACCAGTTCCCGGCTTTCGATGGGCTTGACCATGTAGTCGTCGGCGCCGATCTCCAGACACAGCACCTTCTGGTCCAGCGACGCGGCGGCAGTCAGGATCAGGACCGGTACATCGTCGCGCCGCTCGCGCAAACGGCGCAGCACGCCCTTGCCGGACAGGCGCGGGATGTTCAGGTCCAGCAGTACCACGTCGTAGCGCGCCTGCTGCAGCTGGCGGTCGGCGGCATCCCCGTCTTCCATGTGGTCAACCACGAAGCCCTGTTCGCGCAGCAGGCTCGCGAGCCAGTGGGCCAGTTGCGGGTTGTCTTCGACGAGCAAAAGCTTCATGGGTGAGTCGGTTCGATTGAATCTGCAAACCGGCGTCGGTACCCTAGGGATAACCATGAGAGATTTCGCGGCCGGATGAAAGCCGCCCGAAAGATCGCGTTTTCTACACTGGCCTGGCCCTGCGACGCCTTGCGCCGGCAGTTCCGATGACTTCCGACAACCTAAGGAGATTAAACACCATGCACGCTTCACGCCGCACCCTGCTCGCCGCCGCCCTTTGCACCGCGCTGGCAGCCGCCACCCCGTTCGCTCAGGCCGCCGACGCGCCCATCACCATCATGGTGGGTGGCATCAACAAGATCATTTACCTGCCGGCCACGCTGACCGAGAAGCTGGGTTACTTCAAGGACGAGGGCCTGAACGTGACGCTGCAATCCGCGCCGGCCGGCGTGAATGCCGAAAATCAGCTGATCGCTGGCGCCGTGCAGGGCGTGGTGGGCTTTTACGACCACTCCATTGACCTGCAGAGCAAGGGCAAGGAAATCGAGGCGATCACCGTGTTCTGCAAGGTACCCGGCGAGGTGGAAATGGTCTCCGCCAAGGCCGCACCCACATTCAAGTCGATGGCCGACGCCAAGGGCAAGACCCTGGGTGTCACCGGCCTGGGCTCGTCCACCGACTTTCTGACCCGCTATCTCGCGGGCCGCAAGGGCGTTCCCGAGGCAGACTTTTCCCTGCTGCCGGTCGGTGCGGGAAACACCTTCATCGCGGCCATCCAGCAAGACCGCATTCAGGCTGGCATGACCTCGGAGCCCACCGTCTCGCGCCTGCTCAAGACGGGTGATGCCAAGGTGCTGGTGGACCTGCGCTCCGCGCCCGACACCGAGGCCGCGCTGGGCGGCCTGTATCCGGCCTCGAGCTTCTATGTGCAAAACGCCTGGGCCGAATCGCACAAGGACGAGGCTACCAAGCTGGCGCACGCCTTTGCGCGCACCATGGCCTACATCCACACGCACACGGCCGAGCAGATCGCCGACCTGGTGCCGCGCGACTTCTACGGCAATGACAAGGCCCTGTACGTGTCGGCGCTGAAGGCCTCGCTGCCGATGTACACCACCGACGGCCGCATGCCCGAGGGCGGACCGGAAACGGTGCTCAAGGTGCTCTCGGCCTACAAGCCGCTGGTCAAGAGCGCGCACATCGATCTGTCCAAGACCTACACCAACGCGTATCTGCCCGCCGCCAAATAACCAACCACGCCAAGCGACGCCAGCCATGAAAAACGACCTGCCCGCCGGTGCCGGAAATACCCCTGCGATTGATTTTCGGGACGTCTCGCTGCGCTTCATCTCGGCAGACGGGAACGCCACCGTGGCGCTGCGCAACTTCAGCATGTCGGTGGCGCGCGGCGAGTTTGTTGCCATCGTCGGCCCCACGGGTTGCGGCAAGTCGACCACGCTGAACATGATCACCGGCCTGCTGCGTCCCACCGTGGGCGAGGTCTCTGTGATGGGCCAGCCGGTGCAGGGGATCGATCCGCGCATCGGCTTCGTGTTTCAGGCCGATGCCGTGTTTCCGTGGCGCAACGTGACGGACAACGTGGCCGCTGGTCCCCTGTTTCGCGGCATGCCGAAAAAGGAAGCCTACGCGCTGGCCGCCGACTGGATCGCCCGCGTGGGACTGGACAAGTTCGGCGGCCACTACCCGCACCAGCTCTCGGGCGGGATGCGCAAGCGCGTCGCGCTGGCGCAAACCTTCATCAATGCGCCCGAGATCCTGCTGATGGACGAGCCGTTCTCGGCGCTGGACATGCAGACCCGCACGCTGATGCAGGACGAGCTGCTGCAGTTGTGGTCGGGCACGGGCGGCTCGGTGGTGTTCATCACGCACGACCTGGAGGAGGCGATTGCGCTGGCGGACCGCGTGTTCGTGCTGTCGGCGCGCCCCGGCACGCTCAAGCGCGTGTACGAGATCGACCTGCCGCGCCCGCGCGTCATGTCCGAAGTGCGCTACGACCCGAATTTCATCGAACTGTCCAAGCGCATCTGGGCTGACCTGCGCGAAGAAGTGGTGATTCATTGACGCCCGCCGCGGCCCGCCCACCTGGAGAAACTCCCCATGAACGTCGTTGTAGCACCTGACGCCTGCGCGGGCCACCCTGCCCTGCCCGCCTCCCTCAGCGACGAGGCACTGGCGCGCGAGTCCGTCGTCGCGCAGGCCGCCATCCGCCGGCACCGCTTCGTGATCATCGGCCTGCGCATCGCGGTGCTGGTGCTGGTGCTGGGCGGCTGGCAACTGGCCGCCGCCCGCAAGTGGATCGACCCGTTCTTCTACTCCCAACCCTCGCTGATCTGGGCACAGATCGTCGACTGGATTCGCGACGGCACCTCGCAGGGCCCGCTGTGGCAGCAGGTCGCCGTGACGCTGGAAGAAACCATCATCGGCTTCCTGATCGGCGGCATCGGCGGCATCATCGCCGGCATCCTGCTGGGACGCAACAAACTGCTGTCGGACGTGTTCAGCCTGTACATCCAGATCGCCAATTCGGTGCCGCGCGTGGTGCTGGGCTCGGTCTTCGTGATTGCACTGGGGCTGGGCATGGCCTCCAAGGTGGCGCTGGCCGTGGTGATGGTGTTCTTCGTCGTGTTCGGCAATGCGTTTCAGGGGGTGCGCGAAGCGGACAAGTACCTGATCGCAAACGCCCGCATCCTGGGCGCATCGCCGCGCCAGCTCACCACCGCGGTCGTCATTCCGTCGGCCATGTCGTGGATCCTGGCCAGCCTGCACGTGAGCTTCGGCTTTGCGCTGGTGGGCGCCGTGGTGGGCGAATTCCTCGGCGCCAAGCAGGGCATGGGCCTGCTGATTTCCACCGCGCAGGGCGCCTTCAACGCCAGCGGCGTGTTCGCCGCGATGATCGTGCTGGCCGTGGTCGCGCTGGTGGCCGACTTCATCCTCACGCGGCTGGAAAAGCGCCTGCTGAAGTGGCGCCCGGCCGTGTTCTGACGCGATGATTCGCCGGCTCAGGTCGGCGCCGCGCCGTACGCATTGCCTTGCGGCTCGCCCGGCTGCACGTTGAAGTACAGCAGCACCAGGCCGCCGATCACCGGAATCAGGCCGATGAACAGCCACCAGCCGCTCTTGCCCACGTCATGCAGGCGGCGCACGCCCGCGGCCAGCAATGGCAGCACGAAGGCCACAACGACCAGGACGTACAGGTAGCGGTGAATGAAGGCGCTCACGATGGCCGCGATCATGTAGGCCAGCACGAACCACCAGTACTCGGGCCGGGACGCACGGCCGGAAAAATCGAGGTACTTGGAAAAACAGGTCCTGACGGATTGTTGAAGATTCATGCGCGGCTCCTCTCGATCGGCCCCTCGGGGAAATCCCCCGGCCGATCATAGCCGGCCGCTGCGCCGGCCCGCCAGTTCCTGCGTCAGCGCTGGCGCAGGCGCCCGAGCAGTCCGGCGGTGGAGCCGTCCAGGCCCGCGACATCGCCGCTTTGCAGCCGCGGTTCGATGTCCCGGGCCAGCACCTTGCCCAGTTCCACGCCCCACTGGTCGAAGCTGTCGATGCCCCAGACCGAGCCGCTGGTGAACACGCGGTGCTCCTGCAACGCGAGCAGCGCACCCAGGCTCGCGGGCGTCAGTTCCTCCAGCAGCAGGACGGTGCTGGGCCGATTGCCGGGAAAGTCGCGGTGCCCGCCCGCGTCCGCCTGGCCGTTCATCAGGGCCTGGGCCTGCGCCAGCGCGTTCGCCAGCAACCGGGGATGGTGGCCGGGCAGGTCGTGTTGCGGCTTCTTGACCACCACGAATTCGACCGGCACCACGTCCGTGCCCTGGTGCAGCATCTGGAAATAAGCATGCTGGCCGTTCGTGCCGGGTTCGCCCCACAGCACCGGCGCGGTGCCGAACGGCAGCGCCCGGCCCTGCAGATCGACGCGCTTGCCGTTGCTCTCCATCTCGAGCTGCTGCAGGTAGGCGGGCAGTCGCTTCAAGGCGCTGTGATACGGCGCGATGCTGCGACTCGTGAAGCCGACAAAGTTGCGATACCAGACGTCCAGCAGGCCCAGGCGCAGCGGCAGGTTCTGCTGCATCGGCGCGCTGCGGAAGTGCTCGTCCATCGCATGCGCGCCCGCGAGGAAATCGCGAAACCCGGCCGCGCCGATGGCGATGGCAATCGGCAGCCCGATCGCCGACCACAGCGAATAGCGCCCACCGACCCAGTCCCAGAACCCGAACGTGGTGGTGATGCCAAAGGCATTCGCCGCCGCCACATTCGTCGTGAGCGCCGCGAAGTGTCGGGCCGTGTCGGTGCCGCCCTGCGCTTCGAACCAGCGCCGCGCCGACTGCGCATTGGTCATGGTCTCCAGCGTGGTGAAGGTCTTGGAGGCGATCAGGAACAGCGTGCTGTGCGCTTGCACCTGCCGCAGCACCGCGGCCAGCTCATGCCCGTCCACATTCGAGACGAAGTGAAAACGCTTGCCTGGCGTAACGAATTCCTGCAGCGCCAGCACCGCCATCTGCGGCCCCAGGTCGGAGCCACCGATGCCGATGTTGACCACGTCGGTGATGGCGCCGTCGGCCCGCACCGTTTCCGCGAAAGCCAGCATGGCGTCCAGCGTGGCATGCACCTGCGCGAGATCTTCCACCAGCTCGTTCGCTTCACTATTTATAGCATACTTATTATTACTGACATGGGATTTTGCTGGTTTTCTTAGCAAAGTATGCAGCACGGCGCGCTGCTCGGTGATGTTGATTTTCTCACCCGCGAACATGGCGTCGCGGTGCGCCAGGACACCGCACTGGCGCGCCAGCTCGAACAGCAGCGTCTGGGTGGCGCCGTCGATCAGGTTCTTCGACAGGTCGGCAAAGACATGCGGCGCGCTCTGGCTGAACGTCTGGAATCGCTGCGGGTCCGCCGCGAAGGCACTGCGCAGATCGAAGCGTTGGCCGGCGACGCTGGCTTCCTGCAGGGAACGCCAGACGGCCGTCTGGTCACAGCGCGAGCGCGTGGGCAGTGCCATGGTCAGGCCGCCAGGATGAGTTTTTCGAGCCGAACCGCGTCGGCCGCGAAGGTGCGGATGCCCTCGGCCAGCTTGTCGCTCGCCATCGCGTCGTCGTTGAGCGCATAGCGAAAACCGGCTTCGTCGTAACTCACCTCCGGCAGGTTCAGCGCCAGCGCGGCCTGGGGCTCCAGCGCCCGCTGCAACGGCATCTTGCTGGCCGCCAGCTGCGCCATCAGGTCGGGGCTGATGGTCAGCAGGTCGCAGCCCGCGAGCGCCACGATCTGCCCGGTATTGCGAAAGCTCGCGCCCATCACTTCGGTGGCGATGCCGAAGTGCTTGTAATGGTTGTAGATCCGGTGCACGGATTGCACACCCGGATCGTTCAGGCCGGCATTCGCGGCCTCATTCCAGGCGGCGCCGGCGGACTTCTTGTACCAGTCGTAGATGCGCCCGACAAACGGCGAGATCAATTGCACCCGGGCCTGGCCGCAGGCCACCGCCTGGCAGAACGAGAACAGCAGCGTGAGGTTGGTATGGATGCCGCGCCGCTCCAGCTGCGCCGCCGCCTGGATGCCCTCCCAGGTGGACGCCACCTTGATCAGCACGCGGTCGGGGTGAATGCCTTCGGCCCGGTACAGCGCCATGATGCGTTCGGCGCGCGCGACGCTGGCCGCCGTGTCGAAACTGAGCCGCGCATCCACCTCGGTGGACACGCGCCCGGGGATGATCGCGAGAATCTCGGTGCCAAAGCGTACCAGCAGCCGGTCGATGATCTCGTCCAGCGCGCGGCCGCGGAATTGGGCGACCGTCTCCGTCAACAGCGGACGGTACTCCGCCTTTTGCACCGTCTTCAGGATCAGCGAGGGATTGGTGGTGGCGTCGCGCGGCTGGAAAGCACCGAATTCGCGGAAATCGCCGGTATCGGCCACCACGGTAGTGAACTGTTTGAGGGCATCGAGCTGGTTCATCGTTGAATTATCTTTGAAATAAAGTTACATTACAAATCCAATTTCATGTAACTTACAAAAATGTCCTTCGACCTCGTACTTTTCGGCGGCACCGGCGATCTGGCCTGGCGCAAGCTCATGCCCGGGCTGTTCCAGGCGTTTCGCCACGGCAAGCTGCCGGCGGACGGACGCATCATCGGCGTCGCCCGCGATGACCTGACTGATGCGCAGTACCGCAGCCTGATTGAGACACGCTTTGAGGCCGTGGAAGGCGCCAAGCGCCCCAACCCGGACGAGTTTGCCCGCTTTGCCGGGTTGCTGCAGTTCGTGCGCATGGACCTATCCAAGCCCGCGGACTACGCCCGCCTGGGTGCGCGGCTGGCCGAGCGCAACGCCGACACCGTGGTGATGTACGTGGCCACCGCGCCCGCACTGTTCGGCACCACCTGCGAACAGATCGCCGCAGCGGGTCTGAACAAGCCAAACACCCGGATCGTGCTGGAGAAGCCGCTGGGCCACGACCTGGCCTCGAACCGTGCGATCAACGCGACCGTGCGCGGCGCGTTCAGCGAGCGCCAGGTGTTTCGCATCGACCACTACCTAGGCAAACCGTCCGTGCAGAACCTGTTCGCGCTGCGCTTTGGCAACGCGCTGTTCGAGCCGCTGTGGCGGCGCGAGACCATTGCCAACATCCAGATCACCATCGCGGAAGACCTGGGCGTGGAAAAGCGCGGCGCCTTCTACGAGACCACCGGTACGCTGCGCGACATGGTGCAGAACCATGCGCTGCAACTGCTGTGCGCGATCGGCATGGAGCCGCCCATCAATGCCCATGCCGACGCCATCCGCGACGAGAAACTCAAGGTGCTGCGCTCGCTCACACCCTGGACGCCGCAGAACCTGTCGCAGCACGTGGTGCGCGGACAATACGCGGCGGGCGCCGTGGGCGGCGTGGCCGTGCCCGGCTACCGCGCCGAGCCCGGGGTCAGCCCGGATAGCCGCACCGAAACCTTCGTGGCCCTGCGTACTGAAATCGCCAACTGGCGCTGGGCCGGCGTGCCGTTCTACATTCGCACCGGCAAGCGGCTGGCCGGGCGCGACGCACATATCGAAGTCAACTTCCGCCCCGCGCCGCACGCGATCTTCACGGCGCCGCCGGGCGTCGCGAACCGTCTCGTGATCAACCTGCAGCCCAAGGACGGCCTGGAGCTGCATCTGCTGGCACAGGGGCAGGACGATCGGCGCAACACGCAATCGCTGGCGCCGGTGCAGCTCGATCTGGACTTCGACAGCCGGTTCGGCCTGGAGCGCGTGGGTGCCTATGAGCGCCTGCTGCTCGACGTGATCGACGGGCGGCTGAACCTGTTTGTGCGCAGCGACGAGCAGGAAGAGGCCTGGCGCTGGGTCGAGCCGATTCTGGACTTCTGGCAGACCGACGCGCAGGGCCCGCGCCCCTACGCGGCCGGCACCTGGGGCCCGAGCGCGGCCAGCGCCATGATCGCGCGCGACGGGTATTGCTGGAGCGAGGAGTGTTAGACAGAATCAAGGCATCGCTCCCCTCGCTGGCGCCCGCCGAGCAGCGTGTGGGCAAGCTGGTGCTGGCCGATCCTCGCGCGTTCGCGAATCTGCCGGTGAGCGAGCTGGCCGAGCGCTCGCACGTGAGCAAGCCCACGGTGATCCGCTTTTGCCGCAGCATGGGCTACGACGGCCTGTCGGACTTCAAGCTCAAGCTGGCCGGCAGCGTGAGCGAGGGCGTGCCGTTCATCCACCGCAGC
>SCRU01000117.1 GCA_004323695.1 Burkholderiaceae bacterium
ACGCGGGCACTCGCATCCGCGTCGAACGCCATGAAGGCGTCGTACAGCGCGCGCGCCGTCGGTGCATCGACCGCGTTGCGCACATCCGCGCGATCCAGCGTCACCACGGTGACCTGCTGCCGCTTCTCAACACGCACGACCTGGTTCATGGCGGGGGTGACTCCGGCTCAGGACACGATGTAAGCAGCCGCGCCGCTGGACAGCAGCTTGCCGTCCGCGCCCAGGAACTCCATGCGGGTGGACGCCACCCGCGAGCCCAGGCGCAGCACCTGCGCGCGCAGCTCGAAATGGGCGCTGATGCCGGGGCGCAGATAGTCGATACGCAGGTCGATGGTGCCGAGCTTGCCGAAGCGCTGCAGCCGCTGCGCCGCAGTCTCGGTCATATGACGCGCGCCGATCGCCGCCATCACCGCAAGTCCGCCAATCGCGTCCAGCCCCGCACTGATGACGCCGCCATGCAGGCGGTTGTGCACAAAATGGCCCACGAGCTCCGGCTTCATGTCGATGCGGGCCACGACGCGCTCGGGCCTCAGTTGCGTGATCTTCAGGCCCAGCACCCGGTTGAAGGGGATCTTTTCCTCGAAAATCGTGGCCAGGCCGGCGATGAATTCGGGTTCGAACTCGGAAACGGATATCGTGGTTTTGCTCATGCGTCCGATTGTCGCGCAGCGGCCGAAACTGACAGAACGGTCATATTCATGACAGCGGGCGGATGGCGCCAGCGGCTAGAGTACACAGTTTGTCACGCGGGTGCCGTATTCTTGCGGTGGTTCGCTCACGCGCCCGACCTGACGGACGAATCCCAGAGGCCATGACCCCTCCCATCCACCTTTGCCCCAGGCCCGCGGCGCGGCTTGCGGCCCGCCTGGCGGGTTCCGCCCTGGCGGTCCTGCTGGCCGGCTGCGCCGCCGTCGGCCCCGATTACGTGCGCCCCCGCATGGACATCCCGCCTGCTTACAAAGAGAGCGGCCCCTGGAAGACCGCCAGACCACAAGCGATCGACAGCCACCAGCCGTGGTGGCTGGCTTATCACGACAGCATCCTGAATGGGCTGATGCAGCAGGCGGATCGGGCGAACCAGACCATTGCGCAGGCCGAAGCCCAGTACCGCCAGGCGCGCGCGCTGGCCGATGCGGCGCGCGCCGGCTTCTGGCCCAGCGTGGGCGCGAGCGCAGGGGTCACGCGCGCGCTGACCAACAGCAGCGGTGTCAAGGAGGGCACCTACCCCACCCTGGGCTTGAGTGCGAGCTGGGAACCCGACCTGTGGGGCAGCGTGCGCCGTGCCGTGGAGGCCGGCAACGCCGGCGCCCAGGCCAGCGCGGACGACCTCGCGGCCGCGCGCCTGAGTATCCAGGCTGCGCTGGCGCAGGACTACCTGCAACTGCGCGTGACCGACCTGCTGATCGGCCTGTATGCCGTCACGACCGAGGCTTACACCCGGGCACTGCAACTGACGCAAAGCCAGTACGCGGTGGGCGTGGCGCTGCGCTCGGACGTGGCGCTCGCCGAGAGCCAGCTCAAGACCGCACAGGCCCAGGGCGTTGACTTGCAGGCGCAGCGCAGCCAGCTGGAGCACGCCATCGCGATCCTGATCGGCAAGGCGCCGGCGGACTTTGCACTGCCGGCCGAGAAGCTCACGGCGCAACAGCTCGGCGCGCGCCTGCCGGCGATCCCCACGGGCCTGCCTTCCGATCTGCTGGAACGCCGCCCGGACATCGCCGGCGCCGAACGCCGGGTCGCCCAGGCGAATGCGAATATCGGCGTCGCCAAAGCTGCTTACTTCCCGTCGCTGATCCTGAGCGCCAGCGGCGGAGACAGCAGTACCGGCTTCGCCACCCTGTTCGATACGCCCAGCCGCGTCTGGTCCCTCGGAGCCGCGCTCGCCCAGACCCTGTTCGACGGTGGCCTGCGCAAGGCCCACAGTGCCCAGGCTGTGGCGGCCTACGACGCCTCGGTGGCCCAGTACAAGCAGACGGTGTTGAACGGCCTGCAACAGGTGGAAGACAACCTGGCGCTGCTGCGCGTGCTGGACCATGAAGTGGTGCTGCAGGATCAGGCAGTGCAGGCGTCGCAGCTGGCCGAGCGGCTGGCGCTGGCGCAGTACCGCGCCGGCACCGCCACCTACCTGAGCGTGGTGACGGCGCAGACGCTGTCGCTGGCGAACCAGCGCAGCGCCGTGCAATTGCGCGGGCGCCAGCTGGCTGCCAGTGTGGCCCTGATCACCGCCACCGGGGGCGGCTGGGACGGCAGGACGGCAGCGGGCCCGCCGATGGCATCCACCCCGGCCCGCGCCATTGCCGACGCCACCTCCTCAACCTCTGAATCGCAAAAGCCGACGCCATGAACTCCCCGTTTTTTCAACGCCGTTCCCTCTTGCTGGCCGCGACCACCCTGCTGGTGCTGGCGGGCGCGGTCACGCTCGGGCTGGGCCGCGACGCGCATTCGGCCAAACCGCCCGAGCCGGCCGCGCCGCCGGTGAACGTGACCCTGGCACGTGTGCAGCAGCAGGACATGCCGATCTACCAAGCCGGCGTTGGCACCGTCACGCCGCTGGCGAGCGTGACGGTCAAGGCCCAGATCGACGGCCAGCTCGAGCGCGTCGGTTTCACCGAAGGCCAGGACGTCAAGGCCGGCCAGATGCTGGCCCAGCTGGACCCGCGCGCCCAGCAGGCCCAAGTGCAGCAGGCACAGGCCCAAAAGGCCAAGGACCAGGCCCAGCTGGCGAACGCCCGGCTCGACCTGAAACGCTACACCACCCTGCTGGCGCAGGATGCCGCCACGCAGCAGCAGTTCGACACGCAAAAGGCCCTGGTGGCGCAGCTCGATGCGGCGGTCAAGGTCGATGACGCGCAAATCAATTCAGCCCAGGTACAGCTCAGTTACACCAAAATCGTCGCACCGATCAGCGGGCGCGTCGGCGCGCGGCTGGTAGACCCGGGCAACATCGTGCATGCGAGCGACGCGAACGGCCTGGTCGTGATCAACCAGATCGACCCGATCGCGGTCGTCTTCACGCTGCCGGGAGATGCGGTGCAGGTGATCCACCGCGCGCAGCAGGCGAACCCGCAGCCGCTGAAGGTGCAGGTGTTCACGCGCGATGACAAGACTTTGCTCGCCACCGGCCAGCTCGTGCTGGTGAACAACCAGATCGATACCAGCAGCGGCACGGTGCAACTCAAGGGCCGCTTCGCGAACCCGACGCATCGCCTGTGGCCGGGCCAGTACCTGAATGTGCATCTGGTGCTGGGGGACCGCGCGCGGGCCCTCACGGTGCCGGCCGCCGTGGTGCAGCGCAATCAGGAAGGCACCTACGCGTATGTGGTGAGCGCCGACGACACGGTCAGGCTGCAACCGATCAAGGTGGCCCTGATCCAGGACGGTACGGCCATCATCGACGCGGGCCTGACGGCGGGCGAACGCGTGGTGCTGGACGGACAGTACAAGATCACGACCGGCACCAGGGTCGCCGCGGCGCCTGCGTCCGCAGCGGCGGGCGCGGCCAGCGCCGCGGGGGGCGCCCGGTGAGCATTTCCGCCGTCTTCATCAAGCGCCCGATCGGCACGACGCTGCTGGCGCTGGCGATATTCCTGATCGGCGCGGCGGTGTTTCCGCTGCTGCCGGTGTCGTCCCTGCCGCAGGTGGACTTCCCGACGATTCAGGTTACCGCCAACCTGCCCGGCGCGAATCCCGAGACGATGGCCTCGAGCGTGGCCCAGCCGCTGGAGCGCCAGTTCGCGCTGATTCCCGGACTGTCGCAGATGACCTCGAGCAGTTCGCTGGGCACCACGCAGATCACGCTGCAGTTCGACCTGAACCGCAACATCGACGGCGCCGCGCTCGACGTGCAGTCGGCGATCACCGCCGCCGGTGGCCAGCTGCCCTCGAATCTGCCGAGTCCGCCGACCTTGCGCAAGATCAATCCGGGCAACTTTTCGATCCTGGTGCTGGCGGTGCAGTCCGACTCGTTGCCGATCACGCAGGTCAACGATTACGCCGACACCATCCTGGCGCAGCAGATTTCGCAGATCCAGGGCGTCGGCCTGGTGAATATCGGCGGCGCGCAGAAGCCGTCGGTGCGCATCCAGGTCGACCCGGTCAAGCTGGCCGCCCTGGGCATGAGTCTGGAGGACGTGCGCGGCGCGATTGCCAGCGCCACGGTCAGTCAGCCGACCGGCAGCATCAACGGCAAACAGCAAAGCTTCGCCGTCTACACGAACGACCAGGTGCTGCAAGCCGGTCCGTGGAACGACATCGTGCTGGCCTACCGGCATGGCGCGCCGGTGCGCGTGCGCGACATCGGCGTGGCGGTGGCCGGACCGGAAGACGTGAATTCCGCCGCCTGGGCCTACAAGGGCGCCGCGGCGCCGGCCGCCAGCACGCAGCACAACGGGCGCGGGCTGGTGCTGTTCATCGACAAGGAGCCGGGCGCGAACGTGATCGACACGGTGGAGCGCATCAAGGCAGCGCTGCCCAGGCTGCGGGCCGCCCTTCCGCCATCGATCTCGGTCAATATCCTGGTGGACCGCACGCAGAACATCCGCGCCTCGGTGGATGAGGTCGAGAAAACGCTGCTGATCACCATCGCCGCCGTGATCGGGGTGATCTTCATCTTCCTGCTCACGGTGCCGGCCACCGTGATCCCGGGCCTGACGGTGCCGCTGGCGCTGCTGGGCACGGTCGCCGGGATGTATTTGCTGGGATACAGCCTGGACAATCTGTCGCTGATGGCGCTGACCATCTCGATCGGCTTCGTCATCGACGACGCCATTGTGATGCTGGAGAACATCTACCGCCACATCGAGCAGGGGATGAAACCGCTGGCGGCCGCCTTTCAGGGCTCGGCGGAAATCGGCTTCACGATCATGTCGATCTCGGTCTCGCTGGTGGCGGTGTTCATTCCGCTGCTGCTGATGGGCGGCATTGTGGGCCGGCTGTTCCGCGAGTTCGCGGTGGTCGTGACCATGACCATCGTGATCTCGGTGCTGGTCTCGCTCACGCTCACGCCGATGCTGTGCTCGCGTTTTCTCACCGACAGCCATACCCGGCCACATGGCCGTTTGTACCGGCTGTTCGACGGCGGCTTCAACGCCATGCTGGCGGGGTACCGGCGCGGGCTCGACAAGGTCCTCAAGCACGAGTTCATCACCCTGTGCGTGTTCCTGCTGACGCTGACGCTGACGGTGCTGATGTTCGTGTTCAGCCCCAAGGGGTTCTTTCCGCAACAGGACACCGGCACCATCTTCGCGATTGCCGAGACCGGCCAGGATGCGTCCCCCGCCGCGATGTGGCGGCGCCTGACCCAGGCGGCCGACGTGGTGCGCGCCGACCCCGACGTGACGGCCTTCGGCATGTTCACGGGCGGCAACGGCGGCACCGCCAACACCGGGCGCCTGTTCATCGCCCTGCGCCCGCGCGACGAGGGCCGCACCGCCACCGCCGACCAGATCATCGCGCGGCTGCGTCCGAAACTGGCGAAGCTGGAAGGTGTGCGGCTGTTCATGCAGGCGCCGCAGGACATCAATGTGGGCGGCCGGCTGTCACGCACCGAATACCAGTACACGCTGACCGACACGAACCTGGACGAGCTCAATACCTGGGCGCCGCGTGTGCTCGAGCGCCTGCGCAAATTGCCCTCACTGGTGGACGTGGCCACCGATCAGCAGAACGAGGCCGCGGCCGCGGTGCTCACGATCGACCGGGCGCGGGCGGCCAGCTTCGGCATATCGCCGGCGCTGATCGACTCGACGCTGAACGACGCGATCGGCCAGCGCCAGGTCGCGCAGTACTTTACCCAGACCAACAGCTACCATGTGATCCTGGAAGTCACGCCCGCCATGCAGCAGGATCCGTCGCTGTTCGACAAGCTGTACCTGACCTCGCCGCTGACCGGTCAGCAGGTGCCGCTGTCGGCCTTCGTCAAGGTCGATACCAGCAAGACGGCCTATCTGACGATCAACCACCAGGGCCAGTTTCCCGCGGTCACGATCTCGTTCAACCTGGCGCCCGGCGCGGCGCTCGGCGACGCGGTCACCGCGATCCAGAAGGCGCAGAGCCAGATGCGCGTGCCGGCGACGCTGAGCGGCTCGTTCCAGGGAACGGCACAGGCGTTCCAGAGCTCGCTGGCGACGCAGCCCTATCTGATCGCGGCGGCGCTGGCGGCGGTGTATATCGTGCTGGGCCTGCTGTACGAGAGCTATATCCACCCGTTGACGATCCTGTCCACGCTGCCCCCCGCGGGGCTGGGCGCGCTGCTGATCCTGCGCCTGGGCGGCTACGACCTCAGCGTGATCGCGCTGATTGGCATCATTTTGTTGATCGGTATCGTGAAGAAGAACGGCATCATGCTGGTCGACTTCGCGCTGACAGCTGAGCGCGAGCAGGGCCTTGAGCCGCGCGAGGCCATCTACCAGGCCTGCCTGCTGCGCTTTCGTCCGATCATGATGACGACGATGTGTGCTTTGCTGGCCGGCCTGCCGCTGATGCTGGGGACCGGCGCCGGCTCCGAGCTACGCCGCCCGCTCGGCTACGCGATGGTCGGCGGCCTGCTGGTGTCGCAGGCGATGACGCTGTTCACGACGCCCGTGATATACCTGTACCTGGACCGCGCCCACTACTGGTATACGAGCCGCAAGGCGGAGCGCAAAGCTCGCAAGGCCGCCGGTGCGGGGACGCTGCCCCCGCCAGCGGCCGCGCCGCATTGATGCACGAAGGCGCGGCCGCAGCCCCATGAAGATATTGATCGTCGAGGATGAACCCAAAACCGCCGGCTACCTGCAAAGAGGCCTGGGCGAGCAGGGCTGCATCGTCGATCTGGCCTGCAACGGCATCGACGGCCAACATCTCGCGCTGGCGCACGACTACGATGTCGTCGTGCTGGATGTGATGCTGCCCGGCATCGACGGGTTTTCCGTGCTGCGGACACTGCGCGCGCGCAAGCAGACGCCGGTCATCATGTTGACTGCGCGCGACCAGGTGGAGGACCGGGTCAAGGGTTTGCACGACGGTGCCGACGACTATCTCGTCAAGCCATTTTCATTTCTCGAATTGCTGGCCCGCCTGCAGGCCCTGGCGCGGCGCGGCCGCCCTCAGGAGCCGGCGCTGCTGAAGATCGCGGACCTGCAGATCGACCTGATGGCGCGCAAGGTCTTGCGCGGCAACGCGCGCATCAACCTGACCGCCAAGGAGTTCGCGCTGCTCGTCGTGCTGGCCCGGCGCCAGGGGGAAATCCTGTCCAAGACCGCGATTGCGGAACTGGTGTGGGACATGAATTTCGACAGCAACACGAACGTGGTCGAGGTCGCCATCAAGCGGTTGCGCGACAAGATCGACGCGCCGTTTTCGCCCAAGCTGCTGCACACCATTCGCGGCATGGGCTATGTGCTGGAGCCCCGGGAGAAGGACGCGACGTGATGCGCCGCTCCATCACCGTGCGCCTGGTGGCCATGTTTGCGTTGGCGGCGCTGCTGACCTTCACACTGATTGGCGCCGCCCTGTATGGCGTGCTCCGGGGCGAACTGATGCGCTATGAGCAGGATGAATTGCGTACCAACCTGCAAGGCTTGCGCTACTACATTGAAGGCACTGGCGATCTGGCGCGCTGGGCGCGCGTCACCAACAAGATGGACAGCCTGAGCCCCGCCAATGGCGGCGTGCGCTTTTGGGTCCTCAGCGGCGACCCGCGCTACACCTACGGCAAGAACCTGCCGGTCATGGCGCGCATGCACACCGGGCCGGACGGCTGGGGCACCATCTTGCTGCCGCAGCGGCAGCTTCCGTTCCACACACTGTCGACGCACATCGCCGCCTACCAGGGGCGGCCAGCCATGCAGTTCATCGTGGGCATCGACTCGGCTCCCTTCGCCCATACACTGAGAACCTTCCTGACTGCGCTGGCCGTGCTGTGTCTCGGTGCGGTGCTGGGCGTGATGTTGCTTGGCTACTGGATCACGCGAATGGGACTGCGCCCACTGGAACGCCTGTCAAGCGAGGCTAAGGCGCTGCGCCCGAAATCGCTCTCGCAACGGCTCAACGTCGCGCAGTTGCCTGCCGAATTGTCGACCCTGACGATCGCGTTCAATGGCGCACTGAGCCGTCAGCAAGATGCCTATCGCCAGCTCGAGGCGTTCAATGCCGACGTGGCTCACGAGTTGCGCACGCCGTTGACCAACCTGATCGGTGGTACCCAGGTCGCGCTGTCACGCCAGCGAACCGCAGCGCAATTCGAGGAAACGCTGCAATCGAACCTGGAAGAGCTGGAGCGGGTGCGCTCCATCATCAATGACATGCTGTTCCTGGCGCGCGCCGACCAGGGGGAAGCGGCCACAGGTCTGGTGCGAACCCCGATCGCGCAGGAAGTGCGCAAGACCACCGAGTTCTTTGAATTCGTGCTGGATGACCTGGGCGCCACCGTGAGCATCGAGGGGGATGTGGCGGTCGAGGCCATGATCGAAACCGCGCTGTTTCGCCGCGCCATGTCGAATCTGCTGCAAAACGCGATCGAGCACTCGAGCGCCGGCGCGAAATTGCTCGTCACGATCCGCCAGCAGCTAAGCTCGATCTGGGTCACGGTCTCGAATCCCGGTGAGCCGATTGATCCGGCCCATTTACCACGTCTGTTCGACCGCTTCTACCGGATTGACGCCGCGCGGCAACCCCAGGGTGAACATCACGGGCACGGTCTGGGCCTGGCGATCGTCAAGGCGGTGGCCAGCATGCATGGCGGTGGCGTCAGCGCCTCCAGCGCGCAGGGGCAGACCACCATCGGATTCAGTGTTCCGGTGGCGCCACTGCACTTCACCTGACTCGCAGATCATCCTTGAAACGGGCAAACGGCCTACAGAAGTTCGTCCTGGTGTCTGCTATGGTGACGGGGCCATGTCACATTTCGGATCGTTACCGCTACAAAATGCCCGCGCGTTGCCACTGATCGCTCCTCAAACCGCGCTTTTTCTGGATTTCGACGGCACTTTGGTGGATCTCGCGCCGCAGCCCGAGGAGGTGCAGGTGCCGCCCGACCTGATGATCACGTTGCAACGGCTGGCAGCGCAGCTGAATGGTGCGCTGGCCATCGTGTCGGGGCGCCGGCTCACCGACCTGGATCAATTTCTGGCGCCGCTGCGACTCCCCGCGGCCGCCGAACATGGTGCACAGCGCCGGATGGCCTCCGGCGAGCTCCTCCAACTGCCGCCCTCCGGTCTCGATGAGATCATCCGGCACGTGAGAGTACTGGAGCGGCGTCACCATGGATTGCGCGTCGAAGTCAAGTCAGCCGGTGTTGCGCTGCACTATCGCCATGCACCGGGACTGGCGGCAACATGCCTGAAGATCATGCGTGAAATTACCAGTACGGCGCCGGGGTTCGAACTGCTGCACGGCAAATACGTGCTGGAAATCAAGCGGGCGGGGATCAGCAAGGGTTCGGCCATTGCAGCCTTCATGACGGAGGCCCCGTTCGCGGGTCGCCTGCCGCTGTTTGCCGGGGACGACGTGACCGACGAAACTGGATTCGCCGCCGTCCAACAACTGGGGGGGTGGGGCATCAAGGTCGGCGTTGGCTCCACGCGGGCCCTGTACCGCTGCCCATCAGCCGCCGCGCTGCGGCAATGGCTTCAGCGCGCGTACCAGGGGCCGACATTGCCGTCTGCGCCGCACCCTATCTGAAATCAGGAATCGCACCATGAGCCGCCTTGTTGTCATTTCGAACCGCGTGGCCGACCCGCGCAAGGCGGCCGCCGGCGGGCTCGCCGTCGCGCTGGGTGATGCACTCAACACCATGGGAGGACTCTGGTTCGGCTGGAGCGGCACGGTGGTGGCCGGCGGCACACCGGGCGAAGGAGAGCTGCACCAGCAAAAGGCAGGCAATGTCACGCTGGCCACCGTCGATCTATCTGCCGAAGACCACGCCGGCTACTACCTGGGCTACAGCAATGGCGTGCTGTGGCCCGTGTTTCACTACCGGCTCGACCTGGCGCGCTTCGACGCCGGCTACTTCGGCGCTTATCGCCGCGTGAATCAGCTGTTTGCGCGCAAGCTGCTGCCGCTGCTGCGCCCCGACGACATCATCTGGGTGCATGACTACCACCTGATACCGCTGGCAGATGAATTGCGCGCCCTGGGCGCGACCCAGCGCATCGGCTTCTTTTTGCACGTGCCGCTGCCGCCGCAGCAGCTGCTGGCCGCGATCCCCCAGCACGAATGGCTGATGCACGCCCTGTTTGCCTACGACCTGGTGGGCCTGCAAAGCGAGGCCGACCTGCAGAACTTCTCGCGCTACGTGCGGGCCGAAGCCGGCGCCGAAGATCTGGGCGACCACTATTACAAGGCCTTCGACCGCACGGTGCAGGCCGGTGCCTTTCCGATCGGCATCGACGTGAACGAATTCGCGGCGCTCACGCACGCCAGGGAGGGGCGCGACATGTACGAGCGCATGAAGGGCGAATACTCTCGGCGTCTACTGCTGATAGGTGTCGAGCGCCTTGACTATTCGAAAGGGCTGCCGCAGCGCGTGCGGGCGTTCAAGGCCTTGCTGAAGAAATATCCGGAGAACCTGCGCCGCGCGACGCTGATCCAGATCGCCGCGCCCAGCCGCGAGGACATGGACACCTACACCGGCCTGCTGCAGGAACTGGAGAGTCTGTGCGGCGCGATCAATGGCGACTTTGGCGAACTTGACTGGATGCCGGTGCGCTACATGCACCGCAGCGTGGCACGCAAACGCCTGCCGGGGCTGTACCGGGTGGCCCGCGTGGCACTCGTGACGCCCCTGCGCGACGGCATGAATCTGGTGGCCAAGGAATTCATCGCCGCGCAGGATCCGGCCGATCCGGGTGTACTGGTGCTGTCGCGCTTTGCCGGCGCCGCCGAACAGCTCAAGCAGGCGCTGCTGGTGAACCCCTATGACACCGACGGGATGGCAGACATGATTCAACGCGCGCTGCAAATGCCACTGCAGGAGCGGCAGGCGCGGCACCAGTCACTGCTCAAAAATATCCGCGAGGAGGATGTGCACTGGTGGCGCACAAGGTACCTCAGTGCGCTGGCCGAGGCGGTGCGCGGATAGACTGGCCACTGTGTTCGCTCCAGCGCGACTGAATGAGAGTCCCATGGCACCATTGACATCCCGAGCGGCCCCGGACATTCCGACGGAGCATCTTGCACGCATTCGGGAATTATTGAAGAACGGTGGGCGCAAGCTTTTGGGCCTGGTCGGGCCACCGGGGTCCGGCAAGTCCACGCTTGCGCTGGCCCTGCACCGGGCCTTTCCCGATGTATCGCAGGTGGTCCCGATGGATGGCTTTCATCTCGCCAATGGCGAGTTGCAGCGGCTCGGCCGTGCCGATCGAAAAGGTGCGCCCGACACCTTCGACGGCGCAGGCTATGTGGCGTTGTTGCGGCGTCTGAGGCAGCAAGGCACTCAGGAAACCGTGTACGCACCCGAGTTTCGGCGCGAGATCGAGGAGCCGGTCGCGGGTGCGATACCGGTGTTGCCGCAGACCCGGCTCGTGATCACCGAGGGGAACTACCTTTTGCTGGACAGCGACCCTTGGGCCCAGGTGGCGGCGCTGCTGGACGACGTCTGGTATGTCGAAGTCGACGACGCGTTGCGCACGGATCGATTGATCCGGCGTCACGAGCAGTTCGGCCGCAGCCGGCAGGCCGCGCTCGATTGGGTCGCCAGCACCGACGAGCGCAATGCCCGCCTGATCGCGGCGACACGGCCCCGGGCGGCGCTGGTCTTTCGCTGGGACGGCAGTCCGTCCGGGCCGCCACCGCAGGAGGCGGATCAGACCACCCCGTAATCCAGGGCCACGCTGCAATGTGGTCGAACGGCGGCGCGCGGCAATGCCTCAGCCAATCGGGTGGTCGGCCGCGCCAAAGCGTGCGCGCAGTTCGAACTTCAGCACCTTGCCCGCCGGGTTGCGCGGCAGCGCGGTGACGAACTCGAGCCGCGAAGGGAGCTTGTAATGCGCCAGGCGCCCTTCGGCAAACGCGCGCAGCGCCTCCAGTTCGACGCTCGCGCCACTCTTGCACGCGACCACCGCGACTACCGCCTCGCCCCAGTCCGGATCGGGCAGGCCGATGACCGCGACCTCGGCGACGGCCGGGTGCTCGTACAGCACGCTCTCGACCTCGGCCGGGTAGACGTTCTCGCCGCCCGAGATCACCATGTCTTTCAGCCGGTCCGCGATGAACAGGAAACCGTCGGCGTCAAGATACCCGATGTCGCCGGTGTGGAACCACCCCTCGGCATCGATCGCCGCCGCGGTGGCATCGGGCTTGTTCCAGTAGCCCTTCATGATGTTCGGGCCGCGCGTCAGCACCTCGCCCTTGGCGCCGGGCCCGGTCAGTATCCGGCCGTCGGCGGCCGCGATCCGCACTTCGCAGAACGGCGGCGTGCGCCCGGCGGAACCGATCTTCTTCAATCCCCATTCCGGCGAAAGAAAAGTCACCATCGGCGCGGTCTCGGTCAGGCCGTAGCCCTGGTTGATCGGCACGCCGCGCTTCTCATAGAGGCGCATCAGCGGCTCGGGCACCGGCGCGCCGCCGCAGACGATCGTGCGCAGGCTGGAGAGATCGGCGCTCGCGAACGCCGGATGCTGGCTTACGAACAGCAGCATCGCCGGCACCGCGAAGGTGGTCGTCACGCGGTATTTCGCCGCGTCTTCGAGGAAGCGCTGCGGATCGAAGCCGCGATGCAGCACCAGACAGCCGCCCTTCTGCCAGGTCACGAGCGTGGTCACGTTCAACCCGCCGATGTGGAACAGCGGCGCGACCACCAGCGACACGTCGTCTTCGAGGAGGTCGATCGTGAGCAGCCCGTTCGTGTTGTTCCACCAGATGTTGCCGTGGGTCAGCATCGCGCCCTTGGGTCGGCCCGTGGTGCCGCTGGTGTACATGATGAGCGCGACCTCGTCCTCGGCGACCGGCTCGCCCGACGCCAGCGGCCCGTGCGCCGCCAGCAGCGAGGCCATGTCGGGCCAGCCGTCCGCGGGTTGATCGGCCGAGAGATAGCGGCGGCACGGCAGCTGCGCGCGGATGCCGTCGATCACGGGACGGTGCGGCGCGTCGACCACGAGCGTATGCACGCCGGCGTCGTTGATGATGTAGTCGAGCTCGGGTCCGGCGAGCCGGAAGTTCAGCGGCACGAACACCGCGCCCAGGCGCGCCGCAGCGAACAGTGTCTCGAGGAACGCCGGCTGGTTCAGCCCGAGAAAGCCGACCCGGTCGCCGTGGCACACGCCGCCGGCGCGCAGCGCCGCCGCGAGCCGGTCGATGCGCTGTTGCAGCTCGGCATAGGTCCAGCTATTTCCCTCGAACACCAGCGCGGTGCGCTGCGGTGTGCGCTGCGCGCGCTGGTACAGCCAGTTGCCGAGTCCGATATCGGGTGCCATAGTGTCTCCTGGACAGGTGGGAAATTTCCGGCAACGCTGCGGATAGCGATGCACTGCGACCCCGCAAGATACCAAGTTTGCTTATTTTCAGCAAGCAATTGCTTGGTGAAAATTGGCGTCAGATGAAGCAGCGGTGCAGCGCTAAGTCATGAACCGAAGCGCCGCCGCCGGCGGCAGGTCGGTCGAAAGCGCCTGCCAGCGCTCGCCGGCGTCAGTGCTGACCCACAGGCCGCCGGTGGTCGATGCCATTGCCAGCGTGCGGCCGTCGGCCGCCACGTCCAGCCCATGCCGGTACACCAGGTGGTACGCGTGCGCCCGTGGCAGCCCCGCTCCGAAAGCCCGAAATGTCGCACCGCCGTCGTCGGTGCGGGTCACGACCATGCTCGCGCCGACCGGGATGCGGCACGCATCGGCCTGCGCCGGCACGAACCAGGCACGCTGCGCGTCGTTCGGATCACTGGCGACCGCAAAGCCGAAGTCCGACGGCGCCGGCCGCGCGATCCGCTGCCAGTTCTGCCCGCCATCGCCCGAGCGGTACATGCCATCGTGGTGCTGTACCCACAGCGTATCGGGCCGACCGGAGCACTGCACCAGGCAATGCGGATCCTGCATGTCGGGGTTCTCGGCGCTCTCGGCCGGCACATAACCGGCCTTCATGCCGCGCGTGGTCGCGCTCCAGCTCGCGCCGTCGTCGCGGCTTTGCCAGATACCGCCGCACGAGATCGCAACGGTAATATGCCGCGCGTCGCGCGGATCGACCAGCACGCTGTGGATGCCGGCGTGGTCGTAGCCGCCGCCGAACCAGTTGCGCCGGTTCGGCTTTTCCCACAGTTCCGTGGCGAGCACCCAACTCGCGCCGCCGTCGTCGGAGCAAAACAGCCCGGCAGGCAGGCAGCCGGCCCACAGCCGGCCCGGCTGGCCGGTGCCGCCGGCCGCGAGCGACCAGATCATGTCAACACTCCACGGCGTCGCATCGTCGGCCCAGGGGCCGGCCTCGGGCTTGCGCGGAAACGCCGGCGCGGCGATCTCCTGCCAGCTCGCGCCGCGGTCCATGCTTTTGCGCAGCTTCACGCCGAAATGACCCATGCGCAGCGCGGCGTACCAGGCGCCGTCCCGCGGATCCGCCAGCACCTGTGTCACCGGCTCGCCGGCGAAATGATGCGCGGCGATTTTCCAGTCATCGCCCTCGCCGGCTATCTCGAACAGCCCCTTGCGGGTGCCCAACAGCATTCTGTGCATCGTATGCTCCTGTTTCAGCCGGCTGCCGGGTCAACCGCCAGTCAGCGCCCCGATCACCAGCACACGGTCGCCGGGCTGCAGCATCTGATCCAGCCGCTCGCGATCCTGCACCATCTGCTGGTTCACGAACACCGCCACATGCCGGCGCACCGCGCGCTGATCGTCGAACACATAATGCACCAGCGGCGGCGCGGCGGCCAGCGCAGCTTCCAGTACCACACGCAGGCTGCCCGGCGCCACGCTCTGCGGCGCGCAATCCACATGCCGGCGCAGGCTCGCGGCGAATTCCACACAAACGGCTGGAGCTGTCATGATCCTGGCCGATCCGCTCGCCTCGGCGCCCCTTCAGTCGACGAAGAAATCCGGAATGAAATGCTTCGTGCCGGGCTCGACCGAATATTTTTCGAGGTCCGTCACGCCGTGCGCGGCCAGCAGCGTGTCGTCGATGTAAAAATTGCCGGTGCTGCCGCCCGGACTCGTGAGAATCAGGTACGCCGCATCGGCCAGGATCTCGGGCTTGCGGCACAGTTTGGTATCCACGCCCGGAATCATCTGCAGCGCGGCGGTGGCGATCGCGGTGCGCGGCCACAGGCTGTTCACGGCGATGCCATATTTCTTGAACTCGCCCGCGTGACCCAGCGTGCACATGCTCATGCCGTACTTGGCCATGGTGTAGGCAGTATGGTTCTCGAACCAGTGGGTCTTCATGGTCAGTGGCGGCGACATGGTGAGCACCTGCGGGTTGCGGCCCGCGACGGCCGATTTCTTCAGTTCGGGCAGACAGGCCTGGGTGCACAGGTAGGTGCCGCGTGCGTTCACGCCGTTCATGAGGTCGTAGCGCTTCAACGGCGTGGCCTCGGTCGGGGTCAGGCTGATGGCGCTGGCGTTGTTGACCAGAATGTCAATGCCGCCAAAGGCCGCCACCGCTTTGGCCACGGCGGCGAGGACCGCTTCCTCGTCCCGGATGTCCACCGCCAGCGGCAAGGCTTGCCCGCCCGCGGCCT
>SCRU01000203.1 GCA_004323695.1 Burkholderiaceae bacterium
AATGTTAAATAATGATTCTAATCAATATTTAACATTCCACACTTTTTAAGTACGGCTCTTTTACTTTTAGAGCTTGCAATAAAGCTTATTAAGTCCTCTTTTGAAATCTGTCTAATATCCAAAGTAGTTCTCCCTTAATAAAAATCTGGTGCTCGGTTTTGGAATCTAACCAAACTGCAATCCCTTATCAGGAGATTCGCCACAACAGTAGCGCTACCGAGCATAATTGATACGAGTGAACCTTAACTCCCCGCTACTCGCGGGTGACACGTACAGAGACGTGCTGTTAGCGATTTGTTTTACTGGTGCGTGCCTCTGGAATCGAACCAGAAATGCCCTGTTAGAGGTCCAGTTTTACAGACTGGTGTGACCTAACCAATAGTCACCAGACACGCATACTTTGATAGTTTACTCAGATGTTTGGCAGTCCATGAGAGAATCGAACTCTCTTTATCGGTGTGAAAAACCGAAATCCTAACCAGTAGACGAATGGACCATATAATTTTGAAATTTGGCGCGTCCTAGTGGAATCAAACCACTGTAATGCTAGTTAACAGCTAGCCGCTTGGGTCACTCAGCCAAAGACGCATATTTGTTGATGTTTTACTTTATTTGGTTTCAACTCTTGATACTTAAAAGCTGAAATGTGCGACTTTTTATTGATGATTGACGCCTGAAGCTTCCAATCCTCCTTTTCTTAATATACTAAAAACGCTTATCGTTGTAATCAATCTAATACTTAACAACATAACAGTATTTTGTCGGAGATACCCGATTTTAACGGATGGCCTTCGAAGTCCGAGTTCGACGCTCTAGACAGACTGAGCTAATCTCCGACAAAATACTGTCAACACATAAAAATGCTTTGTCCGAAATACTGGATTCTAACCAGTGGCCCCTAAGTCCCTAACTTAGCGCTCTAAACAGACTGAGCTAATTTCGGACAAAACATTCTCACCAACTCAAAAACATTTTGTCCGAGATACTGGATTCTAACCAGTGGCCCCTAAGTCCCAAACTTAGTGCTCTAAACAGACTGAGCTAATCTCGGACAAAATATTCTCTTGTTACAACTTACACATCCCCTTGGAAACCTTGGCAGAAACATCCCGCCAAGGTGGACGACCCTTTGTCATCCGTTCACAGGCTCTAAAGCCTATGTCCAAAGTAAATATATGGAGGAAGAAGAGGGATTTGAACCCTCGTTGCGTGATTTTAGTCACACAAACCACATTTCCAGTGTAGCGCCTTAAACCAGACTCGGCCACTCTTCCATTATTTCACATTATACATTAAATCATATTTGGTTGACGCAATCAGGAGTTAAACCTGATGACCTTTCCCGCCAATCGGGAACGCTCTACACTGAGCTATGCATCAAAATGTTCGCGTCGTTGGCTCATTTCGTCCAACATCTTCCCGACTAATTCAGGATGTTCTTCTTAAACTAGACGCTTACTCATTATATTCATATGGTTAGTTGTATATGCTCACCTGAGCAATTTCCGCCTATCGTGGCGACTGCGATACCGCCTCGTTCTATTGAAAAGAAAACTTACTAAATAATCTCATGCGCAATTGACTATTTTTCTGGATGCTCTTCAACTTCACTACGCTGTTAAGCCATTCGTTCATGAGGCGAACACCTAACAATTTCATTTTCACCAACATACAACTAACCATACGAACAAAACTTATTTGGCCGTTGAGGTAGGAATTAAACCTACAATCTCCACCAGCATTGGTGGCGCTTCTTCATCAAGCTGCTCAACGATGTAAATGACCTGACTTCCATACCAGACACGCTTGCCCAGTATTTTCATCTTGTTGACGCTTTATTCAAAGTATCAACATTCCTTGATGTTGGTTCATCAAGAAGAATGAGGTCATCATTCATTCTTAGATGGCGATGAATTGCCATCTTAAGGATTTCTAGGTTGTTAAAGATCTTGCTTTTCAACTGTTTCGGCATTTCGCTGAAACCTTAAACTTATTTCTGGTAGGCCCTATCGGGATCGAACCGATTTATCTTGCTCTTCAGGCAAGCGCATTAACCATAACTGCCAAAGACCTATATTGTTTTATTCTATATTTTTGTCATTTTTTGTTGTTTCCTTTGAAACATCCTTGTTTCTTTTCATCCTGCCTACTTTCTGTTGCTCCTAAAATCAAAAACCCCGGATTTTTAGATCCGAGGTTCTTGTCTTTTTTTGAGAGTTAGGCTTTAAAATCCGCCTGTTACATCTCGACAATCACCTCGGTTTTTGATACTATCACCAAAAATCGGCGCATTACCAAACACAACCTGTTCAGAGGCTGGCATGGTATTGGGCGATGTATGGGTATAGATCGTGTTCATGATATTTCCTGAAGATTGTCCTATTGGGTTGATTAAAGTTTGTGTTTTGTAACGATTTGCTAAACCACCATTTGGCGGGCAACTCTTTACTCTTGTATCTATGGTAGCAACTAAATTTTAATTTGTCAACACTTTTTACAAATATTTTCAAATTATTTTTTATTTGGTTCCCGCGAGTAGGTTTTAACTACTGTTTCCTACCTCTTCGGCGGGAAGTCTTCTCTTAAACGACGCGAAAATAAAACTTGTGTAGCCCAGTGTTGTATTTAACTGTGAACAATGGTAGCAACTAAAAATTATCTTGTCAACACTTTTTTGAAAAATATTTCAACTATTTTAG
>SCRU01000118.1 GCA_004323695.1 Burkholderiaceae bacterium
AGCGTGCCGTTGCGCGCGTTGCGCGTGGGCATCACGCAGTCGAACATGTCCACGCCCTGCGCCACGCCTTCGACCAGGTCTTCGGGCGTGCCCACGCCCATCAGGTAGCGCGGCTTGTGCGCCGGCAGACGGTGCGGGGTGTGCGCCATGATGCGCAGCATCTCGTCCTTGGGCTCGCCCACGCTGACGCCGCCGATCGCATAGCCGGGGAAGTCCATCGCGGCGAGTTGCTCCAGCGATTCTTCACGCAGGTTCTCGAACATGCCGCCCTGTACGATGCCGAACAGCGCGTTCGGGTTCTGCAGCCGCGCAAACTCGTCCTGGCTGCGCCGCGCCCAGCGCAGGCTCATCTCCATCGAGGCTCGCGCCTCGCGCTCGGTCGTCACGTGGCCCGCGGTCTCGTACGGTGTGCATTCGTCGAGCTGCATCGCGATGTCGCTGTTCAGGACCGTCTGGATCTGCATGCTCACCTCGGGCGACATGAACAGCTTGTCGCCGTTCACGGGCGAGGCGAAATGCACGCCCTCTTCGGTGATTTTGCGCATCTCGCCCAGCGACCAGACCTGGAAGCCGCCGGAGTCGGTCAGGATCGGCTTGTCCCATTTTTCAAACTGGTGCAGCCCGCCAAAGCTCGTCATCACGTCCTGGCCCGGGCGCATCCACAAGTGGAAGGTGTTGCCCAGGATGATCTGCGCGCCCATCTCCTGCAGGCTGCGCGGCAGCACGCCCTTGACGGTGCCGTAGGTGCCGACCGGCATGAAGATCGGCGTCTCGACCACGCCATGGTTCAGGGTGAGGCGACCGCGGCGCGCGTGCGAGCCAGCATAGCCGCCCTGGGCGTCGTCGGTCTTGAGCAGTTCAAATTGCAGCATGGTCGGGGGCTTGTCGGTTGAGCAGCATGGCATCGCCATAGCTGAAAAATCGGTAGCGCTGGCGAATAGCGTGGCGGTACAGCGCCATGATGGGCTCGTAACCCGCGAAGGCGCTGACCAGCATCATCAGGGTCGATTTGGGCAGGTGGAAGTTGGTGATCAATCCATCGACCAGCTTGAAGTCAAACCCCGGCGTGATGAAGATGTGCGTGTCGCCCCTAGTCTGGCCGCTCGCGGCCATGGCTTCCAGCGTGCGCACCGTGGTGGTTCCGATCGCGATGAGGCGCCCCCCGCGTGCGCGGCACGCCTGGATCGCCTGCTGCGTGGCCTCGGGCACGTCGTACCACTCGCTGTGCATCTGGTGCTGCGCCAGGTCCTCGGTCTTCACCGGCTGGAAGGTGCCCGCGCCCACGTGCAGCGTCACGCTGGCGCGCTGCACGCCGCGCGCATCGAGCGCGGCCAGCAGCGCCTCGTCGAAGTGCAGGGCGGCGGTTGGTGCCGCCACTGCGCCCGGATTTTTCGCGAACACCGTCTGGTAACGCCGCTCGTCCTCGTCCGAATCGGTGTGGGTGATGTAGGGCGGCAGCGGCACGTGGCCGTGGCGCGCCATCAGGGCGTAGGGGTCTTCACCCGCGTCGTTGGACAGCACAAAGCGGAACAGCGCGCCCTGCTCGTCGGGCCAGCGCCCCAGCAGCGTGGCGCGGAAGCCGCCGCCGCCCGCCAGTGCCAGCGTGGCGCCGGGCTCCGGCTTTTTGCTGACGCGCATGTGCGCCGCCACCTGGTTGCCGGACAGCACGCGCTCGACCAGCAACTCCACCTTGCCGCCGGTCGGCTTTTCCCCGAACAGGCGCGCCTTGATCACCTTGGTGTCGTTGAACACCATCAGGTCGCCGGGGTTGAGCAGCGCGGGCAGGTCGCGGAAGATGCGGTCTACCGGCGCCGCGCCGCGGCCGTCCAGCAGGCGCGAGGCGCTGCGCTCGGGGGCCGGATGCTGGGCAATCAGTTCGGGCGGCAGTGCGAAATCGAAATCGCTGAGCGTGAAAGTGCGCGGCGCGCCTGGAAGTGAGTGGTGCATGGTGCTTGAGGGCTGGACGAACCCGTGCCAAGTTGAAAAGCGGGACTGCAAGTGCAGGCAGAATTGTCCCATGCCCGCGACGCCGCCCGCCAAACCCGCCACGAGCCCGGCTCAAAAGGCCCTGCTCAAACTCGGTTTGCGGCGCGACATCGACCTGGCGCTGCACCTGCCGCTGCGCTACGAGGACGAAACCCGCATCGTGCGGCTGGCCGATGTGCGCGAGGGCGACACGGTGCAGGTCGAGGCCACGGTCACGGCCTGCGAGGTCACCTTTCGTCCGCGCCGCCAGCTGCTGGTAACGGTCGACGACGGGTCGGACACCTGCCTGCTGCGCTTCTTCAGCTTCTACCCGTCGCAGCAAAAGGCGCTGGCCGTGGGCGCGCGCATTCGTGCACGCGGCGAGGTGCGCGGCGGCTTTGCCGGCCTGACGATGATGCATCCCTCGTTCCGCGCCGCCGGCGGCGAACTACCCACGGCGCTGACGCCTGTTTACCCCACGGTGGCCGGCTTGCCGCAGGCGTATTTGCGCAAGGCGGTGCTGGGCGGGCTGGCGCATGCCGACCTGTCAGACACGCTGCCCGCGTCGGGGTTGCCCGGCTCCCGCGAAAATTTAAGCAAAATCGGCCTCCAGCCCTTATGGAGTCTGCGCGAGTCACTATCATTTTTGCATCACCCCGCGCCTGACGTGGCGCTGGCCACACTGGAAGACCACAGCCATCCAGCCTGGCAGCGGCTCAAGGCCGAGGAGCTGCTGGCGCAGCAGCTGTCGCAGTTGCAGGCGAAACGCGCGCGCGCGGGTTTGCGCGCGCCAACGCTGCAACCGCGGCGCGGCGGCCTGCACGAACAGTTGCTGGCCGTGCTGCCGTTTACGCTGACCCGCGCCCAGCACCGCGTGAGCGAGGAGATTGCGCGCGACCTGGCGCTGCCCGCGCCCATGCACCGCCTGCTGCAGGGCGATGTCGGCTCCGGCAAGACGGTGGTCGCCGCGCTGGCCGCCGCCATCTGCATCGACGCAGGCTGGCAGTGCGCGCTGATGACGCCGACCGAAATCCTGGCCGGGCAGCATTTCACCAAGCTGCTCGGCTGGCTCGAACCCCTGCTCGCGCCGCTCGGGCTGCGCACCGCCTGGCTGACCGGCAGCCAGAAGACGAAAGAGCGGCGCGAGATGCTGGCGCTGATCGAGAGCGGCGAAGCGGCGCTGGTGATCGGCACCCACGCGGTGATCCAGGACAAGGTCGTGTTCAAGCGCCTCGCGCTGGCCATCATCGACGAGCAGCACCGCTTTGGCGTGGCACAGAGGTTGGCCTTGCGCAGCAAGGCCAACTCTGCGCCAGGCGCACTGCATGTGCCCGCCCCCACCCCGGCCCTCCCCCGCGCGGGGGAGGGAGCGCCGCAGCGCGAACCTCATCTGCTCATGATGACGGCCACGCCGATCCCGCGCACGCTGGCCATGAGCTACTACGCCGACCTGGAAGTCTCGACGCTGGACGAGCTACCGCCGGGGCGCACGCCCGTCGTCACCAAACTCGTGCACGAAGCGCGCCGCGACGAAGTGGTGGAGCGCATCCGCGCGCAGCTGGCGCAGGGCCGGCAGGTGTACTGGGTCTGCCCGCTGATCGAAGAGAGCGAGGCGCTCGACCTGGTCAACGCGACGCAGACCCACGCGGCGCTGAGCGAGGCACTCCCGGGTGTGCTGGTCGGCCTGCTGCATTCGCGCATGCCGGCGGCCGAGAAAAGGGCGGTGATGGCGCTGTTCACCGGCGACCCGGGCGACGCAGGCGCCGCTGGGCGCATGGGCGTGCTGGTCAGCACCACCGTGATCGAGGTCGGCGTGGACGTGCCCAATGCCTCGCTCATGGTGATCGAGCACGCCGAGCGCTTTGGCCTGTCGCAACTGCACCAGTTGCGCGGGCGCGTCGGGCGCGGCGCAGCGGCCTCGGCGTGCGTGCTGCTGTACTCCACCGGCGAGGCGCCGCGCCTGGGCGAAACGGCCCGTGCCCGCCTCAAGGCCATGGTCGAGACCGGCGACGGCTTTGAAATTGCGCGGCGCGACCTCGAGATTCGCGGCCCGGGCGAGTTCCTCGGCGCCCGCCAGTCCGGCGCGCCGTTGCTGCGCTTTGCCGATCTGGCGCTCGATGCCGATTTGCTCGACTGGGCGCGGAATCTGGCGCCGCGCATGCTGGACCAGCACCCGGAGCTGGCCGAGAAGCACGTGCAGCGCTGGCTGGGCGGCAGGGCGGAATATCTCAAGGCTTGAGGTGTTGATGGTCTTCAGGACCAGCACCAGAAAGACCCTACCGCGGTCTGCGGACGATACCTGCCGGGTGAACTGAACGCATAGGGCTCCGTGAACGAAAGCGCTTTCGTGGAAAGCGTCGGGTATCATTTGAGAATGGACAGAGGCCGTCTTCGAGGCCGTTTTCGGCCAGGAGCGAGCAGTCGTGATGGTCGGCTTTCGGCTTGCGAAAATCTTGACTCTCGGCTACGGGAGTCGTCCCTATAGTTCAGTCAATGTCCCGCTGCACGAACCGCCTGCCTGAGTGCGGCTCCACGTTCTACGTGAGAGGGAGAGAGGGATGACGTGCTGGCGCGCATGTGCTACGCTCGACTGGTTCCAGGCCAATACCACAGTCAACTCGCGCATGCCCAAGCCTCTGCCGCTCAAGCTCAAAAAGGAGCCGCTCGTTGAAGCCGCATGTCAGCTACGCGTCTCCTCCAGCGTTGCGCTGAATACGTTCTTCCCTGGTTTGGTGCTGGCGAAACACCCGGCTGATGTCTCGAACATTCAGCAGTTGCCCACAGCGATGATCCCTCAGCAGATGAAAGATTCGCAGCCGGAGATGGCTTTTATGCCGCTCGTGCAGTTGAAGTTCAAAAGCGTCCTCGTGCTGATCGGTGAGCGATCTGTTACGGTTTCAAACGCCGCGCCCTATCTTGGGTGGGACCGCTTCAAGCCTCTCATTGAGGAAGTTTTCAAGGACTTGCTCGACTCGAAGCTAATTCAACGGGTTGAACGCTATTCCATCAAGTACATCAACGTCCTGAAGGCGGGCGAGGCCCCGGATCACCTCAATGCGTTGGATTGGAGTTTGAAGGTGGGCGAACTTGACCTCAACAAGAACGCCACCGTGTTGCGTACGGAGACGCTGACCGACGGGCTGGCGACCATCCTCACAATTAGTGGCGGTGTGACGGTTCAGGCAAAGGACCAAGCGCCAGTGCAAGGATCGCTGATCGATGTCGACACCGTGTGCGCAAGGCCGCAAGACGCTGACACGTTCTTGGCCTCGATGTCCTCGGAGTTGGACAGAATCAGGGGCGTTAACAAGGCGGCTTTTTTCGAGTGCCTGACCAACGAGGCAATTAATGGACTTGAACCTGTCTACGAGTGACCACACCGAATACCGTAATTCGGGGCTTATTTCCGAGACGGTTGGCTCCTTGGTGATCGCCTTCGCACTTATGCCGGCAAGTGCGGCTGTTTTAGCTCAGCCAGCTCAAGTTGTCCCACGCGAAATTACAATCGTTAACTGCGCTACGTCAGACACGCAGCAATCATCCATGGTCAAGATGGGGCTGCTTCAGGACGATCAAACGACTCTGATTAGCGAGCCGGCGAAGGATGCTATTGGGCTGCACGGCCTCAAGCGCCTGAAAAACTTCTTTCGTCTGCAAGCGGGGTGGGATGGAGCGGTAAGCAAGCCGATTGACCTGAGTTCCATTGGCGTCTTCTCCCGCTTCTTCGCCGAGACGCATCTGTGCCCTGAACGGTTGGGGGTCTTTATGTCTGGCCGAGGAAACGTCGTTGTCAACTGGCTCGACCAAGATGGCCATCTTGTTGAGTTGGAATTTCATTCCGCAGGCGTGGACTACTTCATCGAAGGGACGGGCGATGAAGGGATGGTGTCCGTAGACGATGTCGGCTTCAGCAAGCTGTTCAAGCTCGTTTCGGAGAGCGTGCGGCCTGATGGCAAAGGGTGATCCCATCAGGGCTGAGGAGGAGGTCGTTCGTGCATACAGGTATCCGTATTGGGACCCGACCGTCAACCGCGGCACAACTTCAGCTTTCACCGAGGCTGAGGTTTCCGTAAGCAGGTTGGCGATCCTTGATTTCGAGCGAATCGTTGCTATCTTCAAAGCGGATTTCGACGGGCGCGTTTATCCTGACGGCAGTTCCATGCAGCTCCGTGGTACCGGTCGGGCTACGGTGTCGGACATTGTTCGGCAGGCCGATCAGCCTACTGACCCCAAGAGCAAAGAGCCGCCGAACGTTGTCTTGACTGTGAACGAGGACAAGATCGAGAACGAACCGGGCAATACCAACAACCCCGCTCACGCGCTGATCTGCGGGTGGGAGCGTGCAAATTCGACACAGCCTCGAAGGATTCCCCGGGGCGTCGCAAATCGTCTCCTTGGTTTGTTTGGGTGGACGGCACTTCCGAGCGAAGAGCCGGGGAGTGACGCTGTCGCTGACGGCGACGCGTCGTAGGCATGAAGCCGGTGCAGGAAACTGACGGAATTGTTCGGATGCTCGGCGACGCGCAAAAGACAAGACCTTCAAGAACCGGCGGTAAGGCTGCGAAAGCCGTGGTGCGTGTCCGCTTTGAGGCGTTGCATCCGAATGTCGTGAAGTCCGCATCGGGTCGATAATCGTAGTCAACTCTTAGCTGACGGCTAAGGGGTTTCTCAGAGAGCGCTTTTGTTCCCGGCCCGCACAGGTAGACGCACAATAGCGCCATGACCCTGACCGAACTCAAATATATTGTCGCGGTGGCGCGAGAAAAGCACTTCGGCAAAGCCGCCGAAGCCTGCTATGTCTCGCAGCCGACGCTGTCGGTCGCCATCAAGAAGCTCGAGGACGAGCTCGAGGTCAAGCTGTTCGAGCGCAGCGCCAACGAGGTCACGGTCACGCCGCTGGGCGCAGACATCGTGCGCCAGGCGGAGAGCGTGCTGGAGCAGGCTGCCAGCATCAGGGAGATTGCCAAGCGCGGCAAGGACCCGCTGGCGGGCGCGCTGGCCCTGGGCATCATCTACACCATCGGCCCGTACCTGTTGCCGGACCTGGTGCGCCAGGCGATTGACCACACGCCGCAGATGCCGCTGATGCTGCAGGAAAACTTCACGATCAAGCTGCTGGAGATGCTGCGCACCGGCGAGATCGACTGCGCCATCATGGCCGAGCCGTTCCCCGACACGGGCCTGGCGATCGCGCCGCTGTACGACGAGCCGTTTCTGGCGGCTGTGCCGCACAACCACCCGCTGGCCGCGCAAAGCACCATCACGGCGGAAGCGCTCAAGAAGGAGACCATGCTGCTGCTGGGCACCGGCCACTGCTTTCGCGACCACGTGCTCGAGGTCTGCCCGGAGTTCGCGCGCTTTTCCAGCGACGCCGAGGGCATCCGCAAGAGCTTCGAGGGCTCGTCGCTGGAGACCATCAAGCACATGGTGGCGTCCGGCATGGGCGTGACGCTGGTGCCGCGCCTGTCGGTGCCCAGGGACGCGCTGCAGCCCCGGCCCCGGCGCCGCAGCGACGACCACGCCTACGTCAAGTACCTGCCGTTCGACGGCGACCCGCCCACGCGCCGCGTGGTGCTGGCCTGGCGCCGCAGCTTTACCCGCTACGAGGCGATCGCCGCGCTGCGCAACGCCATCTACGCCTGCGAGCTGCCGGGCGTGAAGCGCCTGTCCTGAACCGCGCGGCCTCTGAATTGCCCCTGGCCCGATGACCATGAGTAACGCAGACGCACAGCCTGCCGGCGCGATGCGCCGCCAGATTGGCCTGTATCTGAACCTGATCCGCTGGAATCGCCCGGCCGGCTGGCTGCTGCTGCTGTGGCCGACCCTGAGCGGGTTGTGGGTCGCCGCGGGCGGCTTTCCGGGCTGGCATCTGCTGGTGGTGTTCACGCTCGGCACGATCCTGATGCGCAGCGCCGGCTGCTGCATCAACGATGTGGCGGATCGCGAGTTCGACCGCCACGTCAAGCGCACGGCGCAGCGGCCCGTGACGACTGGCGCGATTTCAGTAAAGCACGCGCTGGGCTTCGGCGCGGTGCTGGCGCTGCTGGCCTTCGCGCTGGTGCTGACCACCAACGAAGTCGCGGTGGCGTGGTCGTTTGCCGCGCTCGCCATCACGCTGGTCTATCCCTATGCCAAGCGCTTTGTCTCGATGCCGCAGGCGGTGCTGGGCGTGGCGTTCAGCTTCGGCATTCCGATGGCGTTTGCCGCCGTGCAGTCGCGCGTGCCGCCGCTGGCCTGGGTGCTGCTCGCGGGCAACCTGTTCTGGGTGCTGGCCTACGACACCGAGTACGCCATGGTGGACCGCGACGACGACCTCAAGATCGGCATGAAGACCTCGGCCATCACGCTCGGGCGATCCGATGTGGCCGCAGTCACGTCGAGCTACCTGATTTATCTGTTGATTTGGGCTCTAGCCCTTACCAGCAATAAATTGAGCGCTATCTTTTATGTTGCGCTCGGATTGGCGCTGGTGCAGGTGGCCTGGCACTACACGCTGATCCGCACGCGCTCGCGCGAGGGCTGCTTCAAGGCCTTCCGGCTGAATCACTGGCTGGGTTTTACCGTGTTCGCGGGCGTCGCGCTGGCGTACGCGCTGCGCTGAACGCCGCGAAGGGCCGCCCCGAGCAAGTTCGGCCCCCTCGGGGGGCAGCGCAGTACGCGCAGCGACAAGCGTGGGGGCCCTTGGCCTTTCAGCTTGCACCGAACTCGTCTCCCAGCTCGCGTGCGCGCTGCCGGGCTGCGTGCATGGCGCGCATGAACAGCGCCTTCACGTTGTCCTGCTCCATCGAGGTGATGGCGGCGTAGGTGGTGCCCCCCTTGGAGGTCACGCGCTGGCGCAGCACCTCGGGAGGCTCATCGGAGGCGCGCGCCAGTTCGGACGCGCCCACGAAGGTGCCCACCGCCAGCCGCTGCGCCTGCGCGTGCGGCAGGCCCATGTCAACGCCGGCCTGCGTCATGGCCTCGATGAAATAAAACACGTAAGCCGGGCCCGAGCCCGACAGCGCCGTCACGGCGTCCAGCTGCACTTCCTGTTCGACCCACAGGCAGTCGCCGGTCGGAGCCATCACGCGCTCCACCCGGCCCCGGTCGTCGGAGGTGACGGCGGCGCGCGCGACCAATGCCGTCATGCCCTTGCCGACCAGAGCGGGTGTGTTGGGCATGGCACGCACCACGCGCTCGGTGCCGAGCCAGTGCGCGATGCTGCCGGAGCGGATGCCAGCCGCCACGCTCAGGTGCAGCGCGCCCGTCGTGTGGGGTTGGGTCTGCAACGCAGCCTCCCGGAAGGTCTGTGGCTTCACCGCCCAGACCACGAGCGCGGCCTGCGCCAATTGAACGCCAGGTGCCGCGTGCGCTGTCAGGCCGAACTGGCCGCGCAACTTGTCGCGCGCCTCCGGCAGGGGCTCGACCACATCG
>SCRU01000119.1 GCA_004323695.1 Burkholderiaceae bacterium
TGCCGCCACACGCATCCGGCCGCCGATGCGCTGTTGCAGCTGATGCAGGCGCACCACCTCAAGGCGGGCGAGCTGGCCCGCGTGGTTACGCATGTGCACCAGGGCGCGATCGATGTGCTGGGGCCGGTGACGAATCCGGCCACGGTGCACCAGAGCAAGTTCTCCATGGGCACGGTGCTGGCGCTGGTGGCACGTTTCGGCTACGCCGGACTGGCCGAGTTCGACCAGCACTTTGACGACGCCGCCACGCGCGAGCTGCGGGATCGCGTGAGCATGGAGCTCGACGCGGAAGTCGACCATGCCTACCCGCGGCGCTGGATCGGCAAGGTCACGGTCACGACGATGGACGGCCGCGTGCTGCACGGGCACGTCGACGATCCCAAGGGCGACCCGGGCAATACCCTGAGCCGCGACGAGATCACGGCGAAGGCGCTGCGGCTGGCGACCTACAGCGGCGCAGCGAGCCCCGCCGACATGCAGATCGCGCTGGACCGCCTGTGGACCGTGGCCCAATGGACCAAAGTCGGGTCGCTATTGAGTCGCTAGCGACTCAAGGCGCCGGGGTCTTGTCCTTGAAGTCGCAAAACGGCGCCACCGCACAGCGCCAGCACTGCGGGTTGCGTGCCAGGCACACATAGCGCCCCAGCAAAATCAGCCAGTGATGCGCGTCCACCAGATAGTCGGTCGGCACGCGTTTCATCAACTGCAGCTCCACCTCATAAGGCGTCTTGCCCGGCGCCAGGCCGGTACGGTTGCCCACGCGAAAGATGTGCGTGTCTACCGCCATGGTGGGCTCGCCAAACGCCACGTTCAGCACCACGTTGGCCGTCTTGCGACCCACGCCGGGCAGTGCTTCGAGCGCCTCGCGCGTACGCGGCACCACGCCGCCATGCTGCTCGACCAGGATGCGGCAGGTCTCCATCAGGTGCCTGGCCTTGCTGCGGAACAGGCCGATGGTCTTGATGTAGCCCTCCAGGCCGTCCATCCCCAGGTCAAGGATCTTTTGCGGGGTGTTGGCGACCGGGAACAGCCGGCGCGTGGCCTTGTTCACGCCCACGTCGGTGGCCTGGGCACTCAGCAGAACGGCGGCCAGCAGCTCGAACACACTGGTGTATTCGAGCTCGGTGTTGGGCTGCGGGTTGGCGGCCTTCAGTGTCGCGAAGAAGGGCTCGATGGCGGTGGTTTTCATTGCAGTGTGCGCCGGAACAGGCTGAACAGCCGCTCCCAATGCCGCTCGGCGGCGGGCCGGTTGTAGATGGTCCCGCGCTGCGGAAATACGAAGCCGTGTTCCACGCCGGGGTACCACTCGATGCGATGCGGCGTGCCCGCCGCTTGAAGTGCCGCCTGCAGCTTTTCAATATCGGCGGGCGGCGCCCATTTGTCGATTTCGGCGCAGGCGAAGTAGCACTCGCACAAGATTTTGGGCGCCATCCGGTGCGGTGAATCCGGCGCGTCGGTTGCCATCTGGGCGCCGTGGATGGACGCAATGCCGCGAAAGCGCCCCGGGTTCGCCGCCGCAGCCCACATCACGAACGGCCCGCTCATGCAGTAACCCACCGCGCCGATACGGCTGGCGTCGGCCTGCGGCTGCGCATCCACAAAGCGCAGCAGGGCCGTCGTGTCGCAGGCCGTGGTGGTGGCGTCGAGCGAATCCATCAGTGCGAACATGCGGGCCATGGCCGCCTCGGTCCGCTCGGCAAGGTAAAAATCACGCGACTCGCGGTAATACAGATTCGGCAGCACCACGAAGTAGCCCACGGCCGCCAGGCGCCGTGCCATGTCGTGCAACTCCTCGCGCTTGCCCGGTGCATCCATGTAGAACAGCACCACGGGAAAAGGCCCGCCTTCTTCCGGATGAACCACAAAGCTGTTCATGGCGCCGTCGGCAGTGGGGATGTCAAGGTGGTGTTCGATCATGGGGTTCTCCGTGGCTTGGGCTGCTTTATACCGCGCCGGCCGCGCCGTTGCGCGAGAATGGCGATATTCATCACCCGTCAAGCCATCTTCCGGAACCATCATGCCCCTGCCATTTGCCGAGCGCCTGAACAATGTCGAAACTTCCGCCATCCGCGAACTCTTCAAGCTGCTGGGCAAGCCCGGCATCATTTCGTTTGCCGGCGGCTTTCCGGACAGCGCCATGTTCGACGTGGAAGGCATCAAGGAAGCCGTCAACGCGGCGTTAGCCCAAGACCCCGGCGCCGCGCTGCAATATGGCGCCACGGAAGGCTACAACCCGCTGCGCGAACAGCTCGCTGCCTTCATGGCCACCAAGGGTGTGAAAGACCTTGCGCCCGAGGGCCTGATCGTCACCACCGGCAGCCAGCAGGCGCTGGACCTGATCGGCAAGACCCTGATCGGCCCGGGCGACAAGGTGATCGTGGAAGCGCCTACCTTTCTGGCCACCATCCAGTGCTTTCGCCTGTATGGCGCGGACGTCATCAGCGCACCGATCGACGCGAACGGCGTGCAGACCGATGTGCTGGAAAAACTGATTGCCGAGCACAAGCCGAAATTTGTCTATCTGATTCCCACCTTCGGCAACCCCAGCGGCGCTCTGCTGGGCCTGGAGCGCCGCAAAAAGGTGCTGGAGCTCGCCGTCAAATACCAGACGCTGATCGTGGAGGACGACCCGTATGGCGACCTGTACTTCAACGAAGCGCCGCCGCCCAGCATTCTGGCGCTCAGCAGCCAGGTGCCCGGCAGCCGCGACTGGCTGGCGCACTGCGGCACCATGAGCAAGGTGCTGAGCCCGGGCCTGCGCGTGGGCTGGATGGTGGCGCCGCCCGAACTGCTCGCCAAGGCCACCATGTGCAAACAGTTCAGCGACGCGCACACCAGTACCTTCGCCCAGGCCACCGCCGCGCAATACCTCAAGGCCGGCCGCATGCCCGCTACGCTGGCGCACGTGCGCAAGGTCTACGCCGAGCGCGCCCAAGCCATGGGCAACGCGCTGCGCAAGAACCTGGGCGACGCCATCGAGTTCGTGCAGCCGCAAGGAGGCCTGTTCGTTTGGGCGCGCCTCACCGGCGCGGGCGGCAAGGTGAAGGACGGGAATGAGTTGGCGAAGCGCGCGATCGAGAAGGGCGTGGCCTTTGTGCCGGGCGCGCCGTTTTATGCGAACAACCCTGATCTATCGACACTGCGGCTTAGCTTTGCGACGGCGGATGTGGGGAAGATCGAGGAGGGGGTACAGAGGTTGCGGGTGGCGGTTGAGCGACCTGCCGAGGGTGGGGTCTAAAACCTCCCCAGCAACGCGATACAGGCGAACCGAACGGTCGCGGTGGAACCTGAACGCAGCAATCCGCGCAAATTTCAAGGGATAGTCAAATCAAGCCACGGCAGACTGCGCGCCCAGATTGTGCGAAAACGCACCGTGTAATCAGGAAGCTCAAAAACAATCGAAGAATCAATACCAAGGAATGTCGATGTTTGGAAGAAGAAAAATAACTGAACAAAGTCGAAGAGCTTTGATTGTAAATTACGCAAACTGGGAAGGAATATCCCGGTTGCCTTATTTATTATTCAATGCCGGTTTTTTTGTAGATGTTATATCGCCAAAAAATAATTACATTGCATACTCTTCGTTTCTGGAAAATCATTATCCTGTTCCAGATCATGTTGACAGTATCGTTGAATTTCTGAAAAAGCACCTTTCTTCATATCGAGATATCTATGATCGAGTCATTATTGGAGATGATCCTTTGTTGTATGCTTTATGCAAGATTTCATGTGAGACATGGGTCAGGGATATTATTCCATGCAATGCGAGTATTACCAGTGTTTCCTTTATATCATCGAAAATTGAGTTCATAACGCAAGCGCACCGGCACGGGATTCGCGTGCCAGATTTTGAAATTTGCGTCAACCAGAATCAACTTAATTCCGCCGTTACACGTCTTGGTTTTCCTGTCATCCTTAAAAAGTCAGAAGGATTCGGAGGAGTGTCGCTGTTTTTCTTTAAAAATCAGGAAGAGTTTGATGGTTTCGAGATTACGGAACCCCTTATTGCACAAAAATTTATTGAAGGTAAAACTGTGAGCGTGCAAGTATTGTATGATCACGGGGTTGTTGGCGCATATTATTCTTACTACAGGCACAGAACTTGGGGATCATTTGGAATAACAACTGCTGCTAAATTCAAAAAGTTTCAGGAGTTGGATGAGATATTGAGAATTTTAGGGAAAATCTCTGCCTTCCATGGAATGTGTGGTCTGGATTTAATAGAAAATAAGAGCTCCGGAGAGCTGTATCTTCTTGAGCAAAATTTTCGACCAACTCAAATGATTTTGATTGGAAAACATGTGGGTGTCAATTTTATAGATATCATAAAAAATAACCGTGATGGTTTGAAACTTGCTGATCCGGTAAGGCAAACCGATGAATCGGGGAAAGTGATTGCATTGTTCCCGAGCGATGTGTTTCGTGCGTTGGATAAGATTGATTTTCTTGGTTTGGTTCGATGGATTTTATTTCCCAGCTACTGGCGCGAAATATGTTGGTATGATTTGAAGTTATTGCTGTTTAATTTTAGGTCTATCATTAAATTTGCCATAGATAAGTTCGAGCGTAATTTTGAGCGTTTTCTGAAAAGACGCTCAGCCTTGAATCTGCACCGATGAAGGCAATAGGTCGTTTTTCACAGGAAAATCGGACCTCGGTGGCGTTACCCACCAACCTGCGACACCAGCACCGGCTTGTCCCGGTACAACTGGGGCAGCATGGTTTGGAGATGGGCGACTTTGGGCAAGTCGAACGTCGCGATGTAGGGTGATTCCGGGTGCCGGGTGGCGTAATCCTGGTGGTAGCCTTCGGCGGGGTAGAAGGCGAGCGGCGGGGCCAGCGCCGTGAGCTGCGTCACGATCTTGTGCGGAAATGCCTTGGCGGCATCCAGTTGCGCGATGTAGCGTTCGGCCACTTCCTTCTGGCTGACGTTCTCGTAAAAAATATCGGATCGGTACTGCGTGCCCGAGTCAGGGCCCTGGCGATCCAGCGTGGTCGGGTCATGCGCGACCGAGAAGAAGATCTGCAGCAGCTGCCCGTAGGAGATCTGCCGGGGATCATAGGTTACCTGCACCGATTCGGCGTGCCCGGTGGCGCCGGTGCTGACCATTTCATAGTGGGCGGTGGACTTGGCGCCGCCGGCGTAGCCCGACACGGCGTCCAGCACGCCCCGGGTGTGCTGAAACACCGTCTGCACGCCCCAGAAGCAGCCACCGGCAAAGACGGCCGTGGCTCGGGTGGCTTGTGGATCGGCGGACATATCGAACGCCGGCGCAGGCAGTTTGACCGCGGTTTCAGCGGCCGCATTGGGTAGGCCGACACTCGCAAAAATCCAGGCACATACGACGAGCGCGCCGCCAGCGACGAGAGGAAGTGAGATGCGCATGATTCAGGTCACCTTGAAGTTGAGAGCCAGGCCGTCCATGCAATAGCGCAGCCCGGTGGGTTGAGGGCCGTCGTCAAACACATGGCCCAGATGTCCGCCGCAGCGACGGCACAGTACCTCCGTGCGCCGCATGAACAGACTGGTGTCGCTTCGCTCCACCACGGCATGAGGCAGCGGCTGCCAGAAGCTGGGCCAGCCGGTGCCGCTGTCGAACTTGGTGGCGGACGAGAACAGCGGCAGGGCACAGCCCGCGCAGCTGTATGTGCCGGCGCGTTTTTCCATGTCCAGCGGGCTGCTGAAGGGGCGCTCCGTGCCAGCCTGGCGCAGGATGTGATACTGGGCGGGCGTGAGCAGCTTTCTCCATTCGGCATCGGTGTGGGTGACTTCCCAGGCTTGCGCCGCAGACGCCCGGGTGTTCGCGAGCAGGCTGCGCGCGAGCGCGAAAATGCCGGTCAAAGCGCCAAGGCCCAGCAGGGCATCTCTTCGGCTTGTCATGGGGTTTCCTTTCGCTGGTGCCATTGTGGCCCCGGCAGTTGGTCGGTGCGACGGGATATTTCTTACAGTCGCCATGCCATCAGGGGCAATTGTCGGGGTGATGCCTGTCCTTCGTACGACCCGCGCTGCGGGCACAATGGCGCAAACATTCGAGGAAATCCCATGACTGAACGCAAGATCGCCATCGTCACCGGCTCGGCCACCGGCGTGGGGGCCGCCACGGCGCTGCGGCTGGCGCGCCGCGGCTACGACGTGCTGATCAATTACTCCAAAAGCGAGGCCGAGGCCCGCCAGAGCGAGGCCGCCTGCCGTGCGGCCGGGGCCGACACACTGCTGTTGCGCGGCGACGTGGCCCAAGACGCCGACTGCAAGGCGCTGGCACGGGACGCCATGGGGCGCTGGGGCCGCATCGACGCGCTGGTGAACAACGCGGGCATTTCCACCTTCAGCGGCGCGGCTAATTGGGACGCGCTGGATGCGCAGACGTTCCAGCGCATCATCGGGGTGAACGCAGTCGGCATGTTCCAGATGGTGCGTGCCTGCGCACCACACCTGAAGGCTGTGCAGGGTGCCATCGTCAACGTGTCGTCGGTCGCGGGCTCGCTGGGCATTGGCTCGTCCGTGCCCTACATTGCGTCCAAGGGGGCGGTCAACTCGATGACGTTGCACCTGGCACGTGTTCTCGCGCCCGAGGTCCGCGTCAACGCCGTCTGCCCGGGCATGATCACCTCGCGCTGGTTCGTGGACGGACTGGGCCAGGCGGGGTTCGAGAAAGTCAAGGCGCTGACCGAACAGAACACTGCGCTGGGCCGGGCCAGCTCGCCCGAGGATGTGGCCGATGCCATCGTCTGGCTGATCGACGGTGCCCGCACCATGACGGGCGAACTGCTGCTGCTCGACGCGGGGCTGCATCTGGGCTCGCGCATGCAGGTGCCGGGCCGGGCCTGATGAGGCCCGCGCAGGCCGCCCCGACCCGGGGCGGCGGCTCTAGCTCGCAGGTGCATGAAAATTGATTTGACCCGGCTCCAGCCCCTGCTGGCGCAGGTCCGGCATCGCCTGCAGCTGATGCGCCATCCCACGCGGCGCGGCGTGGCAATGTCGCTGGCCGCGCTGCCGGCGTTAGTGTTGCTGTACGTGCTGATCCTGATTCCATTTACCCCCAGCATCCAGAACATCGAGAAGGCGAGACTGCAGCATCCGGCCATCGTGCTGTCGAGCGACAACGTCGAACTGGCCGTTTTCAAACGCGCGAACCGGCATTGGACCCGGCTGGCGGACATCTCGCCGCACGTGGTAGATGCGCTGATTGCCACGGAAGACCATCGGTTCTACCAGCACCACGGGATCGATTTCAAACGCACGCTTTCCGCGGCGCTGCATACCTTTGGTGGCGATACCCAGGGCGGCTCGACCATCACGCAGCAGCTGGCGCGCAATCTGTACCCTGATCAGGTGGGCCGCGCCCAGACCCTCACGCGCAAGATCAAGGAGGCCATTACGGCGCTGAAGATCGAGTCGGTTTACTCGAAGCCGCAGATTCTGGAAACTTACCTGAATACGGTGCCGTTCCTGTACAACGCCTACGGCATCGAAATGGCGGCCCGCACCTATTTCGACAAGCCAGCCGACAAGCTCGATGTACTGCAAAGTGCGACGCTGATCGGCATGCTAAAGGGTACGGCTTACTACAACCCGGTGCTGAACCCGGAGCGTGCGCTGGAGCGTCGCAACACGGTACTGGCCCAGATGGTCAAGTACCACAAACTGACGCCGGCGCAGTTCCAGCTGCTACAAAAAAAGCCGCTGAGGCTGAATTTCGAACGGCAGACTGATCCGCAGGGGCCGGCACCGCACTTCACCGCGTATCTGCGCCGCTGGCTGATCGATTGGGCCGACCGCAACGACTACAACATCTATGCCGATGGGTTGGTGGTGCACACCACCATCGACTCGCGGCTGCAAGCGCTGGCGAACCAGGCGGTGAAGCGCCAGGCAGACCGGCTGCAGGGCGTGGCCAATGGGGAATGGGGGCCGCGTGCCTGGCGTACCCGGACGAACCTGGTGCGCGCGTTCGTGCGTGGAACGCCCGAATACACGGTTGCGCGCAACGCGGGAATGACAGACGAGCAGGCCGTGAACGAGTTGCAGTCCGATACGGACTTCATGCGCGAATTGCGGCAGGAAAAAACCCGTCTTCAGGCCGGGTTCGTGGCGATAGATCCGACCGACGGACATGTGCTGGCCTGGGTTGGCAGCCGCGATTTCCGTGAGGACCCTTATGACCACGTGCAGCAGGCCCGGCGCCAGCCCGGATCCACCTTCAAGGCGTTCGTCTATGGGGCCGCCTTCGAGCAGGGCGAACGGCCCACGGACACGTTTGTGGATCAGGCGGTGGCGATACCGCTGGGTGGCGGTACGGTCTGGCGGCCGACCGATGCGGGCGGGCCCACCGGACGCAGCATCACCCTGCGTGACGGACTGGTGCATTCCATCAATACGATCACGGCGCAGGTGATGCAGACCGTGGGGCCCGCGAAAGTGGCCAAGCTGGCCCGCGCCATGGGTGTACGCCAAAGCAAGCTCGATGCGGTGCCTTCACTGGCGCTGGGAACCAGCCCCGTGACCCTGAAAGAAATGGTTTCCGCCTACAGCACCATTGCGGACGACGGCGCCTACGTCGAGCCGGTGGTGGTTACGCGCATCGACGATCGCAACGGCAACGTGCTCGCGCAGTTTCATCACAAGCCGCCCGAGCAGGCATTGCCCGTGGCGGCCGCGCAGACGCTGCTGGACGTGATGCGCGGGGTCGTCGATCGGGGCACGGGTGCCGGCATTCGCAACACCTTCGGCATCCAGGCCGATGTGGCGGGCAAGACTGGCACCACGCAGGACGATACCGACGGCTGGTTCATCCTGATGGCACCGCGCCTGGTGGCGGGCGCCTGGGTCGGCTTCAACGACAACCGCGTGACGCTGAACAGCTACTGGGGCGAGGGCGCGCACAGCGCACTGCCGATCGTGGGCGATTTCTTCCGGCATGCGCTGGATTCCCACCTGATCGATCCGCGTGCACGCTTTGCCGCGCCCCGAAGTTTCGCCTTGCCGCGGCCACCCGCGCTGAATCAGGTCGATGTCCGCGGTACGAGCGACGATGCACAGCCACCCGCCTCCGCATCGCTGCCACCCGGCACCAGCAGCGCGCCGTTGTCGCCATTGATCCCGTTGGTGCCGTTCACGGTGTCGCGTGACCCAGCGCCCGTGCCGGAGGCCGCGGCGCCCACCGAGCCCGCCAGTTCCGGCAGCCCATGACCTCACTACAATGATTCGATCCGTTGCGCCGCACCCATGGCGCCGGCAATTACAGGAGCCATCATGCAGTTCATTCGAAAGCTGACTTTTCTGGCGGTCTTGCCGCTGCTTGGCGTGGCCGGCGCTTTCCCGTCGGCCTTCGCCGCGGACGAGATCACCGCGGGCTCGATAACGAACAGTCCGCCGATGATCTCCTACGCGTCGGATGGCACCACGCTGCAGGGTGCGATCGTCGATCTGGCCGCTGCCATGAGCAAGCAGATGGGCCGCACGATCAGCTTCAAGGCAATTCCTTTCGGCGGCCTGCTGCCCGCCATGCAGGCCGGGCACATCGACATCACGTTCACGATGATGAACGACACGCCGGAGCGCGAGAAGGTGGTTGATTTCGTCGATTTCTTCAATCTTGGCACGATGTTGCTGGTGAAAAAGGGCAACCCCGATCATGTTGAGAGCCTGGAGACCATGTGCGGTAAAACCGTGTCGACCGTTCAGGGATCGACCCAGGTTTTGCTGGTCAACGAGATGAGCGCCAAGTGCACCGCCACCGGCAAGCCCGCAATTTCGAACCTGCAGTACGCGCAACCGTCCGATGCGCGGCTGCAGGTGCAGACCGGCCGCGTCGCCGCGTTCCTCGGGAATTCGCCGGTGATGGTCTACCTGGCCAAGACGGCGGGCAACGGCACGGTTTTCGACGTGGTGTCCGGCCACGAATACCAACCCGTCCCCCTGGGTATTGCGGTCGGCAAGGCGAACCACGCGCTGCGCGATGCTCTGCAAAAGGCGCTGAATGCGTTGATCGCGGATGGTAGCTACCGCAAGATTCTGGAGAAGCACGGCGTTGAATCCGGCGCCGTAACGGCCGCCACGATCAACGGCGGCGTCCACCTCACGCTGTGACGAATAGCTTGGGACGAGCTGTGGCGGGTGCGGCATGACGCGTGTGGTGCCGCTGCGCCGGCCGGGCCTGTGGCTCACCAGCGCCATGGTGGGCGCGCTGCTGGTGCTGCTGGCGATCTCGATATGGCGCAATCCGAACATCCTCCACCCGGTGATTGCGCAATACCAGTTCGCACCGGCGATCATGGCGGGGTTGCGCACGACGATCGTGCTTGCCGTGCTGGCGGCCGTCATCGGCCTCGTGCTGGGTATTTTGCTGGCCATCATGCGGCTGTCGAGCAGTCCGGTGCTGCGCCTGGGCAGCGGCGCCTACACCTGGCTGATGCGTGGCACGCCGCTGCTCGTGCAGATCCTGATCTGGGGCAATCTGGCCTTGCTGTTTCAGCATATCGGCCCGTTCGACACCAACGCCATCATGACCCCCTTTGTCGCGTCGGTCGTTGCGCTGGGTCTGAACGAGGCCGCTTACATGGCGGAGGTCGTGCGTGCCGGGATTCTGGCGGTCGATCGCGGGCAGTACGAAGCCTCGCTCGCGTTGGGCATGCCGCGCCTGCTTTCGATGCGCCGCATCATCCTGCCGCAGGCGCTGCGCGTGATCATTCCACCGGCGGGCAACCAGTTCATCTCGCTGCTCAAGGCCACCTCGCTGGTCTCCGTGATCGCCGGGGGCGATCTGCTGACGGCGGCGCAGAATATCTCGTCCGCGAATTTGCATACGATCGAGTTGATGCTGGTTGCCACCTTCTGGTATCTGATGCTCACGACGATCACCAGCATCGGCCAGTATTTCGTGGAGCGGCGGCTCGGCCGCGCCGGAACGGGGTTGCATGGCGCTCGTTGATGCAGCGGGGTGCGGGCTGGCAGGCGCCAGCCCGATGGTGAGCGCGCAGGATGTGCACAAGCGCTTCGGACGCAACGAGGTGCTCAAGGGGATCGATCTCGATGTCGCACCCGGCGAGGTCCTCTGCCTGATCGGGCCGTCTGGGTCTGGCAAGAGCACTTTTCTGCGTTGCATCAATCACCTCGAGAAGATCGACGCCGGGCGCCTGGCGGTCGATGGCGAACTGATCGGCTATCGCGAGCGTGGCGATTTTCTCTACGAGATGGCCGAGCGCGAGGTCTGCCGCCAGCGCGCCCGCATTGGCATGGTGTTCCAGCGGTTCAATCTGTTTCCACACCTGACGGTGCTGGAAAACATCATCGAGGCACCGTTGCGCGTCAAGCGCGAGCGCAGGGCAGAGGTTACCGAACGGGCACGTGCCTTGCTGGAGCGCGTGGGCCTGCTGGCAAAGGCGGACGAATACCCGAGCCGTCTGTCGGGTGGCCAGCAGCAGCGTGTCGCGATTGCCCGCGCGCTTGCCATGCAGCCCAAATTGATGCTGTTCGACGAGCCGACCTCCGCGCTGGATCCCGAGCTCGTCGATGAAGTTCTCGCGGTGATGCGCGGTCTGGCGCAGGAGGGCATGACCATGATCGTGGTGACCCATGAGATCGCGTTTGCGCGCGATGCCGGCCACAGGGTGGCCTTCATGGACGGTGGTGTCGTCGTCGAACTGGGCTCTCCGGATGAGGTGTTGACGCGGCCGCGGCAACAGCGGACGCAGGCTTTTCTGGCTCGTGTCATCGGAGGGCCGCGCTGAGGCGGCCATGCCGATCAAGATGGACATGAAATTTACACCCGATGAACAGTGACACCATGAACCAGGCGAAACGCATTCCGGGCCACCGATTCCTGCACTCGCCCGGCCCGACCCGTGTGCCTGACGAAGTAGTGCATGCGATGAGCCGCCAGCCGATGGACCTGGCCGATCCGCGGCTGCTGGATGTCATCGGCGCCTGCGAGAGCGGCCTCAGACGGCTGTTGCGGACCCGCGAGGCGCAGGTGTTCATGTATTCGGCGAACGGTCATGGTGCGTGGGAGGCCGTGATCACGAACCTGGTGGCGCCCGGGCAAACGGTGCTGGTGCCCGGGACCGGGCATTTTTCCGAGTCCTGGGCCGTGCAGACCGAGGCGCTGGGCGGCCGCGTGGTGCGCACCCCGTATCTCGAAGGCTTTCCCATCGATGCTGGCGCCGTGGAGCAGGCATTGCGCGCCGACATACATCACGAGATCGTGGCGGTTTTCGCCGTGCATACCGACACGGCCAGCAGCGTGACCAGTGATTTGCGCGCATTGCGAACTGCTATCAATGCGGCCGGCCATCCGGCGTTGTTCGTGGTCGACGTCGTGGCGTCGCTCGGTGCGGCGCCGTTTGCCATGGATGAACTCGGCGCCAACGTGGTGATCGGCGCGTCCCAAAAAGGGCTCATGGTACCGCCCGGACTGGGTTTCGTGGCGGTGGACAGTGCCGCGATGGCCGTCGCGCGGCGCAACCCCATGCCCCGGTTCTACTGGGACTGGGAGCGGCGTAGCAGTGAACTGGCGTATCGCAAATTTTGCGGCACGCCGCCGCAAAGCCTGCTCCTGGGGCTCGAAGCGGCGCTGTCATTGATCTTTCAGGAAGGGGTCGATCAGATCATCGCACGGCACCGGCTCATCGCGCGGGCAGTCCATGCGGCGGTCGATGGCTGGAGCGGAGGAGGGGCGCTGCAGTTTTTCTCTCGCGTGCCCGAAGCCCGCTCGACGTCCGTGACCACGGTGCTGGTGCAACCAGGGATCGATCCCGAAGCCATCCGCGAGGTGGCGCGAGAGCGCTTTCAGGTCGCGATTGCGGGGGGCCTGGGGCCGCTCGCCGGCCGGGTTTTCCGCATCGGCCATCTCGGGGACATGAACCCCGCGATGATTCTGGGCTGCCTGGCCGGCGTGGAAGCCGCGCTGAAGGTGCAGGGCGTTTCGCCAGGGCGCGGCGGCATGCAGCAGGCGGTTGCCTGCCTGGCCGAGGGTTGACGCTCAGACCCCGTCAGTTGTGCCCGTGATCACCGCGGTCACCGTGATTCCCGTGGTCCCGGCCGCCCTTGTCACCGTGGCGATCATGATCAGGGCCGCCATGCCAGTCCCGGCGATCGTGTCGATCGCCGCGCCATTCGGGATGCTCGTGATGATAGCGATCACGAACCCATTGTTCCTGCACGAAATATACCGGTCGGCCGCAGGCGTGATAGCGTCCACAATAGCGTCTCCAGTTTCTTTGGTAGAGCGGCGGAACATAGAGGTACATCGGCGGCCCGGCCACAGGCCCTGGCGCAATCAACACGGGTTGCGGGTAGACCACCGCTGGCGGAGGATACCCACCGCCAATGTTGATCTGCCCATAAACGCCAGGCTGGTTGATGCCGATGGACACGCCGACTTGTGCATACACGGGCACCATGGCGCAAACAGCGAGTCCCAGTGCCATCAATTTTTTCATCAAAATTCTCCAGTGGTCAATGCAACCTAACCATGCAACGGCATTGTCCGCGTTTGGGACGACACGATCGGCGGCTGTTACCGGCATTTACAGGGGATTTGCGGTCTGCGGGTTTCATGCTTCACTCAGTCAGGTAGCGTACGGCTCCATGGTGTCAGTGCTTCTATACGCACTAATGAGCGGGTGTTCGTGCCTCGAAGAGCAGGCCGCCACCGCCCACGCTCCCTTGGGCAGGGTTTTGTATGCGCGCTATGCACGCCTCGCGGGCGTCGGTGGGCTGTTCCTTGCATCGGAGCAGGGCATTTTGCCGGTAGGTGGCAGGGCTCGCGCTGGTGAGTTCACCGCTTCGCGCCGCCTGGAGTGCCGCGCCGGCTTCCTTCAGGCAGGTGGCACGATCTTCGTCTGACTGGCCGGCGTTGCATGCGGCGCGGTCCCGAAGGTATTGGGCTTGCGCCGCAGACCTGCCTTGGGTGCCCGCGGCCTGCGCGGAAACGCCCAGCAAGATCCCCAGGCTAGCGAGTGCAAGGCTGCAGCTCAAAGTGCGTTTGTCGTGTGCGCGCATGGATGACTCCTGTGGTTTCGATTACGGATACCACACTCTAGTCCGAATAGCCGCTGTGCAGCGTCGGACAGATCACCCGCTTCGTTGTGGGACGGCGCTGACAAGCGACGGGGCCGTTGCCGCGTCCACCTACACGCCCAGGTAGCGCTGCAGCAGATCCGGTTGGCTTTTCAGTTCCGCTGCGGGGCCTTCATGGGCGATGTGACCGTTATTGATAATGTAGACCCGGCTTGCCAGCGCCAGCGTGGCGGCGAGGTTCTGTTCGACCAGCACAATGGTCTGGCCGGCTTTCGCGAGATCGCGGCAGACGCGCACGAGATCCTGCACGATAACTGGAGCGAGTCCCTCGAACGGCTCGTCCAGCAGCACGATCTTGGGGTTGCGCACCAACGCACGCGCGATAGCAAGCATCTGCTGCTCGCCGCCGGAGAGATCGGTGCCGCGGCTGGTGCGCCGCTCCCTCAGGCGTGGAAACATGCCATAGATGCGCTCCAGCGGCCATCTGCTGTCGGCGGTCAATCCGGCGAGGACGATGTTTTCTTCCACATTGAGGCTGCCGAAGATGCGGCGCTCCTCATGCACGAGTTGCATGCCGATCCGCGCGATCTCGTGCGCCTTCTTGCCGGCTAGCTCCACACCGTCGAGCCTGACGCTGCCGGCCTTGGGCTGGACCACGCCCATCAAGCTTTTGAATGTGGTCGATTTGCCGGCGCCGTTGCGGCCGAGAAGTGCGACCACTTCGTGCTTTTCCACGCGCAGCGAAACGTCGAACAGGATGTGGCTGTCGCCGTAGTAACTATTCAGCCCAGTGACTTCGAGCAGGCTCATGCCGTCACCTCCTCATGGACGCCACCGAGATAGGCTTCCTGGACCTTGGCATTGCTCTTGATCTCATCGGGTGTGCCTTCGACCAGGAGGCGTCCTTCCTGCAGCACCGTCACCTTTTCGACGAGTTCGAACAGCGAATCCATGTCGTGATCGATGATGATCATCGTGCGTCCCTGGCCGATCGATTTAAGCAGGGCCACGGTTTCGACGCGCTCCTGCGTGCTCATGCCGGCCAGCGGTTCGTCGAGCAGCAGGAGGCTGGGCGACGTCGCCAGCGCCAGCCCGATCTCGAGCCTGCGCTTCTCGCCATAAGCCAATTCGGACACGGGCGTGTCGAGCCGCTCCACCAGACGGACCAGCGCCGCTGTGCCTTCCACTCGCGCATCCAGACCTGGGACCTTCGAGAGGCTCTTGAACAGGTCGAGCTTGAACTTGCCCCGGATCTCGCCCAGTGCCGCGATTGTCAGGTTCTGCCTGACCGTGAGGCGCTCGAAAAGCTGATTGATCTGGTAGCTCTTGGTGAGCCCGACCTGACAGGCGTCGGCGACGTCCAGGTCCGTGATGTCGCGGCCGTCGAACACAATTTTTCCGGACGACGGAATAACCTCGCAGGTCAGCATCTTGAAGAACGTGCTCTTGCCTGCTCCGTTCGGCCCGATAACGCCACGGATTTCACCATGGTTGACGGTGAAATCGATCTCGCTGTTGGCGACCAGGCCGCCGTAGCGCTTGGTCAGGCCGGTTGCTTGCAGGAGCGGGCCGGTTTTGCTGCTTGTTGGCTTGTGTCCCACCGCCATGGCGCCCGCCGCAGCGCTGGCCGGCGACGCGGTTGCTGCAGGTGCAGTTCTGGCCGATCGCTCCGGTGCCTTCCGGTCGTGCCGGGTCCGATGGTAAAGATCAATGATGGCGCCGGCCAGCCCACGGCGCAGGAATACCACCAGAAGCACGAACACGATGCCGAGCACCAGCCTCCAGGTGGCGCCGAGCTTGAGGATGGTCTGAAAGAAGTCGCTCAGGTAAAGCCAGACCGTTGCACCGAGCAGCGGCCCGAACAACGTGCCGGCGCCACCGATCGCCGTCATCATGACGATGTCGCCCGAGGTCGAGAATGTGAATGCATCGGGCGGCATGAATCCCTGCATCAGACCGAGCAGACCACCCCCGAAGCCGGCGTACATTGCGGCGACTACGAATACCGCCAGCTTGTAGCGGTGGATGTTGTGACCCAACGCCTGCGCTCGCAGCGGATTGTCGCGGATCGCGCGCAGCAAGAGGCCGAACGGTGAGCGAACGATGCGCAGCGCGATCACCAGCCCGACAAAAAACCAGAATGCAAAGAAGGCGTACATCGACAGTTGGCCACTCATGTCGATGTTCGTGAAACCGAGGTTCAGGCTTGGCGGCGGCACGCCCGGCAGGCCGTTTTCACCACCGGTATAGGCCGCCAGCGGATTGAACTCGACGAAGAAAAACACCTCGGCGATGGCTACGGTGATCATCGCGAAATAGATGCCGGTGCGACGCAGCGCGACCAGGCCGACCAGATAGCCGACGATTCCCGCCACTATCGTGCCGAGAAAGAGGGCCCCTACAACGTGGGTGAACGAGGTTTGCGTCAGCAGCCAGGCCGCGAACATGCCGCCCGTGCCGAAGAAAGCGGACTGGCCGAACGAGAGCAGGCCGGTGTAGCCGAACAACAGGTCGAAGCCGATCCCGACCAGGGCCATGATAAGAATGCGGTCGATCGTGGTCGGGGCGAAGCCCAGATAGGGCAGCACAAACGGTGCCGCGATCAGGCCAATGGCCGTCAGGATTTCGACGAGAAAGGGGCGTTGTCTGCGCATCGGAGTCTCGCGCCTACTCTCGGCCGGCCGCGCCGAGCAGCCCGCGAGGGCGGAACACCAGCACGAGCGTCATCGCGACGAACAGCATGACGTAGGAATAGGCGGGATTGAACATGGAGGTGATCGAGATGATTTCGCCGGAAATCAGGCCCCCCAGCACCGCGCCGGGGAACGAGCCGACGCCACCGATGACGACAACGACGAACGTCTGGACCAGGATCGCTTCGCCCACATCCGGCGCAATCGAGACCACCGGGGCGTTCACGATGCCGGCAAAGCCGGCTGCCATGGCACCAATGCCGAATACCAGCATGAAAATCCTGTAGACGTTGATGCCCAGCGAACCGACCATCACCGAATCTTCGATGCCGGCGCGCACGATCATGCCGATACGTGTGCGGTAGAGCACGAAATACAGCGCCAGCAGTGCAACTGCAATGATGCCGAGCAGGGCCAACCGATAGGTCGGGTAGACCATGAAGCCCAGCGAAGTAATGCCGGTGAGCAGCGACGGTGGCGGCACCGTCTGCGACAGGCTGCCAAAAACGAAACGTACCGCTTCGACAAAAACGATGCTTAGACCAAAGGTGACGAGAAGCTGGTCTTCAGGAGGTCGCGCATAGAAATGGCGAATGATCAATCGTTCGGTCACCACGCCTATCAGCATCACGAACAGCGATCCGGCGATCACGGCCACAACGAAGGAGTGCGTATGCGTGTAGGCGACCCACCCCGCATAGCCGCCCAGCATGAACATCGCGCCATGCGCGAGGTTGAGCACGCCGAGCGTACCGTAGATGATCGTCAGGCCGGAAGAAATCAGCGCCAGCAACGCGCCCAGCACCAGCCCATTGAAGCATTGTGCTATGAAGGTATCCCAGTTGATCACGCGGGTCAGTCCTGGTAGTGGATTGATTTGAACATGTTGGCAGCCACGTCCCTGCTGCCCGGCAACGAATTATCCGGGATAACCGCCCGCTCTCAAACGGGCAGATGGTACACGCACGGCGCGCACCCTTCGAACTGCGCGGTCCGAAGGGTGTCTTGGCATCTCAGGTGTAGTCGCCGAGCTTGCAGCCGAACGCGTCGGGCTTCTGCATCAAGCCCGCGCCCGGTATCACCTCAAGCACTTCCCAGTAGTCGTCGGCGCTCTTCATGTCCTTCTTCGCCTTGCCGCGAACGATGATGACCGGGCGCACGCACTGGTGGTCTTCGGGCCGGTAATGGACATCGCCAACGATAGACGGGAAGGTTTCACCCTTTTCGTACTGTTTGATGACGTCGGGGGGATAGAACGAGCCTGCTTCGGTCACCATACGGGCCCACGCCGCGAAGCTGTTGTAGGAGTTCTCTGCGCCCCATTCCGGTTTGTACCCATATTTCTTCTGGAACGATTCGACGAACAGCTTGGCCAGCGGATACTTGTCTTCCATCGACCACCAGAAATCGGTCGCCGCGAACACGCCCGCCGTGATATCCGGCCCGACCTCCTTGGCAAGGAACGGGATTTGGGACGGAATCACCAGCGTCATCTTCGGAATGATGCCGAACTGCTTGGCCTGCTGGCAGGACAACACCGCATCGCGGCCCCAGTTGACGTTGATCAGGAATTCGGCACCCGAATTGGCGATGTTGGTCAGATACTGGCTGAAGTCCTGCGTGCCGAGTGGCGAAACCTGGTTCGTCACCATGGTCCAGCCCGCGTTCTTGGCCAGGTAGTCGCTGACCGACTTGGTGACGGTGTGGCCGTAGGTGTAGTCGGGCGTCATGAACGCCGCCTTGCGGTTCTTGCCGAACTGCTTGATCAGTACCGGGCCGATGGCATTGGCCGCGGTCTCGCCATAGAAATCCTGCCGGAAGCCGTAGCGCACGCAGTCCTTGCCGGTGGTGTCGTTGGAGCCGGAAATGCCGGCCACATAAAGGATCTTTTCGCGCTGGGCGAACTTGTTCAGCGCGACCGCGACGGCCGACGAGGTCGAGCCGGTCATCAGGATGATCTTGTCCTGATTGATGAAGGTCTGCTCCGCCTGCAGCGCCTGGTTCGGCTTGGCAGCCGAATCGGCCGAGAGCAGCTTGACTTTCTTGCCGAGCAGGCCGTTGTTCACCTTGGGTGCGATCTTCTTCATCAGCTCATGGTTGGTGTTCATGTGCTCGACCGCGAGTTCCATGCCCTTGAGCTCATCCTCGCCGGAAGACGCATAGGTGCCGGTGAGCGGCACTGCAGCGCCGATGTGGACCGTGTCGCCTTGCGATCCGGCGGGCCAGGTTCCCATGGCGGGCTTGTCTTCAGCGTACGCCCAGCGCACGCCGCCGAAACTGGCAAGCGCCGTCGCGCCGGCACCACCAAGGCCCGCTTTCAGCAGCGAGCGGCGGCCCACTGCACCGCGACCATCATTGCGATCTTCCATCATGGCTCTCCTAGGTTCGTAGTAACGAGGATTGTGTGCCGTGCCAGGCTTTGAGCCTCAGCGACCGGCGCCGCAAGCGATCGCCGATCTGCAACTCTGTGGTGCCCTGCACGAGGCATTGCCAAATGTATCCGTGCGCGATGCATCGGTACATGCTCGAAAACCCTAG
>SCRU01000120.1 GCA_004323695.1 Burkholderiaceae bacterium
TCGAAAAACCGGCAGACATGCCGGGCCCCTTGACAACGATGGAAAGTCTTGTCAATAACGCCGAGCGTTCATCGGCAGGCCACGCAAAGTGGGCGCCGGGCAACCCCGCTGGCATGAATCAACTCGAATCGGTTCGGGCAGCGGCACGTGGCCGATTTCTGCTTGGTGTCTTACCACAGCGCCGAATCGCGCATGTCCAACAAGCGCCTGCGCTGCCGATTGCGAAACCACGCGCGCGCAACCCAGACGACCACGATAATTCCCAGTCCTGCAACCAACGTCGTTCCCCAACCGACATGCGCGCGGGACATCCACAGTTCTGCCGCCATCAGCGCAGCAACCAAGACGATAATTCCAGTGGCCAGTCTCATCTCTGAATGTTTTTCCCCATTTCACGGATGAGCATGATAGTCGGGACAGCGCCTGCGGGCGCTGTCGACCGACCTCGGCCACGTCAAGGCCTCCAGCACCTACTGGTACTCGTGGTACTCGTGCCCGGTGTCAGGCGCCAGGCGGCACATCCTGCCCCTCATTCCAAAGCCGGCGCCACTGCACCGCGTAAGCGTCGGCCATAGGTTTGACGTTCCACAAAAGCAGGGCGTTTTCTGCATTACTGCGATCGGCCCCGGCCGTGAAGTTGAAGCTGCCCGTCTCCACGTGCAAGCCATCGATCACCATGAATTTGTCGTGCAGGTCGCGATAATTGCCATTCAATCGAACCTGCACGCCCTGGCGGGCCAGCGATCGCACAAGGGAATATGGCTTCGTGCTCTCTTCGCGATCGGCGACGATGTAAACCTTGACGCCACGGTGCGCGGCGCTGACGAGGGCGCTGGCGATCGGGCGGCTGGTGAATTCATACGCTGCCACGAGAATGGAAGTCTGCGCGTTGCGGATGCCCAGCAACACGACGCGCAACGCGCTGTGACCGGGCGAAAAGCCAAGGTCATACGCGCCAGCGGCGGGAAGCGGCCGCGTGGCCTGGGCCGGCGCCGCAGCGAGCATCGCCGCCAGGCAAAACCCAACGGCCGTACCCTGCCTTGCAGCCATAGACAAGCTTCTCGCAATCACTCGTATGTGGTGAGCGCCCATGCCGGAGTCATTGCCCCCGTGGCCATCGATTTATATGTCGCCCATCACAACATCGATCCCAAGCCGTTCATCTGGACCGCACGCGCCTGCGACATCCTCGCCAAGGTCACGCGGGCCAGGGCCGCGCTCGTTACTACCGCGGGATAAGTACCGAACAGAGTGGCGCACTGCACTAGCGACCGATTGGACGACCAGCAAGACGAGATTGAGCTTTCACATCGTCCGCCGCATAGAAGCCACCTTCGTCCGCGCCGACGCGGCCGCGCGTCATCAACTCCCTGGCGGCGGCGCGCACGTCAGCAGGTTGCAGCATGTCGCTACGCCGCGAGTTGTTGATCCCCTTGAGAAGCAAAAACTCTTTGTCGATCACGTCCATGTTTTCCCAGTTATTGGATCAACGTCATGCCCGCCGTTTTGGCCGCAGCAACGTCAAAGGTCATCGTCTTGACGCAACCAGCAGCAACCGCTGTGCGCTCAATCAGGCAGTCGGCGAAGTCTGCATTGCCGGCCTTATATGCGCGCAGGGCCCGCGCCACTTGCTCGGCCTGATCAACTACCAGTTGCTTCGAGCGAAGAATCACGTCGAGTGCTTGCGCGATCTGCCCCCGGTCCAGTTCAAAGGATGACGACAACACCCACACCAGTTCCACCACCGACACCAGGGTGATGAAACCCGGCGCCGGCTCGGTGAGGCCTTCGATCAACTTCGTCGCCTTGGCCGCCTGCTTGGCCTCGTCCTGCATGATGTAGCGAACGAGCACATTGGTATCCAAGCCGATCATCGCGCGGATGCTCCACGGGCGGCAATGGCCCGATTCATGTCCTCGATGGAAACAGTTTTGGGGGACTTGCCAAACATGCCTTTCAGCTCGGTTACAGACCGATTGGCAACGACGAAAAGAAACTGTCCGGGTTCGATCTGCACAAACTCCACGCGGTCCCCCGTGCCGACAGAAAGCATACTGCGCACGTCGGCCGGAATGGTGATCTGCCCCTTGCTTGTGATGGTTGCGGTTGTCATTTAATGAACTCCTGATTGTGCCTTACTTTAATGTAAGGAGCGATAAAGCGCAAGCCTTCAAAGAACTGCCGCTTGACGCGCTTCCCGGTAAGCCGCACACCAGCCGGGCAGGGCGGGGCAGGCCCCGCCCGGTAGCACTCCCAATCGATCTTCGGCTTCGTGGGCATCGTCACCCTTGCAGGCGCGCAGCGCCTGCTCTGGACAGGCCAGTAGTAAAGTCACCGAACATCTGCTTCATGAAAAAGTGTGCCAGCCCCACCACAGACGGGTGGCGATGGTGGCTGCACACAAGGCGGAAAAAATATAGGCCAGCACGGCAAAGTGCTGCGGCCACAGGCACATGGCGATAAAGCAGGTCAGGGTTTCGGTCGCTTCGGTCAAGCCACCCAGAAAGTAAAACGCCTTGTCGGGATAGGTGGCACTGTGCAGGCCACGCTTGGCGGCCAGCACGGCAAACGCCAGAAAGATCGTGCTGGTGCCCATAAACGCCGCCAGCAGCACGGCTGCGGCCAGCGCATTGCGCGCCGGGTCCGCCAGCGCAAAAGCCAGCGGGATGCTCGCGTAGAACAGGAAGTCCAGCGCGATGTCGAGAAAGCCGCCGCGGTCCGTAGGCTGCGATTCACGTGCTACCGCGCCATCCAGTGCATCCAGAATTCTTGAAAGAATAATGGCCGAAGCCCCCGCCCAATATAGACTATTAGCTATTAAAAAAAAAGCAATGAATCCCACCCCGAAGCCAGCCCAGGTGACTTGATCGGCTTTGAATCCAGTGCGCGCGAGCCTGCGTGCCACGCCGTTCACGGCGGGTTTGATCAGGGCGGTCGCGTAACGGTCAAGCATGCGGGGAAGGGGTCAGTGACACGTCAAAGCCGGGTCAGTTGGGCTGCGTCGGCAACATCGGCGACATCGTGCGTGACCAGCAGCACCGGAATCTGCCGTTGCCTGACGCGTTCGAATACAAAGCTGCGCATGCGTTCGCGCAGCGCGGTATCGAGCCGGGAGAAAGGTTCGTCCAGCAGTGCGCGCCCGTTCAGTGCAATGGTGCCGTCGAACTGCAACCCGTCGGCAAGTAGGCCGCAGACCGCGGCCAGCAGGCTCGACTTGCCCGAGCCGCTGGGACCCATCACCGTGTGAATGACGCCGCCGGGCACCTGCAGGCGCAGGTGCCGGATCAACACCGCGCTGGCCGTTGTGAGTTGGTTGACTTGAACTTCCAGCGTCATCGTGGTTCCGTTTGCCCGCGATCATGACAGCGTTCGCGCGCTTTTGTCGAGACGGGTGCTGTTGCGCCGAGGCCGCCGATCCAGCCACCAAAATAAATAAAGCGACCCACGAATCCTTTTGCGCGCCCGGCGACTCTATGCAGTACCGGATCGTACCGGTGCAACTTTAAGGAGATTCATATGAATAGCACCCAGCTTCTCAAAACCGCCATGGCCGGCACCTTTGCTCTCTGCGCGGCTGCCACTGCCATGGCGCAGGCACCCATGAAGATGACACCCGAGCAGATGAAGATGGCGCAGGAACACACGATGAAAATGGTGAAAGTGGACCACATGCAGATGTGTTACGGCGTCAATGCCGCCTACAAGAACGACTGCAAGGCGGCCGGGCATTCCTGCGCCGGGCAGAGCAGCATGGCCCGCGATCCGGGTTCGTTTGTGCTGGTGCCGGCCGGCCTGTGCGGAAAAATCGATGGCGGAGTCGTCAAATCCATGTAAGACCAGAGCATCGTGTCGAGTCTGACTGCCATCGTTACCGATGCGGACCCGATGCCGGTCGCGGCCGGCATCGGCTTGCGCCCCCCGCACGTGAATCGTGTCCTGCGCGAACGCCCGCGGGTGCCGTGGTTCGAGGTGCACAGTGAGAATCTGTTTGCCGAAGGCGGCAGCCTGCACCAGGCGATGGAGCGCATCCGCGCGGACTATCCGCTGAGCCTGCATGGCGTGGGCTTGTCGCTGGGCTCGGCCGACGCCATCGATGCCGCGCATCTTGCGCGGCTGGCGGCACTCGTACAGCGCTACCAGCCGGCACTGGTGTCCGAGCACCTGTGCTGGGGCGCCGTGGGCGGGCGGCACAGCAATGACCTGCTGCCATTGCCATTGACCGAAGAGGCCGTGTCGTTGGCGGCCTCGCGGATCGGACAGGTGCAGGACGCGCTGGGGCGCGAACTGCTGGTTGAGAACATCTCCACCTATCTGCGCTTTCGTGAGGCCGACTACACCGAATGGGATTTTGTCGCGGAAGTGGTTCGGCGCAGTGGTTGCGGATTGCTTTGCGATGTCAACAACATCTATGTGAACAGCGTGAATCACGGCTTCGATCCGCACCTGTACCTGCGCGCGCTGCCGCGCGATGCGGTGCGGGAAATTCACCTGGCCGGTTTCACGCGCAAGGACGAACTCGCGGTGCCCCTGCTGATCGACTCGCACAGCCGGCCGGTCGACGCCGCCGTGTGGGACTTGTACGCCGAGGCCGTCGAACGCTTCGGGCCAGTGCCCACCCTCATCGAGTGGGATCAGGACATTCCCGAACTGGAAGTGCTGCTCGCCGAAGCGGCCCATGCAGAGGAGGTGCTCGATGCACGCCGCATCGTCACTGCTTGAACTGCAGCGCAGCTTTCTGGAGGCGCTCTTCGATAGCCGGAAAACCGGCCCTGTCGATCGGCTTGTCGGCGCCGGGCTCGACCCCGCAGCCCGGCTGCGCATTTATCGTCACAACAGCGAGCAGACCCACCTGGAGGCGCTGCGCACGACTTATCCGGCGGTCGCGGCCCTGGTCGGCGACGCGTTTTTCGAGCAGACCGCGGCACGCTATCGCGGCCAGTACCCGTCGCGATCCGGCAATCTGCAGGCCTATGGAGAGCACTTCGCCGAATTTCTGGCATCGCTGGCCGACACGCATCGGCTCCCCTATCTTGCTGACGTCGCTCGCCTGGAGTGGCGGCGCCAGTTGGCGGCACTGGCGGGCGAGGCCGGGGCGCTGACCCCGGTCGAATTGCAATCGGCGCTGGCGGCGGTGCAGGGGCCGGTGCGGGTGAGCTTTCACCCCAGCGTGCACAGGTTTGCCAGTCCACATCCGGTGCTCGCCATCTGGCAGTACGCGATGCGGCCGCGCACAGAGCGTTTGACGCTGCCCGAATCCGGCGATCGCCTGGTGCTTTGGCGCAGCGGCGGCGAGGTGGCCATGGCGGGCGTCGACGCCGCCAGCTTCGCCTGCATCGACGCCCTTGCGCGCGGCGAAATACTGGACGCCGCCCACGCGGCGGCGAGCGCGCAGGATCCGGCTTTCGATCTCCCGGCATGCATCGCGAGCCTGGTCCGGGAAGGCCTCGTCACTGGCATCACGCCGGCCTAATGTGACTGTTTGACACGGGAAAACTCACGATGCGAATCCTTCGATCCCTCACATCCTGCTACACCGGTGGTGCTCGCCTGGCCACCGACTGGCTCGGTCCCACCGTCTTGTTGCTGATGCGCATTTGGGTCGCCCTTGCCTTCTGGCGCGCCGGCGTGGTCAAGTTCGACGATCCCTACGGCACGCTTGGCCTGTTCAGCAGTCTGTATCAGGTCCCGCTGCTGTCGCCCGCCGTGGCGGCCGCTCTGGGCACATGGATCGAACTGATCACGCCCTGGCTGCTCGGCCTGGGTCTGGCTGGCCGGGCGACGGCGCTGTTCCTGTTTGTTTACAACATCATCGCGGTGGTCTCATACTCTGGTCTGTGGCCCCATGGCTTGTGGCCTGGCCTGATCGGCAGCGACTTCAACGACCACAAGGTCTGGGCCATCATGCTGCTGGCCGTGATTGCCTGGGGGCCTGGCGCGTTGTCGATCGACCGGTTGCTGAATCGGTTCTGGCCGAAGCCGGCGACCTCATCCAAGGCCTCTTGATTTGCCCGTGACGCATCATGCAACGTGACCCTATCCTGCTGGAATCCGCTCGCCGGGGCGATCTTGCCGCGCTGGAGCAATTGCTGGCGCTGTGTCGCCCCGAGCTGGCGCGGATCGCCCAGTCGCAGTGCGCCAGCAGTGTGGATCCGGAAGACGCGGTGCAGGAGTCCTTGCTGCTGATCTACCAGCGCATCGGTGCGCTGCGCACCGTCGCAGCGTTCCCGGCGTGGACGTTCTCCATCGTGCGCCGGGAATGCTACCGGCTGCTGCGCGCCCTGCGTGGGGAAGTGGAACTGCCCCCACCGGATCATCCCCTCTTTGCCTACACCGACCACTTCGCTCTGCGCGTCGATCTGGCCGCGGCCATCCAGTCGCTGCCGGAGAAGTACCGCGAGGCGATCATCCTGCGCGATTTCGAGGAGTTTTCAATCACGGAGATTGCCGATCAACTGCTGCTGACACGCGAGGCAGTCAAGAGCCGCATCCATCGCGGCCGCCAAATGGTGCAGGAATACCTGAAGGACTGACGGTCACTCAACGTCCGATCGTACCCCCTCGGCGAGGCCGATAGTGGCTCCAAAGGCTGCCCGCACGACGCAAAGTCGCTGCAACGGTCTGCATCGAGCCCTCGAAAATGAAATTGAGCGGGTCATGGAAGGGATGCCCTGCGCCTCCTGCGTGTCGCGCATCGAAAAGGTCCTTGACCGTGTGCCGGGGGTGCTCGCTGCGAACGTCAATCTGGCATAACGCCATTTGCACAGCGATCTTGTTACGCTTCATGATCTATCCCCGGATCGGCTGGTTCGGCGCAAGGCGTGGAAGCGGTTATGTCAGGCGCCGCGTCTTTGGACAAGACCACGGCTCATGGTCATCAGACGGCCTTGGCGCCTCACGGCACCTTCGCAATCAGTTGATGATGCGCCGTCACCCCGATAACCCCGCGCGACGCGCCATGCGATTTACCGTCGGAGTGATACACCACCAGCACGGCGTTGACGCTGCTCAGCGCATGCGGCGCCGTGAGCGTAATGGCGCCGCGCCCGTCCTTGCCCACGACGAAGTTATTGTCGACGCCGCGGCCGTCGAGCGGCGTGAAACCGATAGGTTTTTGATCGAAATGATTCTCGAACAAGCTATAGACGCCGCCCGGCTTCAAGCCATCGAAGACCGCGATGACTTTTTCCTCGCCGGACGGCGTGGGCATCAGCACCACGTTGCCCGTGACCCCGAGCCATTGCCCCAGATCGAAACCAAGCGCGCGGCCCGTCGCGGAAAACACCGGCAGCGTTGCCTTATCGGCCAGCAAGGCATTGCGATAGCCCGCCGCGTGCTTGATGTTCTGCGGGCCCACGCCGGCCGGCGCGCCTGGCGCGCGCACGAACACTTGGGGATCGAGCGGTTTCGACTGGTGCGTTTCGCCGGAGAAAAACGCCGCATGCGTCTCGAACCGGAGTGTCGTGAATGGCTGCGCGAAACCGCTGCTCGCGAATACCGCACCGGTCATGAAAAACGCGGCAGTCGGCGCAATGAGCGACTTGGTCAGTCCAGCAAGCAGTTTTGACATGGGTAAGCTCCAGAAAAATAGTAGTGAAAACGCGCTCGATCACATCGACTCACGCTTGGGCGCCGGCTCCTGTGCGGAATCGGTGTGCCGCAGGGGTGCGACAAGTCTGTCAGTGTATTGCCAATTTGCCAGGGAACACTTTCCAGACGCTCGGCTGGATGACGCCGGCGATTGGCCCAGAACCTGCGGAAGCCGAATGGACCGGCGCCGCTCACTTCCCAGCCGTTGGACAATGCAAAGGTGATGCAGTTGGCCGGCAAGCCGCGATCGCGTCCGACGGCGATGCCCGCCCCCGCAACCTTGCTGAGTGAATCAAGGCATGAATCTTTTATTCAGCGCCCCTGAGGCTGCCACACATAGCGCCCGAAGCGAGAGTCGACTTCAGTGTGAAACACATGATTGCTGTAATTGCTGATGGTCTTGACCGCCATGGCCAGAATGATTTCGAGAACCTGCTTCTTGCAGTAGCCTGCCGCGACGAAAGACTGAACATCGCTCGGGGCGGGCCGGCCGTGCGATTCGACCATCAGCCGGGTAAAGGCCGCCAGCGCCTGGAGTTTGGGGTATTCGATCGGCTGATCCGCGCGCAGCGCTGCGATGGCCTGCGCCGCCGTGCAATAGGTGCACTCGTTGACGCGACAGATCGCCATCGGGTTTGAAATGTTCGCACATGCGCAAGTTGGCCCCTGGGCCAAGCGCCTCTTTGCCCTGCCGCTGGCGTGGCCGCCCACCGCCGCAGCCGACCTGGGCTCCCAGCCGCCTTTCGGTGCCAGACCGCTATCCGTTGCCGTGGCGGTCGGCACACTGAGACTCACCGCCGCCTTTCTGATTTCACACCCGCTGCTGTTGGCCCTTCGAGAACCGCTGAACTCGCTTTGAAGTCGCTTGATTTGCGCCCTTCCCTTCCCTTCGCGGCATTGCTGATCGGGAGATGCGCGGCGTCAAGCGCATCTCAACAACGGGAAGGTATCGCCGAAGCGTTCCCGGCCACACCCTGAGCGGGCCGCCACGATCGCAAAAATCCAAAGAATCCGAAAGTCCTTGACATTCCCATCATGGGAATGTCTATGCTTAAACCACCTAATGAATGGAGAACGCACCATGAGTGATACTGCGGCAGTATCAATGCCCGATGCCGGAGGCGGGCATGACTGGATGATCCCGATCGAGGGGATGACTTGCGCCTCATGCGTGGCTCGGGTCGAAAAAGCGTTGAACAAGGTGCCCGGGGTGTCGCACGCGAGCGTGAGCCTCGCTACCGAGTCCGCCACCGTGAGCGCGCAGGCCAGCGTGAGCCCGCAAGCATTGCGCACCGCGGTCCAACACGCAGGTTACGAAGTCCCCGAAAATGAAATTGAACTGGTCATCGAGGGGATGACCTGCGCCTCCTGCGTGTCGCGCATCGAAAAGGCCCTTGACCGCGTGCCGGGGGTGCTCGCTGCGAACATCAATCTCGCGACCGAGCGAGCGACGGTGCGCGTGCTGGGACAAACCGCAGGGGCGCGGGAGTTGACCGAGGCGGTACAGCGCGCGGGCTACCGGGCGCTCGTGCAGGAAACCGGAACGCCCGCTCAGGCGCGCCCCAGTGCGTGGGTTCAGGCGTGGCCGGTGGTATTGGCGGCCATCCTCAGCGCACCGCTGCTTATCCCCATGATCGGGGCGCCCTTTGGCCTGCACGCAATGCTGCCCACGTGGCTGCAGTGGTTGCTCGCCACGCCGGTACAGTTCTGGCTCGGCGCGCGTTTCTATCGTGCCAGCTGGAAGGCGCTGAAATCCGGCAGCGCCAATATGGACGTACTGGTGGCGCTCGGCACCTCGGCCGCTTATGGACTGAGTCTGTACTTATGGCTGACGCGTCCCGCCGGCGCCATGCCCGATCTGTACTTCGACGCGGCGGCGATCGTCATCACCCTGATCTTGTTTGGCAGGTGGCTCGAGGCCCGCGCCAAGCACCACACGGCCGATGCGATTCGTGCCCTGGAGACCTTGCGCCCGGAAACCGCGCGCGTGGTGCGCGATGGCGTGGAGCAGGAACTGCCGCTGTCCGCCGTGCAAGTCGGCGACCTGGTTCTGGTTCGCCCCGGCGAAAGGGTACCGGTGGACGGGCTGATCCGCGGCGGCGCCAGCCAGCTCGACGAATCGCTGCTCACCGGCGAAAGCCTGCCGGTGAGCAAGACACAGGGCGATACGGTCATCGGCGGAGCGATCAACGGCGACGGCTTGCTGCGTGTCGAAACCACCGCGGTTGGCAGCGAGACGGCCCTCGCGCGCATCATTCATCTGGTCGAACATGCACAGGCGGCCAAGGCGCCGATCCAGCGGGTGGTTGACAAGGTCGCGGCGGTATTCGTGCCCGCGGTGCTCGCGGTTGCGCTCGCCACCCTGGTCGGCTGGTGGATGGCCGGCGGCGGCCTGGAACACGCCATTATCATTGCCGTCACTGTGCTGGTGGTGGCATGCCCCTGCTCCTTGGGACTCGCCACGCCTACGGCAATCATGGTCGGCACCGGCATGGGCGCGCGGCACGGTATCCTGATCAAGGACGCCGAGGCGCTCGAAATGGCGCATCGCATCAAGACCGTGGCTTTCGACAAGACGGGAACACTCACGCAAGGCAAGCCGCGATTGGTGGCACAACTGCCGGTCATCGATGTGACGCCGAGCGATTTGCTGCAGCTCGCCGCAAGCGTTCAGGCCGGCAGCTCGCATCCCCTGGCGCAAGCGGTACTGAACGAGGCGCAAGAAAAAGGCATCCCTCCGATCCCGGCCGAGGCCGTGCAAGCGTTGCCGGGGCGCGGCATGGCCGCCACCGTGACGCACGGCGGCCAGACCCTCGAGTTGCGTTTGGGCAACGCACGCCTGATGGAAGAGGCCAGTGTCGACGTGAGCGCCTTGCTACAGCACGCGGCCGAACTGGAGCATGCCGGGCGCACCGTCTCCTGGCTAGCGGACGTGGCTGGCAAGCCGCGCCTGCTCGGCTTGCTGGCGTTCGGGGATCTGGTCAAACCTGGCGCGCAGCAAGCGGTGCAACGGTTGCACGCTATGGGGGTACGCACCGTGATGATCACCGGCGACAACATCGGCAGCGCTCAGGCCGTAGCGGATCAACTGGGTATCGATCAAGTGGTTGCGAATGTATTGCCGGAACACAAGGCGGACATCATTGCCCAGTTAAAGCAGGACGGTGCCATAGTGGCGATGGTCGGGGATGGCATCAATGACGCGCCGGCGCTGGCCGGCGCCGATGTCGGCATGGCTATGGCCACCGGGACCGATGTGGCGATGCACACGGCAGGCATCACGCTCATGCGCGGCGACGTGATTTTGGTCGCCGACGCCATCGACCTGTCGCAGCGGACGTGGCGCAAGATTCAGCAAAACCTGTTTTGGGCCTTCGCCTATAACGTGATCGGCATTTCACTATCGGCCTTCGGGATGCTCAATCCGGTGATCGCCGGCGCGGCGATGGCGGCGAGCAGCGTCAGTGTGGTGAGCAACGCCTTGCTCTTGAAGCGCTGGCGGCCCGCGCAGCCAGCAAAGGCGGCCCAAGCGGGTGTCGCGCAAGCCGCTGGAGCACGGACATGAACATCGGCCAGACCGCCAAGGCGTGTGGGGTGACGGCCAAGGTGATTCGTTATTACGAGAAGATCAATCTGGTTCGCCCCCGCGGACGCACCGCAAGCGGCTATCGCGTATATGCCGAAGCCGACGTGCATACGCTGCGCTTCGTGCGGGAAGCACGAGCCCAGGGATTCTCGATAGAACAGGTTCGCGACCTGCTGGCGCTTTGGCAAGATCGGCAGCGCGCCAGCGCGGACGTCAAAGCCATCGCCACCCGGCACATCCAGGAACTCGATGTCCGGCTGGCAGAATTGCGCGCTATGCGCGACACGCTGGCTCATTTGGCGGCGCACTGCGCGGGTGATGGTCGCCCCGAGTGCCCGATTCTGGAGACACTCGACCAGCATCGCGCCGGCCGCCGGGCCGGTGCAATTGTCCGGGAAAGTAAAATTTTGTAAGGTTCCCGACCTTCGTCCGACTAACTGGAAAGATCGTTTTGCCAGCCATCACGGCGCGATAATGGGGGAATAACGACTTATCTGCTTTAAAAAAGCGCCAGTCGTGACATGAGCGACGCCAAACTGCGCCCGCTATTGTTCCCTTCGTTGCTGGGCGTCGCCGGAGGCCTCTGGCCGCGGCATACCGCCGCGCCCATGCGCCTGCGGCGCTGGCCCGTCAATTTTGGTTGCACTGCGGCCCAGCAGTTGGCTGTCGCCGTGCGAACGATACAGCAGAAATCCGACAATGCTGGCGTTGAGTAAATTCCACGCCACGCCGTTCAGAAACGCGGCATGGTAGGAGCCGGTGACATCAAAAATCACGCCTGACATCCAGCCGCCCAGCGCCATGCCGAAGAGTGTCGCCATGAGCACGGTACCGACGCGGGCGCCAGCCTCGCGCGCAGGAAAATACTCGCGCACGATCAGCGCGTAGGCGGGCACAATGCCGCCCTGGAAAAGACCGAACATGCCGGAGACCACATACAGAGACATCAGACCCTTGAAGAGCAGGAACAGGAGCAGCGCAATGCCTTGCAGCACGGAGCCTAGTAGCAGCGTGCGCACGCCGCCAATGCGGTCCGAGATCCAGCCCGAGCCGAGCCGGCTGATGATGCCCATGCCAAACATCAGCGAGAGCATCTCCGCACCCCGTGCTGCGCCAAAACCCAGGTCGCCGCAATACGCCACGATATGCACTATCGGCATGGACATGGCCACACAGCAGGCCACGCCGGCCACACACAATAACCCCTGTAGCGCGCCGGGTGAAAAACCCAGTGGGCGAGCCAGGTCGGAGCCGGCCAGCCAGCGGGGTCGCACGAGCGACGGGCCCGCCCTCGCCCATTGCGCCGCCGGCACGGGCCGGCGCAGCAGCAGCGCAAGTGCGGGCATGACGAGCAGGCTGAACACGCCGACGCCGATATAGGCGTGGCGCCAGCCAACGCTGTTGATGAAGTGCTGCAGGATGGGCGGCCACACGGCGCCCGCCAGGTAGTTGCCACTCATGCAGATCGCCACCGCGATGCCGCGCCGGCGGGTGAACCACTGCGAGGTGTCGGCCACCAGCGGCGCCAAAGTGGCAGAGGTGCCAAACAACCCAATCAACACCCCGTGCGCCAGGCCGAATTGCCACAGACTGCCAGACATACCCGCGGCAATGAATCCGGTGCCCACGCCGACCGATCCGGCCAGAACGGTGATCATCACACCAAAGCGATCGGACAGCCGCCCCATCAGGATGCCGCCCAGGCCAAAGCCAACCATAGTGAGCGAGTAGGGTAGCGACGCATCGGCACGCGTCACGCCGAAATCGGCTTGAATGCGCGGCAATACTACGGTGACCGAATACATGCCGGCGCTGCCAATGGTCATCAGCAGCAGCGAGACCAGCAGACGCATCCAGGCGTAAGGGGATTCAATGTCTTGCGGGGACCCAGTGTACGATGTCATGGCCGCTATTGGAACGCAATTCGCGAGCGTAGTTCCGATTGACATGGGGCCGCGCCGCCCGCCTATCAGTCCCAGTCCACCGGACTGGAAAAGTACCTGAAATAGCACCGAAACTCGGGGCTGCTGTGATTCAGTCCCCCCGGTGCGCCACTGCCAGGCGCTTGAAGACCTTGCCGACACGTGCGCCTACAGCGATGTCGTTTTTGGGTTGTTCCGGCTGCTGGGCTACCGCTTCTGCCCACGCCTGGCCGACGTTGGGGCAGCCGCTTTTGGCGCGTCGACCCGGACGCCGACTACGGTGACCTCAATGCCCTGGCCAGACAGCGCGTCAACCTCGATCGCATCACGCCGCACTGGGACGACGTGCTGCGCCTGGTCTGCTCGCTCAAGCTCGGACTCGTCCCCGCCATGGGCGTCATGCGTGCCCAGCAGGTGGACGATCGACCGACACTGGTGGCGCAACCCATCGCCGAGATCAGCCGCATCGACAAAACCATTCACACGCTGAATTTCATCGACGACGAGGACCGCCGGCGCAGTACCCTGCAGCAACTCAATCTCGGCGAAGGCCGGCACAGCGTGGCCCACGACGTTTTTCGCGGCAAGCGCGGCAAGCGCAGTAAGCTGTACCAGCGGTACCGTGAAGGCCAGGAAGATCAGCTCAGTGCCCTCGGGCTGGTCGTCAACATGACCGTCTTGAGGAACACGTTGTAAACGGACGCCAGCGGCACGCCGCGCTTGACATGTTCTTCGGTGATGCCGCACGCGTTGGCCGTGATGCCGAGTTCGGCCACTTCGAGCGCCACGGTCTTGGTGGATCCGGCGATGCTGTGCTTTGGCCGCCACCTAGGCCGACTTGTAGGGGCTGGCCACCAGCCCATGAACTTCATGTGGGCCAGGCCCAGGCCCGTGGTGTAGAAGGCGGCCGTCAGATTGATCGCCAAGATGGCATTCAACTTCTCCACCGGAAACTCGTCCTCCTGCGCCACGTGCTGGATGCCGGCGTTCTTGACCACCGCGTCGATGCCGCCGAAGCGCTCCGTGGCGCCGGACATCATGGCCTCGATCTACTGCTGGCGGCCCATGTCGGCAGGAATTCCATGATGTGAGCGATCAATCCCGTGATCTGCTGCTGCGTATTGTCTTGAATCACGTGACCGTGGCAGAGCGCGCGACTGCAACGATCATGTGTCGGTGCCACAGCGTCGCATGAAGCCCCGATCGATCCTGTCTTTCCACTTCCAGACCCAACCGCCGCCAATGGACCAGCGCCCCCACGAAGCCAGTGCATTTCGGTTGCCGGTGCTGAGGAGGTACAGCGCGCGCTGCTGAGGCGTCCAGGGCAGGGGCGCACGTCCTTCGCACACCGCCCTCAGGTTCTCGGCCAGCACGGGGGCGGCCTTGACCGCATACACGCCGGCCTTGGGCCTTGCAGCGGCGTAGGCCGCCACGTCGCCCACGGCAAATATCCGCGGGTGCGAGACACTTTGCAAGGTGTCTCGCACGCGGATGAAACCCTGTTCGTCGGTGGCCAGGCCACCCGTGCGCGGCCACGCCGGTGCAGACGCGCCGGTGACTACCAGGCACGCATCGAAGCGTTGCGCCGGACCCCGTTCGAAGTTGATCTGGCCGGCCACCAAACCCAAGGCGCGACGCTCGCCGAGCCAAGCCACGCCGCGCTGGGCCAACAATCGGCCCACTTGCCGGCGCATACGGTCCGGGCTACCGTCCAGCGGGAGCCCACCAGAACCGACGAGGGTGATGCGAACGTGCGACCAGCCGTCGACCATGGCCCGGTACTGAGCCGCAAACGCCAGCTCCACGCCTGCGGCGCCGGCCCCCAGAATCGCCAGCTCGAAGCGACGACAGCGGTCCAGCATGCGGTCCACCAGTTCTGGCCACGCCGCGACGAATGCCTCGATAGGCCGGATCGGCAACGCATGCTCCACGCAGCCCGGCAACTGGTTGATGGCTGGCAACGGACCGGTATTGATGGACAACAAATCGAAGTTCAATCGGGTTCCATCGGCACATGTAATCTCGTTGTCTGCTGCATCGACGCCGAGCGCGGCGGACTCGTGGAACTTCACGCGCGCGTCGGCAGCCAGCGCGTCGAGCGCAATGGCACAGGCCTCGATCGGATAGTGGCCTGCGATCCAGCCGGGTAACATGCCGGAGTAGATCTGGCGTCGGTACGGTGACACCAGATGCACGTCCCATCCGGCCAATGGGCGTTCGGCCAGATCGGTCAGTACCTTGACGTGGGCGTGGCCGCCACCGAGCAACACGAGCCGCTTCATGCGGCGGCCTCAGTGCCTACCGCATCGAGACGCGCAAGATCGTCCGGCACATCCACGTCCCAGAGGGCTTCGAATTCGCACAGTCGCAGGTCTAACGCGCGCGCGCGCTCCCGGGTGTCCGACATGACCGTGGCAGTGCCCCAGGTCATGTCGGTGAACAGGGCCGCCTGCGGCTGGCGCAGGCCGACCAGCACATAGCCGCCGTCCTCCGCCGGGTAGAACACCGCGTCGTCGCCATCGATCAGGGCCCGAGCAGCCTTGCGCAGATGGGCCGGTCGCAGCACCGGACAGTCGGTGCCGATGAGCAGCAGGGGCCCTTGCGCGCAAAGCAGTCGAAACGCGGTATGCATTCGATCCCCGAGGTCTCCGCTGGGCTGAACCAGACAGCGCACGTTCGTCGCGCTCTGCAGGGCCTTGAAGAAGCGATGCCCGGCATCGGGCGTGCACCACAGGGTCACGGGCCCAACGTTGGCATCACGAGCCGTCTGCACAGCCGCGCGCGTCAGTCGCCGCTGCAAGCGCGCGGCGCCGCGCGGACCGAGAACCGGAATAAGTCGCGTCTTGGCCAGTCCCGGGATGGGCGCCTTGGCCAGGACAGCCACCTGCACCTGCTGCAGGCTGTCATGCGCGTCATCGTGGGCGATAGCCATACCGGATTGCCAGTTGTTTGGGGTCCGCGCCGAGAAAGTAGGCGGCGCGCAGACGCCACATCAGCAGAATCGTTCGCCAAGCGCCATGGCGCTCCCACCGCCGCGCCGACGTGATCACACGTTCGGTCAGGCAGGCCGGCGGCCCGTGTCGCTTGAGGACCTTTGAGATCGCGACGTCTTCCATCAGCGGCAGATCCGGAAAACCGCCGACCTCGCGGAACCGGTCATGGCGGACAAACAGCGCCTGATCCCCCGTGGCAATGCCGGTCCAGCGCGAGCGGCAGTTCATCATGACCGTGACCATACGCAACAGCGGCCGGTCACTGGCGATCCGCACATCGAAGCGGCCCCAGGCAAACGAGCCCAGCGTGGCGCGACGCACCAGCGCGTCGGCGTTGTCGGGCAACTCGGTGTCGGCGTGCAGGAACAGCAGCACGTCAGCCGGGCAAGCCGCGGCGCCGGCGTTCATCTGCGATGCCCTGCCGCGCGGTGCAAGCAGGGCAAGGTCGGCATGGGCCCTGGCGATACCCAGCGTGTCGTCCTGGCTGCCGCCATCGACCACGACCACACGCGCTCCGCGCTGTCGAAATCGCTGCAGGGCCTGCAGGCGTTGCGCCAGCGTCTGCGCTTCGTCCAGCACGGGCACGATGATGCTAAGGGTAGGCCTCAAGACGGCACCTTGTCGATGTCGGCATGCCAGGCCAGCGCGCGGTGCTCAAAACCTGCTGCCAGCGTCGGCTTGATCACCGCGAAATAGGGTGAGACGTCGAAGTCGCGCGGCACGAACAGGCTGTAATGACGCACGTGCAGCATTTCGTCAATGCAGCCAAGGCACATCGGGTTCTGCGAGGGTACGCTCTCGATGAGCGGCAGGATCGGGTAACGCACCGACTGGAAGGCCTGGGCGATGAGAGTGGAACAGATGGCGCGCGTGGGATCACCGCTGCCCAGCGCCAGCATGCGGCGACGCCAGCGCAACGGCACGGGTGGCGTGGGCAGGAGGTAGCGCGCCAGGTCGACGACGTTTTTCAGGTCGTACTGCTGCCCCAGACGGGACATCACGAAGCGGATGAGGGCGTCGATCTCGATCGCATCGAGGCCGACCGGCCGGCACACGCGGCAATGCAGGCCGGCAAATTCCGCCACCGTGACGGCACGCACGCCGTCGCGCAGGTCTGCCTCCAGAAAGCAGCGCCGCCGACCCTGGTCATCGGCGAGCCCACTGGCCTCACCGACGAACAGCGCGGCATGCGACCAGGTGGACTGTGTCAGGTACTTGATCGCGACACTGAATCGACTCTGGCCTTCGACGAGCACCACGTCGCCGGGCATCAGGCAGGCCATCAGTTTTGCCGGGTCGGTGGGCGCGGTCAGGTTGTGGGTGTGGTGGGTCTGGCTCAGATAGCGAGTCAGGCGCTCGCCGATCCACCATGTGATGCTGTTGAAAAGGCTAATCATGGGTTTTTCGCGCTTCCTTCTTCGTTTCGAGTCTGCGCAAGCACGGTGAGCGTCGCCGAGTGCCCAGTCGTAGTCGGAGACTTCCGAGGCGAAGACGACGCCGGGAGTGGCGGGGCGGTGCGTGTCATCAGGATTTCCCGTCGGCAGGCAGGCCGGTGAAGCGGTAGTAGAAAGCCCCATCGATGAACGGCCTTTCATGCGTCACGTGCTCAATCAGGCCGAACTGCATCAGCCGGTGCAGCAGCACCCAGGCATCGTGCCGCGCCAGCGCGTGACGTGCGACCAGGAGGTCCACCGCCTCGGCGCCGATCCAGCAACGTGGGTAGGCCGCGCCCAGATAGCTGCGATCGGCTACCGGCACTCCGTCCGACGCCCGTACCGAGGCCAGAACCTGGCCCGGACCCAGCCGGTCGGCAGCTTCGGATACCGCCAAGCGGTAAAACAGGCGATCGTCGAGAAACGGGTGATCATGAGTGACATGGACCAGCAGTCCCAGTGAACCCAGCGCCTGGCCGACCACCACGGCTTCGGTGGCCGGTCGGTGCCAGCACCGCGACATCCACGCCACCGCTTCCGAACCCACGAAACACTGCGGGTACGTTCGCAGGCGATACGCCAGATCCTGAATGGCAAGCGATCGGTGCAACAACTCGGCAACGTCCTCCGCGGATTTTCCGGTCAAGGCACGAAGGGTGGCCCGTGGCGTGCCGACCTCCCGTTTCTGCTTGAGTACCCGGACATGCCGGGCCAGTTTTGCGGGCGCGAGCGGCATCATGTCGAGTACGCGGGCCACGCCATCGAGGGCCGACCGCAGGCTTCCTTCACAGTCGCCGGCATCGAACTCGGGTAACAAGTCGGCAAATCCGAGCATTTGAACCCAGCGCCGGTCGGCTGCGCTCACATGTCCGCCTTCGAGCCGGGTGAGGAACACGCGTTGACGTATCGCATCGCGCGGCAGCGCCGCATCGATTTCGATCAGTGTCGGTCGCGTCGCCATGCCTCCGTGTGAGATATCGATGAAGACCACGGTGTGGGGGTGATCCGCGAGTCGACGCAGAACGTTCTCGTGCCCGTTGCGGTCAGCCGCTATGTCGCGCGGTAGCACCCGCAACGCACTCAGCCCAGCGCGTAACACGCTTCGCCCGGCCACAGGCGGCAGGTCGAGCATAGCGGTCAAGTCAGGTGATAGGTGCATAGTCGTTCCCGGT
>SCRU01000013.1 GCA_004323695.1 Burkholderiaceae bacterium
CCAGACCCTGGCGCTGATCGATGCCGCCCGGGCCGAACTGGAGGGCCAGGGCGTGCCTTGCGGCCCGGTCAAGCTGGGCGCCATGATCGAGATACCCGCCGCCGCCCTGATGCTCAAGCTGTTCCTCCAACACTTCGACTTTCTCTCGATCGGCACGAACGACCTGATCCAGTACACGCTGGCGATCGACCGCGCCGACGAGGCCGTGGCCCACCTGTACGACCCCTTGCATCCGGCGGTGCTGCGCCTGGTGGCGGACACCATCGCCGAATGCAATGCGCAGGGCAAGGGCGTGACGGTGTGCGGCGAGATGGCGGGTGATCCGACCCATACCCGGCTGTTGCTGGGGATGGGCCTGCGCAGCTTTTCCATGCACCCGGCGCAGATCCTGGCGGTCAAACAGGAAGTGCTGCGCTCGGACACGTCCCGCCTGGAGCCGTGGGCGCAAAGGGTGATCGCATCGGACGATCCGGCCTCGGTGCTGAACACCTGACCCGACAGGCGGCTAGCGCGCGCGTGTACCCACCAGCGCGGCGCCCACGATCATCACGGCCGCCAGCGCGATCGACGGGGTTGGCCAGTCCCCGCGCAGCAACAGCAGCAGCAGCGTGGACAACAACGGCGTCAGGAAACTCAACAAGCCAATGCTGCGCGCATCGCCCCGTTTCAGCGCCGCGTCCCACAGGAAAAACGCGCCGCCGAGCGGACCCGCTCCCATGAGCGCGATCAGCAGCCAGTCCTGTCCGCTGAGCGTGGCTGGCGGCTCCAGCACGGCGTGGCACAGGAGCGCAAGCAGACCCGAGATGGCCGCGAAGCCGCCGATCGCCGCGGTCGGGAACCGGGCCACGCGCTGGGTCAGCAGCGAGTAGCTGGCCCAGATGAAGGCCGATCCGGCGGCCGGCAGATAGCCCCAGGCGAAGCCCGGCTCCAGCGTGCGCCCGCCCGCAATCGCGATGGCCGCGCCGGCAAAGCCGACCAGTGCGGCGATGACGTGCAGCGGCGCGAGCTGCACACCGCGCAACAGCACCGGCGCCAGCACCACCATCAGCAGCGGCCACAGATAGTTCACCAGATTGGCTTGCACCGGTGGCGCATGGCGCAGGGCAATGAACAGCAGGAAATGAAAACCGAACAGGCCGTACACGCCCAGCGCCAGCGTCGCGGGCGGCACACGCCATTGCGCAAACCGTGGCCAGGCCGGAATGCTGCCGATCAGCAGCGCCAGGCCGGTCAGCAAAAATGGCGGGACGTGGCGCAGCGTGACGCCCAGCGACGCCAGCGTGGCCCACAGCGCGATCGCGCCCAGCGCATACAGGTTCGCCAGCATCAGGCCGATGTGGCAGCGGCGAGCCGGTTCCGGCCGCTCTGGGCATCGCGCATCGTGGCGTGGGGAACGGTTTCGGCGTTGTTCATGGTGTGCTTTGGCGGCGGTTCCGTGTCCGCTCACGGACTCAGGTAGGTCTGCAATTGGCGGCTCAATACCTCGGCGGCTTCCCGCCAACTGGCCGGGACCCCGATTGTAGAAAGATCCACTGTTTGCAGCCCCGCGTAGCCGCAGGGGTTGATGCGCGAGAACGGTTCCAGGTCCATCGCCACGTTCAGCGCCACGCCGTGGTAGGTGCAGCGGCGACTCACCTTGATGCCGAGCGCGGCGATCTTGCCGAGGCCCTGGAAGTCGGGAGACTGGTTAACTGGAATCTGACCCCCATTGTTTTTCTGCGGCCGTTGCGGCAAAAGCGCGTGCGAGCCCGGATCGTCCAGCCGTACATAAATGCCCGGCGCGCCCGCGACGCGCAGCCCCGTAACCCCAAAATGCACCAGCGTCTGGAGCACGGCCTGCTCGATGCGGTACACGTATTCCTTGATGAAGTAACCGGCGCGGCCGAGGTCAATCAGCGGATACGCCACGACCTGCCCCGGCCCGTGGTAGGTGACCTGGCCGCCCCGGTTGGTGGCGATCACGGGAATGCCGCCGGGGTTCAGAATGTGCTCCGATTTGCCCGCCAGTCCTTGCGTATAAACGGCAGGATGCTCACAAATCCATAGTTCATCAGGAGTATCGGGCGTGCGCGCGGCGGTGAACGCCTGCATCGCCGCATAGGTGGGCAGGTAATCGGCCCGGCCCAGGTAGGTGACTTTAATAGCCATTTATCGCTTCAAGACTTCAGGGCCGTCCGGATCTGGGCCGCCATGTCCATGCCGTTGAGCGTCTTTTCGACCATCACAAAGCGCTGCCCCGTGGTCTGTGCCCAGCGCTCGCCGACCAGGCGTTTTTCGCGCGAGTCGTCATTGGTGACGTAGGCGTCGCCCTTGTACTCGACCACCAGCAGCCGCCCGTCATGCAACTCGGCCACGAAGTCCGGGTAAAAGTAGTCGGTGGCGGTCGGCAGCCAGAAGGCGAACTCCGGCAGTTGTTCCAGATTGCGCACCCAGTGTTTCACGGCGCTCTCGCGGTCCAGCGCCACGGCGCATTCAAATTCCTCGCCTTCGGACTTCAGCTTGGCAATCTGCGGGTAATAGTGTTTCTCGAACTGCCAGCGCCCGCTGTAAGCCTGCCGAACCGGGTAGCGCCCCTTGCGGAACTCGAAGGTCCAGGCGGCGTCGCAAGTCAGTTGGGCGTCGGTGCGGCCAAACAGCAGGTTCTGAAAGCCTTGCTGGCGCGCGCCGGCAACCACGCTGTCGATGCGTTTCGAAATCATCTGCCCGAGCTGGAAGCGCGAGCGAATCAGGCCCGTCAGCGTCAGGCCGCGCTGGTGCAGCAGTTGCGACACCAGCTTTTGCACATAAGCCTGTGTCTCCAGTTGGGTCAGCCCGCCCCGCCGCACCTGCGCCTCCAGCGCGATCACCAGATCCTGCTCGGTGGCATCGGTAGCCACCGCGTCCAGCGACAGCTGCGCCGCATCCGCCTGCTTCAGGCGCACGCGCTCGCCTTCCAGGTAAATCTCGAACAAATCGCTTTGCTGCACCAGATTGAAGCCCGGCAGTTCGGGGCGCGCATCGGCGCGCAGCAGGTCGAACTCGATCAGCTCGCCCAGCGTCTCGCGTTCGATCAGCTCCAGCTCGCCCTGCACGCGCACGCACAGTTGGGGGATGGCCGCGAACGGCACGTCCCGCTCGGCCGGCGAGCGCAGCGCGTGCAGCCGCGCATCGTGCTGGTCGAACTGCTGCTCAAGCCCCGGCTTGTCCGCGCTGGCCGCGATCGAAAATATCGCTTCCCGCGTCGCCTCGGTCACCGGCCCGGTGACGCGTAGCCGCACCGGTTCGCCTTCGGCGCTGCCCGCCAGCACCTGCACGTCGGGCTGTGCCTGCAGCGCGGCGCGCACCGCGCCGGCGTCCTGCGCGGCCAGCTCCAGCTCCAGGGTCAATGTCTTTTCCGCGTGCGCGGCCGCAGGCAGCCCCCCCGCGCTGCCAAACAAATCGCGCTCATCGGGAAGCAGCACGCTGGCCGCGCTCAGGGCGTCGAAGCCCATGCCCTGGGTCAGGCTGTCCACCAGCGAATGGGCCGCCTCTGAGAAACTGCGTGCAATCACATGCGCATACGCCTTGTTCAGCGCCGGGCTCCTGCGCCTTTGGGCGTAGGGCATGCGCAGTACCCGCCCCATGAGCTGCTCCACCGCCTGGTTGCTGCGCAGGTTTTGCAGCGAACACAGCACATAGGCAAACGAGCAGTCCCAGCCCTCCTTGAGCGCATCCACGGTAATCACGTAGCGCACCGGGCACGCGGGGTCGAACAGGTTCACCCCGTCCAGCTCGCGCTGCGTGCCGGTGGCCACGGCAATTTCGCGCTCGTCGATATGGTGCGTGTCGATCAGGTGCTGCTTGAGCACCTGCGCCGTCGCTTCGCCGCCCTTGTCCTGCGCCTGAAACAGCGCAATCGGCCGCACATAGCGCGGTTCGTGCGCCGCCTCCGCCTCCAGCTGCGTGCGCCGCAAGAGCGCATCGCGCACCGCGTCCTGCCAGCCGGTTTCGTGCTCGGCCAGCATGATGGGCAGCTTGATCATGTCCTCGGCTTCGAGCTGGCGCGCCGACACGCTGTACAGCACGTTGGTCAGCTTGGGCACCGGCGTGGCCGTCAGGTCCAGCACGCAGCTCGGGCGGATGCCGCGCAGCATGGCCAGCGACAGCGGCGTCTTGGCGTTGTGCGCCTCGTCCACGATGACGATGGGCTGCTGCCAGGCCAGCCAGTTGGCCAGCGAGGTCTTCACGCGGCCCAGGTCCGCGCGGCTCAGGAAGCTCTGGTTCTCGTCCGCCAGGTCGGCTTCTTCCACGCAGGCCAGCCCGCGCCCGGCCGCCTGCTGCGGTGTGAGGTTCAGGCTTTTAAAGTGTGTTTCCCACGCCTCGCTCGTCGCGTACACGCGCCGACCCGCCTTGTTGCTCACGCGAAAGCTCTGGATGGTGGCCACCACGACCACCGCCTTGCGGCCAAAGTCCTGCGGCGGCACCGTGTGAAGCGCGTCCAGCTCGCACACCACGAAGCGGTCGCCGTAGCTGTTTTTCAGCGCCGCCTGGTAGGCGTGCCCCGGCGTTTGCAGCGCCGCCAGCGTCTGGCTGCGAATCGTGTCGCTGGGCACCAGCCACAGCGCGAGCGGAAAATCCCTATGGCTCCAAGCCTGCGCGATGCGCGCAATGGCGTGCGACGCCAGCAAGGTCTTGCCGCCGCCGGTGGGAATGCGCAGGCACACGGTGGGCACTTCGCCCAGCTCGTCGCTGCGGTACGGCACGCCGGGGTTGCCGCCGTCGCGCTGCATGGCGTGCGCCCAGGCCGCCTCCAGGCCCATGGTTTCGGCCTGCCGCAAGAAAAGCGCCATCGCCTCCAGCGCGGCGCTCTGGTAGGTCTTGAGAGAGAAGGTGGTCATGGGGTAGAGCGAAGATTGATTACGCAATAACTCAACAAGCTAAACAAAGATAACTTATTGAATTAATACAGATTTTTAGATTTGTCAGGGAGCAAAAGTTGTTTAAGTTCCGGATTCAGACCAGGCAATAAACAATCCTCAGATCTTGATCCGCCATATGGCACCCGATCCGCGCGCCGGGCCCGAGGGACTGACCTCAATGAACGTCCCTTCCAGCCCTCGCAAGCGCAGCGCTGTACGCAAGTTTTTGACCTTCGTCTCTTTCTCTTTCGGGGTCAGCACTGCCGGCAATTTGTCAATAACCAGCTGGCGCAACTGGTCGCCGGAAGCAGGGCCGAGTTTCAGGCGGCTGACGATGGCCCGTTTGTAGTAATCGTCGTCCATCCCCTTGTTCAAGACATACTGATTTTCCGTCTTGGTGAACGTGGCGACTGCGGCAGACACGATCAGATTCGGTTTGCGCCCAGTGATCAAGCCTTTGCGTCGCAACAACGCCGCTTGCTCATCGGCGATGCGTTCCTTTTTTTGCACCCGATCCAGCCACACGACTTGTTCAATCGGCAAGTCGGTGCTTTCCATCAGCATTCGGCTGTAGTTCTCGTCAAGCTGCTGTCCATAGATGGTGAGAACGACGTGGCTGGGCGTCGATTTTTCGTAATCTGGCAACGGCAAGAAACGCTTGCGCTGTTCTTGAAACATTTCACGAATACCGAACCCGGCCGAATCGATCATTCCGATGCTGCGCATCGCGTTGGCCAGCCAGGGGTTGCGGTAACTGCCGGGAACTTTGCTGGTCACGGCGTAGTCCGTGGCCTCCCCGTCAAAGAAAGCGCCCGCACTTTGAAACTCAAGGCGATTGATTGATTCTTCCACCACGACGCGTTCCCCGCGCTCGTAGTCCTGGTGGGCAATGCAGTTATGCAATGCTTCGAGAATCACTCGTGTTTCGTACTTGGGCAACTCCACCGCAAGCAGGCTGGTGGCCGGGAAGAGTTTGATGTTGGGGTTGCGCACCTGGCGCAGCAATTCGCTTGAGGCCAGCAGGAAGGGGGGGTGAAAATGTCTGACGGCCCGCTCATCGAGCAAGCGCCACACCATCTCGGCCGGATGTTGCAGCTTATGGGTGGATTCCGGCTTGCCAAGCAAGAGCAAGGCGGCGCGCGTCAATATGCCATTGGCGCCCAAGCGAGCCCTGTCCAGAAATTCGGTGTCCGTCCATTGCCCGATGTCGCTTGCCCAACGCTCTTGCGAATTCTTGGCGGCAAACTGTTTCCGTGCAAGTTGCAATGCCTGGCTGTCGAGGTCGTCCAAGGTCGCGCCGGGAACCGGCACCGCACTCCAGTCCTGGCCGCTCAACGCCTCCGAAAGAATGGCCTGGTGTCTGTCGGTGCGAAGCTCGGTGAGTGAATCGCCGTCCCGTTGCCACGCCTTGTCGTGCGCATAGACCGGCTGCCGGGGCGAATGACGTGGCACGTGCACCAGCCACACCGTCGCTGCTGTGTCGCTGGTTCGCAGCACCTCCACGCGCAAGCCCATCGAAGGCAGGTTCGGCGTCTTGCCAAGAATGCGATGAACGACATTCTCCGGCGTGTAGTCGGCAAAGTCCCGAATGCCCGTGATCTCAAGCGTGCGGTCGCGCACCCCAATGACCAGACAGCCACCGTCCATGTTGGCAAGCGCTGAAACGTAGGACACGAGATCCTCGCCCTTGCGACCGGACACGTTCGATCTCAGGCTCGCCCATTCCTTCCACTCAAAGCGTTCGTTCTCCTTGGGATAGTGCTGCCTGAGGAAAGCCTGCAACTGGCTTGCGGTCATGTCGTTCATGTCACCGCGCCTGCAAGTCGTAGGGAATCTGCCTGAAGGTCACGCCCGCGGCAGCCAGCCGCGCCGGGCCGACGCGCACCGACTCGCCATACACCCGCAGCGGCGTGCCGGCCGGCGCGAGCTCGCGGTGCAGCGCCAGCAGGGCCGCCAGCACCTCGCGCGTGAGCACATTGCCGCTGGCCGGTCGCCGGTCTTTCAGAATGCCGTTGAACAGCAGGTAGCAGGCGAATTTGGGTGTTTTTGTGAATGAAATAGGCAGTTCGCCCTTATAGGACGGGTCAATATCGCTATTGTATTGATAGTGCGTGCCCAGATAGGGCGTGTCGGGCCGGGCGGCGCCGGGCTGCGGCGATGGCGCGTACCCCGGCCAGGCCGTGCCGGTTTCCTGCTGCCAGACAAAGGCCGCCAGCGTGGCAAAGCGCACCTCGGGGTGGATGCGGCCCTGCGCGTTGAACACCGGCGCGCCCAGTCGCATGAAGCGAAAGCCGCCGCCGCCCTGCCAGCCCAGCGCCTGGCTGATGCCGCCTTGTTCGCCATCAATGACTTTTTGCAGGCGCGGCAGGCAGTGCGTGGCGGCGTGCTCGCCCATCTCGATGCCGATCCAGCGCCGGCCCATCTTGTGGGCCACGGCAGCGGTGGTGCCAGAGCCGAGGAAGCTGTCGAGGACGAGGTCGCCGGGGTTGGTAGCGATGTGGAGGATGCGCTGGAGCAGGCGTTCGGGTTTAGGCGTGCCGAAACTGGTTTCGCCGCCAAACAGCGTGTTGGCTTCTTTTTTGGCTTCATCGGTGTGGCCGACTTCCTCCGAAGGCCACCATGTCCAAGGCGCAAGCCCGGGGACTTCCGACAAATAGCGAATGATGTTGGGCTGCGCGTCGCCGTTCTTGCCAAAGTAAATTCGATTCTCTCGAAGCGAGCGCTCGTAGGTGGCTTTGGCAATACCCCAGCATCGACCATCTGGCGGGAAATACGACTTGCCGCTAGGCGTGACAACTTCGTAGAACTGCTCTGGCGTTGCATGGCCTGCTTGCGCCGTCATTGGCACGGGGCGCCAACGGCCCTTGGGATCATTGTTAGGGTTACGGTAGACCTTGGCCTGTTCCTCGTTCATCGGCACGAGATTGCGTTCGCGCTTGAACCGGTCCGGACTGCGCGCGTAGACATGCAAGTAGTCATGCACGTCGCCAATGGCTTCGCGGTTTTCCCGCGAGTAGCGTTTCTGCCAGACGCAGCTCGCCACGAAATTCCCCCGCCCAAACACCTCATCCATCAGCACCTTGAGGTAATGCCCCTCGTTGTCGTCGATGGTCACCCAGATGGAGCCGTCCTCGGCCAGCAGCTCGCGCAGCAGTTGCAGGCGCGGCAGCATCATCGACAGCCACTGCGCATGCTCCAGGTTGTCGTCGTAGTGCTCGAAGGCGCTTCGGGTGTTGTAGGGCGGGTCGATGAAGATGCACTTGACCTGCCCGCGGTAGAACGGCAGCAGCGCCTTGAGCGCTTCCAGGTTGTCGCCCTGGATGAGCAGGTTGTCCGGTGCCTGACGCGCGTCGCCGTGGCTGGACACGGGTTCCAGCAGGCGGTAGGGCACCTGGTCGGCGGTGGTGAAGGCTTGGGCGCGGTTGAGCCAGTCGAGGGTGGGCATGGGGGCTTTTCAGGATGAGGGCGCAGCTTGCGCATCGAAAGTGCTTTGCACCGTTTCGCGGTGGAACAGGTCCATGTAGGGCTGGTAGCGGTACAGGCGATGCCGCTCCTGGCCGGTGATTTCTTTCAGCCAGCTGCGCGTCTGGAAATCATCGAGCAGTTTGAGGGCCGTGGGCGTGCTGCAGCCGATGGCCGCCGTCACGCGTTTGGCCGACACCAGGGGTTGTTGGTACAAATGGTCCAGCAGTTTGAGGGCCTTGGCATTCGTGCCGATGGCGCCGCGGTGTGATTCGCGCAGCGCCACGATGTCGTGCGCCGTGCGGGTGGCGGCGCGGGCGGTCTGGCTCATGCCGCGCAAAAAGAACTTGAGCCAGGGCTCCCAGTGCCCCTGCGCGCGGATGGCGCTGAGGCGGTCGTAATATTCGGCGCGGTGCGCCTTCAAGAAAACCGACAGGTACAGCAGGGGGCGCGACAGGGCCTGTTCCTCGCACAGCATCAGGGTGATCAGGAGCCGGCCGACCCGCCCGTTGCCGTCCAGAAAAGGATGGATGGTTTCAAACTGGGCGTGCGCCAGGCCGCAGCGAATCAGCAGCGGGACGCTGGACTTGCCTTCGTGCAGAAATTTTTCGAGTGCGCCCAGCGTCTGCATCAAGGCGTGCGGGGGCGGCGGCACGAATGCGGCCGTGGCCAGCGTGCTGCCCTGGCCGCCGATCCAGTTTTGCGTGCGGCGAAATTCCCCGGGGGATTTTTCGCCGCCGCGCACACCGTGCATCAGCTCGTCATGAATTTCGCGCAGCAGGCGCAGGCTGAGCGGAAAGCCTTCGCCCAGGCGCTTGAGGCCGTGGTTCATGGCGCGCACGTAATTGACGACTTCCTCGATGTCCTTGGGGGCATCGCCATGGGCGCTGTCGGCCTCGAACGCCAGCACATCTTCCAGCGTGCTTTGCGTGCCCTCGATTTGCGACGACAGCACGGCCTCGTGCTTGACATACATCGCCACAAACAGGTCGGGGTTGGGCAGCAGGGTGGCGATCGCGTCCAGCCGCGCGAGGTTGCGGTCGGCGTTGGACAGCGCGGTGCGCAGTTCGCCGTCGTAATCAATGTCCGGCGCGGGCGGCAAGGGTTCGGGCAAAAACGCCTGATAGCCCGTGGCCTGCTGCAGGTAGCGGCCCGCTCGCTGGTGGTTGGTCATGGGTGCTGAATTTGAATTAGCCGCCCATGATATCAAAATAAGTAAACTAAATTGCCCAAAACTTTAATAAAATCGATTTGGCAGATCGCTTGTTAAAACCTGGCGCCATGAGGCCTGTGTCTATTTACAGCACCATCTTCACCATCGGATGCGTGGACAGCGTGCGGTAGAGCTCGTCGAGCTGTTCGCGCGAGGTCGCGGTCACGGTCACGGTGATGCCCAGGTAGTTGCCGGCCCGGCTGTCGCGCAACTCGATGGTGGCGGCGTCGAAGCTCGGGTCGAACTGTTCGACGATGCGGGTGATGGCATGCACGAAGCCGTCGGCCTTGGCACCCATGATCTTGATGGGGAATGCGCTCGGGTACTCGATCAGCGAGTCCTTGCGGGGATCGGGAGGCGGTGGGGGGGTGCTCATGGTCGGGATGCGGCGATCTTGGCCTGTTGGTACCCGGCGTACAGCCGGGTGTAGATGGGGCCGGGCACGCCGGCGCCGACGGGCTGGCCGTCCAGCCGCGTGACGGCCAGCACCTCCTTGGTGGCGGAGGACAGCAGCAGTTCGTCGGCATCGAACACTTCTTCGCGGCTGATGCGGCGCAACTCGAAGGCGATGCCCGCGGCGCGGCAGAGCTCCTCGATCAGGCCGTAGCGAATGCCCTCCAGCACCAGGTTGTCCCTGGGCGAGCCCCTGACGGTGCCGTCCTTCACGACCCAGACGTTGCTGGCCGCGGCCTCGCTCAGGAAGCCATCGCGGAACATCACGGTCTCCAGCGCGCCGGCGTCCACGCTGATTTGCCGCGCGAACACGGCGCCGAGCAGGCTGGTGCTCTTGATGTGCGCCTTTTCCCAGCGGAAGTCGCTGGCCGTGACGCAGGCCGCGCCCGCGCGCCGCAATTCGGGTGGCACCGGCTTCATGGCGTTGCTCATCACGAACACGGTGGGCGTGAGGCCCTCCAGCATCGCATGCTCGCGCAGCGCCACGCCGCGGGTCACCTGGATGTAGATCAGTTGATCAGTGTTTCGAAGGTTAGCCCCCGTCGATCGGGCATAGTCCGCTATCAATTTGGTAATCACCTCGCGCCACTGCGCATGCGTGAGCGGGTTCGCGATGCGCAATTCGGCGAGCGAGCGGCCGAGCCGCGCCATGTGCTGATCGAACCGGAACGGCTGGCCGCCATACACCGGCACGACTTCATAAACACCATCGCCCAGGATGAAGCCGCGGTCCATGACGCTGATCTTCGCGTCCTGCAGCGCCGTGAATTCGCCGTTCAGGTAGCACGGCAGGCTGGGCAACTCGTTCATCGCAAAAACAGCATGGCCGCGATCGCCAGCCATCCGAGCGCGAAGTTGATCACCACCAGCGGGTGGATTTTTGCCATTTGCCCGCTCGCCTGCGGCCAGTTGGCCTGCGCCACCGCCTGCTGCAGACGCCGCGCGGGGCCGAAGTGCAGGTGGCCCAAGATCGCAAACATCAAGATGCCGATGCCCATCATCATGTGCCAGCCGACGGGGGCGTTTTTCATGCCGGCCGCGCCCAGCATGTAAGCGCCGCTGGCGGCCAACAAGGCCACGCTGATCCATGCGATCGGCAAAAATCGCGCCAGCACACCGGCCAGCAAAGGCAGGCGCGCCGGCGGCGGCAATTGCGCCGTGGCGACCGGGCGCAGCGCCAGCAGCATGAACGTCATGCCGCCGAGCCAGGTGATGGCGCCGATCAGGTGCAGGTATCGGGCAAGCAGTTCCATGGAGCAGCCTTGGTGAAGTTTGGATTGGGTGGCGAATTGTGACGCGGCCCGCAAAGCATTCTTCGGGTGCCTGGGTTCTCGGGCGAGCCGAAAACGGGCTGGGCGGCTGATTTTTCTAAGTATAATTAATGGCTTTGCCAAGTAAATTATTAGCGTTGCAGAGTGAGCAGTTGTAACTTGCGTGTAATCTGGGGTGCTTCAAGGCATCGCTTCGGTGTTTGAAGACGACTCGGACGATCGCGATTTTGTTCCCCTGACACGTGAGCAGGCGGCGCGGCTTCGGGAAGCCCATCCGGCTCTTTCCCCCTGGTGGGTGGTGGCGGGGCAACTGGTGGTTGGCTTGCTGGTGGCGCTGCTGGCCTGGGGCTGGACAGGTCGGCAAAATGCCGGGTTGTCGGCGGCTTATGGCGCGTTGGCTGTGGTCATCCCTGCCGCCTTGTTCGCACGGGGCCTGACGAGCCGGTTTTCGTCTGCCAATGCCGCTGCGGCGGTCGTTGGTTTGTTTGTATGGGAAACGGTCAAGGTGGCCGTCACGATCGGAATGCTGATCGCGGCGCCGCGGCTGGTGAGGGGTTTGAGCTGGCCGGCGCTGCTGCTGGGTCTGGCCGCGGGTCTGAGTGTTTATTGGGTTGCACTTGTGGTGCGCCCGAAACGAAAAACAGGTTGAAGAGAGAACGATGTCCATCGAAGCTAGTAATCCTTCGGCGAGTGAATACATTGCGCACCACCTGACGCAATGGCAGACCCATCAGCAGGTGGGGCTTGTCAATTTCTCGATTCTCAACATCGACTCGGTGATTGTCTCGGCGCTGCTGGGTGTGCTGGGCGTGTTCTTTCTATGGCGCGCGGCACGGCGCGCCACCCCCGGGGTGCCCGGTCGCTTCCAGGCCGCGGTGGAGATTCTGGTCGAAATGGTGGATACGCAGGCCAAGTCGATCGTGCACAACGCCAAAAGCCGCAAGATGGTGGCGCCACTGGCATTGGTCGTGTTTGTCTGGGTGACGCTGCTCAATGCCATGGACCTGGTGCCCGTGGATTTTCTGCCATCGCTGTGGCGCTGGGTTTACGGGCTGGCCGGCGGGGATCCGCACCACGCCTATTTGCGCGTCGTGCCCACGGCCGACCTGTCGGTGTCGATGGGCATGGCGGTGTCGGTGCTGGTGCTCAGCCTGTTCTACAACATCAAGATCAAGGGGCTCGGCGGCTGGCTGCACGAACTGGTGTGCGCGCCTTTCGGCACCAGCAAGAACCCGGTATTCGCGCTGCTGCTCGGCGTCGTGAATCTGGCGATGCAGCTGATCGAGTTCGTCTCCAAGACGTTCTCGCATGGCATGCGGCTGTTCGGCAACATGTATGCGGGCGAGTTGCTCTTCATGCTGATCGCCCTGCTGGGCGGGTCCTGGGCGTTCTCGTTTGCGCCATCGAACCTGGTCCTGTTGCTGCTGCACGTGGTGCTGGGTTGGGCATGGTCCGTGTTCGATATCCTGGTCATCGTCCTGCAGGCTTTCGTGTTCATGATGCTGACCCTGGTTTATATCGGGCAGGCGCATGACTCGCACTGATTTTCGGTTTGGTTGATTTCTTTTTTCTTTTTTCTTTTTAGTTTCTCAAGGAGTCGTTATGGAAGTCATTGGTTTTGTTGCCCTCGCCGCTGGTCTGATCATTGGGCTGGGCGCCCTGGGTGCTTGTGTGGGTGTCGGCATCATGGCCAGCCGGTTCCTGGAAGCGACGGCGCGCCAGCCGGAGCTCGGGGCCGAATTGCAAACGAAGATGTTTCTGTTGCTCGGCCTGATCGACGCCTCGTTCATCATCGGCGTGGGTATCGCCCTGTGGTTCACCACCGCCAACCCGTTCCTGGCGCAAATCGCGACCCTGGCCAAGTAAGCGTCCTGCCTGCGTCCCGCTAAGGAGGATTGACTGTGAACATTAATGGAACACTGGTGGCGCAAGCCATCGTCTTCGCATTGCTGGTGTTGTTCACGATGAAATTCGTGTGGCCGCCGATCGCTGCCGCGCTGGATGAGCGTGCCAGCAAGATCGCCGACGGCCTCGCGGCTGCCGAGAAGGCCAAGTCCGAGCTTTCCTCCGCGAACCAGCGGGTGGAGACCGAACTGGCGCAGTCGCGCACGGAGTCCGCGGCCCGCCTCGCGGATGCCGAGCGTCGCGGCCAGGCCATCGTGGAAGAGGCCAAAGCAAAGGCGGCCGAGGAAGCTGGCAAGATCGTTGCGGCCGCCAAGGCGGAAGCCGAACTGCAGACCGTGAAGGCGCGCGAGACCCTGCGTGAGCAGGTCGCCACGCTGGCGGTCAAGGGTGCCGAGCAGATCTTGCGCAAGGAAGTCGATGCCGGCGTCCACGCGAGCCTCCTCAACCAGTTGAAGACCGAGTTGTGAGAGGCGTCCATGGCTGAATTCGCCACCATTGCCCGGCCCTACGCGGAAGCCTTGTTCAAGGCGTCGTCTTCGGATCTGTCGTCTGTCGAAAACTGGGTGGAAGAACTGGCGTCCATTGCCTCCAATCCCGAACTGCAGCAATTTGCCGACAACCCGAAGGTGCCGGCAAGCCAGGTGTTCGATTTGATGACCGGCGTCGCCAAATCAAGGCTCGATGACGCGGCCCGCAATTTTCTTCGTGTGGTGATCGAAAACGGCCGCCTGGCGGTGCTGCCCGAAATCGCGGCGCAGTTCCGGGCCTTGAAGAATGCCCGAAGCGGCTCTTCCGACGCCGTGGTCTACAGTGCCTTTCCGATCGACAGCGCTGCGCTGGCGGACGTTGCTGCACTGCTGGAAAAGCGCTTTGACCGCAAACTCAACGTGTCGGTGACGCTGCAGCCCGAATTGATCGGCGGCATTCGCGTGGTGGTTGGCGACGAAGTGCTTGACACCTCCGTCAAGGCCCGTCTGGAACAAATGAAACTGGCTCTCACGGCCTGAGGCGCAAGCCTCAGGTTGTTGGCCGAACTAACGAAAGAAGGAAAGAGTCATGCAACTCAATCCCGCAGAAATTTCTGAACTGATCAAGAGCCGTATCGAAGGCCTGTCCGCCAGCGCCGACATCCGCAACCAGGGGACGGTCGTGTCCGTGACGGACGGTATTTGCCGCATCCACGGCCTGTCGGACGTGATGCAGGGCGAGATGCTCGAATTTCCCGCTGGCAGCGACGGCGTCCCTGTTTACGGCCTGGCGCTGAACCTCGAGCGCGACTCGGTCGGCTCGGTGATTCTGGGTGAATACGAACACATCTCCGAAGGCGACACCGTCAAGTGCACCGGCCGCATTCTGGAAGTCCCGGTCGGGCCCGAGTTGCTGGGCCGCGTGGTGAACGCGCTGGGCCAGCCGATCGACGGCAAGGGCCCGATCAACGCGAAGATGACGGACGTGATCGAAAAGGTCGCGCCCGGCGTGATTTCGCGTCAGTCGGTGGACCAGCCGATGCAGACCGGCCTCAAGTCCATCGACTCGATGGTGCCGGTGGGCCGCGGCCAGCGCGAACTGATCATTGGCGACCGCCAGACTGGCAAGACCGCGGTGGCGATCGATGCGATCATCAACCAGAAGGGTCAGAACATGACCTGCATCTACGTCGCCATCGGGCAGAAGGCGTCGTCGGTGAAAAACGTGGTGCGCGCACTCGAGCAGGCGGGCGCCATGGCGTACACCATCGTGGTAGCCGCGACCGCGTCCGAGTCGGCGGCGATGCAGTATGTGAGCGCCTACTCGGGCTGCACCATGGGCGAGTATTTCCGCGACCGCGGCCAGGACGCGCTGATCGTCTATGACGATCTGTCCAAGCAGGCCGTGGCGTACCGTCAGGTCTCGCTGCTGCTGCGTCGTCCGCCGGGCCGCGAAGCCTACCCTGGCGACGTGTTCTATCTGCACAGCCGGCTGCTCGAGCGCGCGGCCCGCGTGAACGAAAAGTACGTGGAAGACTTCACCAAGGGCGAGGTCAAGGGCAAAACCGGCTCGCTCACCGCGCTGCCCATCATCGAGACGCAGGCCGGCGACGTTTCCGCGTTCGTGCCCACCAACGTGATCTCGATCACCGATGGTCAGATTTTCCTGGAAACCAACCTGTTCAACGCCGGTATCCGGCCGGCCATCAACGCCGGCATCTCCGTGTCGCGGGTCGGCAGTTCGGCGCAGACCAAGATCATCAAGGGCCAGTCGGGCGGCATCCGCACCGACCTGGCGCAATACCGTGAACTGGCCGCGTTTGCGCAGTTCGCCTCCGATCTGGACGAAGCGACCCGCAAGCAGCTCGACCGCGGCGCCCGCGTGACCGAGTTGCTCAAGCAGGCCCAGTACAGCCCGCTGCCGATCAGCCTGATGGCTGCATCGCTGTTCGCTGTGAACAAGGGATTCATGGACGACATTGCCGTGAACAAGGTGCTGGCGTTCGAGGCGGGCCTGCATGCCCATCTGAAGGACAAGCACGCGGCCCTGCTGGCCAAGCTCGAAGCTGCCCGCGCGATGGACAAGGATGCCGAGACCGAATTGAACGACGCCACGGCGGCGTTCAAGAAGTCGTTTGCCTAGGCCGCTCCAGCGCGCGAGAAATCACGACAGAGTTGGCAGGCGTTAGAGGCACAAGGGGCACATATGGCAGCAGGCAAGGAACTACGCACCAAGATAAAGTCGGTGGAAAACACCAAGAAGATCACCAAGGCGATGGAGATGATCTCGGTGTCCAAGATGCGCAAGGCGCAGGATCGCATGCGCGCCGCGCGCCCATACAGCGAGAAGGTGCGCAACATCGCTGCGAACCTGGGGCAGGCCACGCCCGAGTATGTCCATGCATTCATGAAGACCTCCGAGGATGCGAAGGTCGTCGGCTTCGTGGTGGTCACCACCGACAAGGGCCTGTGCGGCGGCCTGAACACGAACCTGTTCCGGGCCATCACGGCGAAGCTGCGCGAAACGCAGGCGGCAGGCAAAACGGCGCAAAGTGTGGCGATCGGCGGCAAGGGCCTGGGGTTCCTGAATCGCATCGGAGCGCCGGTGGTGTCGCAGGTCACACATCTGGGCGACAAGCCGCATCTGGACAAGCTGATCGGCCCGGTCAAGGTCTTGCTGGACGCGTATGCCCGCGGCGAACTGGCGGCGGTCCACCTCTGCTACAACCGGTTCGTCAGCACCATGAAGCAGGAGCCCGTGGTCGAGCAATTGCTGCCGCTGTCGCACGCGACGATCAAGGCGCAGTCGGATGCCAGCGAAGCGGTCAGCGGCACCCGGCACAGCTGGGATTACATCTACGAGCCCGATGCGCAAGCGGTCATCGACGATCTGCTGGTGCGCTATGTGGAGGCGCTGGTGTACCAGGCCGTGGCGGAGAACACCGCGTCCGAGCATTCCGCCCGCATGGTGGCCATGAAGGCAGCGACCGACAACGCCGGCAACGTGATTGCCGAGCTCAAGCTGATTTACAACAAGACGCGGCAGGCGGCGATCACGAAGGAACTTTCGGAGATCGTGGCGGGCGCGGCGGCGGTTTAACAAGATTCAAATTTTTTGGAGCAAAAAATGGCTCAGGTTCAAGGAAAGATTGTTCAGTGTATTGGCGCGGTGGTGGACGTCGAGTTCCCGCGCGACCACATGCCCAAGATCTTCGACGCGCTGAAAATGGATGGCTCGACGCTGACGCTGGAAGTCCAGCAACAGCTCGGGGACGGCATCGTGCGCACCATCGCGCTGGGGTCGTCCGACGGCTTGCGCCGCGGCATGGTGGTGCACAACACCGACAACCCGATCACGGTGCCCGTCGGCAAGGCCACGCTGGGCCGCATCATGAACGTGCTGGGCGCGCCGATTGACGAGCGCGGCCCGATCAACTCCGATCTCACCGCGTCGATCCACCGCAAGGCCCCCACCTACGACGAATTGTCTCCTTCGCAGGACCTGCTGGAAACCGGCATCAAGGTGATCGACCTGGTGTGCCCGTTCGCCAAGGGCGGCAAGGTCGGCCTGTTCGGCGGCGCCGGCGTCGGCAAGACGGTGAACATGATGGAGCTGATCAACAACATCGCGAAGGCGCACTCGGGCCTGTCGGTGTTTGCCGGCGTGGGCGAGCGCACCCGCGAGGGCAATGACTTCTATCACGAGATGGCCGACTCCGGCGTGGTGAATCTCGAGAACCTCGGCGAGTCCAAGGTCGCGATGGTCTACGGCCAGATGAACGAGCCCCCGGGCAACCGCCTGCGCGTGGCGCTGACGGGCCTGACCATTGCCGAATCGTTCCGCGACGAAGGCAAGGACGTGCTGTTCTTCGTGGACAACATCTACCGCTACACGCTGGCCGGCACCGAGGTGTCCGCGCTGCTGGGCCGCATGCCGTCCGCCGTGGGCTATCAGCCGACGCTGGCGGAAGAGATGGGTCGCCTGCAGGAGCGCATTACGTCCACCAAGGTCGGTTCGATCACGTCGATCCAGGCCGTGTACGTGCCTGCCGACGACTTGACCGATCCGTCACCGGCCACCACTTTCGCCCACCTCGACTCCACCGTGGTGCTGAGCCGCGACATCGCCTCGCTTGGCATCTACCCCGCCGTGGACCCGCTGGACTCCACCAGCCGCCAGCTCGATCCGCTGGTCGTGGGACAGGATCACTACAACACCGCGCGCGCCGTGCAGGGCACACTGCAGCGCTACCGCGAACTGCGCGACATCATCGCGATCATGGGCATGGACGACCTGGCGCCGGAAGACAAGCTGGCCGTGGCGCGCGCCCGCAAGATCCAGCGCTTTCTGTCGCAGCCGTTCCACGTCGCCGAAGTGTTCACCGGTTCGCCCGGCAAGTACGTGTCGCTCTCCGAGACGATTCGCGGGTTCAAGATGATCGTGGCGGGCGAATGCGACCACATGCCCGAGCAGGCCTTCTACATGGTCGGCACGATCGACGAGGCCTTCGAAAAAGCGAAAAAAGTTTAAGGGGTGACCCACATGACCACCATCCACGTGGATGTTGTCAGCGCCGAAGAATCCATCTATTCGGGCGAGGCCCGGTTCGTGGCGCTGCCTGGCGCGGCCGGCGAGCTGGGGATCTACCCGCGCCACACGCCGCTGATCACCCGCATCAAGCCGGGCTCGGTGCGTATCGAGAAGCCTGATGGCAGCGAGGAATTCATCTTTGTCGCCGGCGGCATCCTGGAAGTGCAGCCGAACTGCGTGACCGTGCTGTCCGATACCGCCATTCGCGGCAAGGACCTGGACGACCAGAAGGCGAATGCCGCCAAGGCGGCGGCCGAGGAAGCGCTGAAAAACGCCAAGGACGATATCGATATCGCCAAGGCCCAATCCGAGCTGTACGTGATTGCGGCCGAGATCGCGGCATTGCGCCGGTACCGGCAGAAGAAGTAGCGCGGGTTCGCCCGCCGGCTCGAACCCAGGCCCCGGTCGGACCTCCGACCGGGGCCTTTGTCATGCACGTGTGCCTTGCCAGGAGCGCCCCACTACAATTTATCGCATGGTTTTCGGCAACTCCTGGATCGGCGACGATGCGCGCGAGCACGCGGCCCGGTTGCTTGTGATGGCGCCGGGCCTGGTGGAATTGAGCCCGGCCGACGCGCGCGAGGTGGTCGGTTACATGCGCCCGCAACGCGTCCCGTCGGGCTCCGTGCTGATCCGGGAAGGCGAGGCGACCGATGTCGACGCCATGATGCTGATCCTGCAGGGCGAGGTCACGGTGGAGTACGAGGTGTCCGCACCGCACGAGACCATGGTCGTGTCGATCATGGGGCCGGGCGGCCTGATCGGCGAAATGGGTCTGCTCGACGGCTCACCGCGTTCAGCTACCTGCACGGCAACGACGGAGCTGGCCGTGGCGGTGCTGGGACGCGACGCGCTGCGCCAGATGATCGAGGAATGCCCGGACGTGGCGGCGCGGCTGCTGTTGAGCATCTCCACGCGCCTGTCGGATCACTTGCGCGAGTCCAACCGCAAGCTGCGCACCTTTGCGCAGTTGAGCCGGGCGCTGCAGCAGGAACTGGATGCGACCCACGCGGTGAATCTGCGACTGCTCGGCGCCGCGGCGCCCAAGACCTGAACGGGTGGCGCCGCGCTAGCGCAGGAGGGGTGCGTTCGGCAATTCGTTGCGGTGCACCTGCCCCGGCTGCAGCGGAAAATACTGCACCAGCAGGGCAGACACTTCTTCCAGCGCCTGCGTGAGGCCATCCTCGAAACGCCGCTCGCGGAACGCGCCCGCCATGCGCCGGGCCATGGCCTGCCATTGCGGCGTGGAGACGTGCCGGTTCAGACCCCGATCCGCGACCAGTTCAACGGCGCGCTCGGCCAGCAGCAAATAGATCAGCACGCCGTTGTTGGCCTCGGTATCCCAGACCCGCAACTCGCCAAACAGGGCTACGGCACGGGCGTGTGCGAGATGCGCCGTGGACGCGTCGCGCCACAGTGCGTGCAGCGGCAGGCTGGCTTCCACACAAATGCGGATCTGCCCGTTGTGACGCTGTTCGCTCGCGGCCACGCGCTGTCCGAGCCGCTGCGCCATCGCAGGGGGAATCGCGCGGCGCGCGTGCGACTCTTCGAACCACAGGTGGCGCAGGATTCTGGTGAAGCGGCTTGGCATGTCTTTTCTGCTCCTACCAACTGCCGCTGGCGCCGCCGCCGCCGAAGTCGCCCCCGCCGCCCGAGCCAAAGCCGCCCCCGCCCCCACCTCCGAACCCGCCGCCGCCAAAACCTCCGAAGCCCCCGAGACCGCCGCCCATGAACCCGCCGCGCCCGCCCGCCAGGCCGGCCAGCAATACAAACAGCAGCGCCAGCGCGGCTGCCAGTGCCGCGACCAGCACGCTGGAGGTGGCGAGCAGCGCGAGTACCCCGACGCCGCCACCCGTGAGCAGGGCGCCCAGCTTGCGTCCGAACACGCTGCGCGCCACCGAGCCGGCCACCGGCACTGCGAAGAACAGGAAGATCGCCAGATTGGTCCACTGAAAGTCGCCCGCACCCGAACCGGTTTGCCGCTGGGGCGCCGGCGCCGGCAGCGGCTCGCCGTTGATGAGCGCCGTGATCTGGTCCACCCCCGCATTCAGCCCGCCCGCGAAGTCGCCGCGCCTGAAAGCGGGCGTGATCGCGTCTTCGATGATCCGGTTCGCCGCCAGGTCGGGAATCGCGCCTTCCAGCGTCTTGGCGACCTCGATGCGCACCCGGTGGTCGTCTTTCGCCACGACCAGCAGCAGGCCGTCGCCCACGCCCTTGCGGCCGATCTTCCAGCTGTTGCCGACGCGGTTCGCATAGCTTGCGATATCCTCCGGCCGGGTCGTGGGCACCATCAAGACGACGACCTGGGATCCCTTGCCTTGTTCCAGCGCCGCGAGTTTCGCCTCCAGCGCCTGCCGCTGCGCGTCGGTCAGCGTGCCGGTGTGGTCGATGACGTGGCCGGTAAGCGCCGGCACCGGCTGTACCGACTGCGCCCGCGGTGCCGCGGCAGGCAAGGCGATAACTATAAATAATATAGCTATCTTAAGCCATCGGATAAGGGCCAGCGGCACTTTTCGTCCCTATTTCTGGTTGAAATCAACCGTCGGCGGGGCCGAGATCTGCGTCTCGTTCTGCACCGTGAAAGTGGGCTTGGGCGCGTAGTGGAACATCATCGCGGTCAGGTTCGTCGGAAAGCTGCGCGCGAGCACGTTGTACGCCTGCACGGCCTGGATATAGCGGCCGCGCGCCACCGTGATGCGGTTCTCGGTGCCTTCGAGCGTCACGCGCAGGTCGCGAAAGGCCTGGTTCGCCTGCAGCGTCGGGTAGTTTTCCGACACCGCCATCAGCCGCGACAGCGCGCCCGTCAACTGGCCCTGGGCCTGTTCGAACTTCTGGAACGCCGCGGGGTCATTCAGCGTTTCGGGCGTGACCTGGATCGAGGTCGCCCGGGCGCGCGCCTCGACCACCTTGGTCAGCGTGTCCTGCTCGAAATTGGCCTGACCCTTGACCGTTGCCACGATATTGGGCACCAGGTCGGCGCGCCGCTGGTACTGGTTCAGCACCTCGCTCCAGGTGGACTTGGTCTGCTCGTCGAGCCGTTGGAAATCGTTGTAGCCGCAGCCGCCGAGGCTGCTCACGGCCAGCACGGTCATGAGAAGGAGAAGCCAGCGTTTCATAGGTTCCTTTTTTGGGCAAGCGGGTGTGCCTGGCGCAAGACGTTAGCATAGATGGGGCGCCGCCGGCCGCCTTCAGCGATCGCCTCTGGCGGCGCCACAAACAGGTAAACCACCATGCCCAAAGCCAGACCCCCTTCCGCCATCGTCGCCGGCTCGGCCGACGATATCGAAGCCGCGTTCTACGAAGCGCTGCAAACGGCGGACATCGACAAGCTCATGGCCTGCTGGGCCGACGAGGACGAGATCGTCTGCGTTCACCCCGGCGGAGCGCGCCTGATCGGTGCCGCCGCGATCCGTGCCGGCTTCGATGCGATCTTCGCGAACGGCAGCATTCGCGTGCGGCCGCAGCAGGTACGCAGGGTCGAATCGCTCGCCAGCGCGGTGCACAGCCTGGTCGAGAGCATCGAGGTCATGACGCCGCAGGGCCCGGTCGCGGCGCACGTCATCGCCACGAATATCTACCACCGCGTCGCCCAGGGCTGGCGCCTGGTGGCGCACCACGCGAGCCCCGCTACCGCGCAGGAGCTGCGCGAAGACGGCGCCGCGCCCCCCGTGCTGCATTGAGTCATTGCCGCTGATCTGAATGAAAAGAAATCGCTAGCCCTTTTCATATAAACATTGTTTGCAATGAATTATGTAGCACCCTGGTGGCTGCCCGGCGGCAACCTGCAGACCATTTGGCCAGCCCTGTACGCGCGCCGCGTGGCCGGCGCGCCGGTGTGCTACCGGCGCGAGCGCTGGGACACGCCCGACGGAGACTTCATCGACGTTGATTTCGGCGCCTGGCCGTGTGTGGCCGACGCACCTTGCGTGGTGTTGTTTCACGGGCTGGAAGGCTCCTCGCGCAGTCATTACGCCGAAGCGTTTGCCGGATTCGCGCGCGCGCAGGGCATGGCCTTTGCGGTGCCGCATTTCCGCGGCTGCAGCGGCCAGATCAACCTGGCGCCGCGCGCCTATCACTCCGGTGATTTCGAGGAGATCGACTGGATCCTGCGGCGCTTGCGCGAGCAGCAGCGGGCGCGGGGCGGCGGCGCCCTGGTGGCGGTCGGAGTCTCGATGGGCGGCAATGTGCTGATGCGCTGGGCCGAGGAAATGGGCACCCAGGCGGGGGACGTGGCGGGCGCGCTGGCCGCGGTGAGCGCGCCGCTGGATCTCGCGGCAAGCGGCCACGCCATCGGGCGCGGCTTCAACCGGCAGGTCTATACCCGCATGTTCCTGCGCACCATGGTGCCCAAGGCGCTGCGCAAGCTGGCGCAGCATCCCGGCCTGTTCAGCCGCGAGCGCCTGCTGGCGGTGCGCGACCTGTATGAATTCGACAATGTATTCACTGCGCCGCTGCATGGTTTTCGCGGCACCGACGATTACTGGCACCGCGCCTCGGCCAGGCCGCAGTTGCGCCGGATTCGCATTCCCGCGCTGCTGCTGAACGCACACAACGATCCGTTCGTGCCGGCCACCTCGTTGCCGCGCGCGGACGAGGTGTCTGCGTCCGTGACGCTGTGGCAGTGCATGCAGGGGGGGCATGTGGGCTTCGCCCAGGGGCGCTGCCCGCCGGGCGACGCGCATTTCATCCCGCAGGCGGTCGGCGGCTGGCTGGCGTCGCGTGTGGGTGCTATCGTGACTTTGTGAGGTCTCATGGATGACATGGTTCTACAGGCGCTGGCCAAGTGGCCGAACGTGCCCCATTGCTACGGCTGGCTCGGGCTGGATGCGCGCGGCCAGTGGTACATGCGCGACGACCGTGCCCAGGCGGCAGGGCCGTTTGCCGGCGGCACGCCGGCTTCCAGGGGTTCGCTGCTGCGGCATGAAAAGCTGCTCGAATTCATCCATCGCAACTACGAGGCCGATGCGCGTGGCCAGTGGTTTTTCCAGAACGGGCCGCAGCGCGTTTATGTGGAACTCGAAGCCACGCCGCTGGTCTGGCGCGTGAATGCGGACTTTTCGATCGTCGCGCACACCGGACGGCGCGCGCAGGTCCGGCGCTGCGTGCTCGATGACGAGGGGCGCCTGTACCTCGATGCCGACCTGGGCCTGGGCCTGGTGCATACGCTCGACATGGGGCAGGCCGCCGACGCGGTGGAGCAGGGCCTGTGGCTGCCAGAGCCGGTCGTCGCGAGCGAACTGCCGACCCGGTTCGGCTACGTGCGCAGCCCGGCCGCTTGCCAGAACCCCGGAGAGCTGTAAAAACCGCAGCTAACTGTTGTTACCCAGCAAGGGGAAACCACGAATTCAATCGTAAAAAAAGCCGGTCATCGACCGGCTTTTTTGGAGGACAGACCTGGACTGCCGCGATTACTTGGCCGCGTTCACCATGTATTCCACGGCGGCCTTGATCTCGGCGTCGGAGGCGTTCGAGCCGCCCCGTGGCGGCATGGGGCCGAGACCGTGGATGGCAGCCGCTACCAATGTGTCCAGGCCGGTGGCGATGCGCGGGGCCCAGTCGGCCTTGTTGCCGAACTTGGGTGCGCCCAGCACGCCGGTCGCGTGACAGGCGAAGCAGGTTTCCTTGTAGCGCGTTTCACCCGCGTTGGCGGGAAGTGCTCCGCTGGTTGCCGACGATGCCACCGCGACCCCGGATGCCGGCGCGGCCGCGGCGGATGCGGCCTCTGCCTGGGCCGCCGCGGCCTGGGTGGCGTCGAGCACCGTCACTGCGCCGACCTTCTGAATGCGCGCGTCCACCAGCTGCTCGGTGTCGCCGGCACCGGCCGCCGGCATGTTGGCCGAGGTGATGTAGTAGACGATGCCGATGATGGTGAAGATCGGAACCACGAAGGCGAAAAACACCGTGACCAGAAGCTGCTTCGGGGTCTTGATTGGACCGCTGTGATCCGTGTCGTCGGCGTGGCTGTTGTCGCTCATGGCGTCCTCAGAAAATCAGGGGCTTTGAAATCGATTGCCGCACGATTATAACGACCGCCCCTGGGCAAAGCCGTTGGCCTGGCTTGCGTTGCGTGGCGGCCGGCCTCACGCAACGACTGGGCGCCCGGCGCGATCAATGGGAGATAATTGCCGCCAGCCCGGCGCGAGCGGCGACATTCAAACAATCGAGGCGATCAATACAGATGGAAAAGCAGCACAGTTTCACGCGCGAGGAATTGTTGAAGTCCGGCCGGGGGGAACTGTACGGGCCCAAGAACGCGCAGTTGCCGCTGCCCAACATGCTGATGATGGATCGCATCACCCTGATTACCGACCAGGGCGGCGCGCACGGAAAGGGCGAGATCGTTGCGGAGCTCGACATTCATCCCGACCTGTGGTTTTTTGCTTGCCATTTCCAGGGCGACCCGGTCATGCCCGGCTGCCTCGGGCTGGATGCCATGTGGCAGCTTTTGGGGTTTTATCTGTGCTGGATGGGCGGGCCGGGCAAGGGCCGCGCGCTGGGCGTGGGGGAAGTCAAATTCACCGGCCAGGTGCTGCCCACTGCGAAAAAAGTCATCTACCGGATCGCCATCAAGAGGGTAGTCATGCGCAAGCTGGTGCTGGGTATCGCCGACGCCACCATGGAGGTGGACGGGAAGGTGATTTACGAGGCAGCCGACCTGCGCGTGGGCCTGTTTGCCTCTCCCGAGAGCTTTTGAGGGTCGCATCGATGAAACGAGTCGTCGTCACCGGATTGGGCATTGTCTCCAGCATCGGGAACAACCGGCAGGAAGTGGTGGATTCACTGCGGCAGGGGCGCTCGGGGATCGCGTTTTCCGAGGTCTACCGCGACATGGGGTTTCGCAGCCACGTGCATGGTCCGATCAACCTGGATCTGGACCAATGCATCGACCGCAAGATCAAACGCTTCATGGGGGACGGCGCGGCGTTCAACTACATCGCGATGCAGCAGGCGATCGACGATGCCGGCATGGCGGAGTCCGAGGTGTCGAATTTCCGCACCGGCCTGGTCATGGGCTCGGGCGGGCCGTCCACCTCGAATCTGGTGGAGGCCGCGGATATTCTGCGCAGCAAGGGGATCCGCAAGGTGGGTCCCTACATGGTGCCCCGAACCATGTCCAGCACCAACACCGCCTGTCTCGCGACGCCCTACAAGATCCGGGGCGTGAACTACTCGATCAGCTCCGCCTGCGCGACCAGCGCGCATTGCATCGGCCACGCGATGGAACTGATCCAGATGGGCAAGCAGGACGTGGTGTTTGCGGGGGGCGGCGAAGAGGTGCACTGGACCATGTCGCTGCTGTTCGACGCCATGGGGGCGCTATCGTCCAAATACAACGACGCGCCCGCCACGGCCTCTCGCCCCTATGACGCAAGCCGGGACGGATTTGTCATCTCGGGCGGCGGCGGCGTGCTGGTGATGGAAGAGTTGGAGCATGCCCGGGCCCGGGGCGCCAGGATCTATGCGGAATTGACCGGCTACGGAGCCACTTCGGATGGCTATGACATGGTGCAACCTTCTGGCGAAGGCGCGGTGCGCTGCATGCAGCAGGCCATGGCGACGGTCACGGGCAAGATCGACTACGTGAATGCGCATGGCACCAGTACCCCGGTCGGAGACACCAAGGAACTGGAGGCCCTGCGGCTGGTGTTCGGCGAGCAGGGGGTGCCGTGGGTCAGCTCCACCAAGTCCCTGACCGGTCATGCGCTCGGTGCCGCGGGGGTGAACGAGGCCATTTATTCGCTGCTGATGATGCAGGAGAATTTCCTCAGCGCGTCGGCCAATATCACCGATCTCGATCCGGCCGCCGCAGGCATTCCGATTGTGCGCGAGCGTCAGGACAACGTGACGCTCAATACCATCATGTCGAACAGTTTCGGCTTTGGCGGGACCAATGCCACGCTGATTTTCCAGCGCTATAACGGCTAGCGCCAACACGAGGCGCCCGCGTCAGCCGGGTGGCGTCAGCAGCTTCAGGCGCTGCACTTTTCCGGACGGGCCGCGCGGCAGTTCACCGACGAAGCGCAGCACCTTGGGTGTCTTGAAGGGGCCGAGATGCTCGATGCAGAAAGCGCGCAATTCGTCCTCGCTGCACAGCGATCCTTCCCGCAGCACCACGCAGGCCATGATCTCCTGGCCGTAATGCTTGTCGGGAATGCCGACCGCCGCGGCCTCCAGCACGCTCGGGTGTGCCAGCAGTGCTTCGTCGATTTCGCGCGGTGCAATGTTCTCGCCGCCCTTGATGATCAGCTCCTTGATGCGTCCCGTGACAAAGAAAAAGCCGTCGGCATCGACATGCCCGAGGTCGCCCGTGCGCAGCCAGCCATCCGGCGTGAAGCTGGCGCGCGTGGCCTCCGGGTTCTTGTAATAGCCACGCATCACGTTGGGCCCGCGGATCACGAGCTCGCCGGTAGCGCCGATGGGTATCGGCGAGAGGCTGGCGTCAACGATCCGGGCTTCACAGCCGCTGGCCCGGCCGACCGCGCCATGCTTGCGCCGTGCGGCGTCCAGCGGGTTTGAAAACGAGGGCGCCGCCGTTTCGGTCAGCCCCATTGTCTCGATGATCCCGATGCCGAATTTGTCCTCGAACGCGCGGTGGTGCTCGGGCGGCAGCGCGGCCGATGCCGAGCGGCAAAAGCGGATGCGCAAGGTTTGTTCGCGCTCGGGCGCCGCGCCTTCCAGCAGATACGAGATCATGGTTGGAACGACGTTGATCCAGGTGCATCCGGTCGTGCAGGCCTGAGCCCAGAAGCGTCCCGCCGAGAACTTTGGCGGCAGCACCAGGCTGCTACCCGTGGCAAGCGGCGCGAGCATCGTGACCACGAACGCATTGATGTGGTACAGCGGCAGCACCGCGAGCACGCGATCCTGGTGGTCCAGCGCATGCTCGGCGCCGATGGCCTGCGCGTTCGCGGTCAGGTTGGCCTGCGTCAGCATCACGCCTTTGGGCACGCCGGTGGTGCCCGAGGTGTACATCAGCAGGGCGATGGCATCGGGCGCCGGTGGCGGAAGGTCATCCTCGTCGTGAATTCTTCCTGCCGTGGACAATGCACCCGCATTCGGGGGGCAGACCATCACGGCCACTGGACGCTCGACCGGGGCGAGCAACTCGCGAACCCGTTGCTCCCACTCGGGAGCGACGCACACCAGGCTGCAGTCCGAGTGCACCAGCACATGGCGCATCTGCTCGGGCTGGGACAGCAGATTCACCGGGTTCACGGTGAATCCGCCGTGCATGGCGCCCAGCAAAAGCTGCAGCGTCAGCAGGCCGTTGGGCATGACCAGCGACACCGTATCGCCGGGCCGCGCGCCATGGGCTCTCAGCAGCGCTGCGACGTGCCGGCATGAACGGGCCAGCTGCCCGAAACTAATGGCTTGGTTGGTCTCGGTCGCCAATGCGAACATCGCTTGCGGCCGCGCCAGCGCCTGCTGTTCGATCAACTCCCGAACGGTCGTTGATGGCGGGGCGTTCATGATTTGCCGAACCTGTCAAAAAACGCTCCGAAAATATCGCGCTCGCTCGGCACGCATTCGGGAATCGGTCGAGAAATGCGGGTGATGTTCAGGTAATGGCGGTAGTTCATGTTGTCCGAAAAATTGTTCTTGCCCCAGGTGCCGCAACCCATCGAGAGAGAGAAGGGAAGCCCGTTATCGAAGCTGCCGCCGGTGGCGATGCAGTGTGCCTGGTCCACGATCACGCGAGAGACTGGCAGCGTGAGACCCAGCTGCAAGGCGCGTTCGGGCCTGGCGCTGTGCAGCCCGACCGAGTGCCCCGCACCTTCGTAGGCATAGATACGTCCGACCGTGGCCGCTGCTTCGTCGAAGTTGCGTGTGGTATAAATGGCCAGCACCGGACTCAGCTTTTCCCCGGAAAATGGATGATCGTGGCCCACGCCGTCTTCCGTCACCATGAGGATGCGCGGGTTGCCCCGCGCGATGGCGAGCCAGGTGTCCCTATCCCTTGCATCAAGCGCGGCTGCAGTCTCTGCAATCACGCGTGCCGACTTGCCGGTCACGGCGGCCGACAGCTTGCCTTCCGGCCACATCACGGACTGCAGCGTCGCCTTCTGGGTGGGGTTGAGCAGCACGGCTCCACGCGCTTCCAGTGCGGCCAGCATGGCTGCGCGCACCGCGTCGACGAGTACCAGGCTGTTCTCGGACGAGCAACTGGTGGCGTTGTCGAAAGTCTTGGAACGCACGATGCGATCGGCGGCCAGCGCAACATCGGCCGTTTCGTCGACGATGCCGGCGACGTTGCCGGCTCCCACGCCGAAGGCCGGCGTGCCGCTGGCATAGGCTGCGCGCACGTTGGCTTGCGAGCCGGTAGCCACTACCAGGTCGCACAGCCGCATGAGTTCCGCAGTCGACTGTTTGCTGACGGGCGACGGCAGCAACTGCACCAGGTCGCGGGGCGCGCCAATTCGGTCGAGTTGTGCGTGTATGAATTCGATCAGCCGGGCGCAGGTAGACCAGCCTTTGGGTGAGGGCGCGACGATGACCGCGTTACGGCCCTTGAGCGCATTGATGATCTTGTTGGCTGGCGTTGCGCCGGGGTTGGTGGAGGGCGTGATGGCACACACGACGCCCACTGGCCGTGCGATCTCGGTCAGGCCGCGCGCCGGGTCTTCGGCGATGACGCCGACCGAGCGGGCACCGTGCAGGTCGCGCAGCAGGCCAAAGGTCTTGCGGTAGTTCTTGGCAATCTTGTCCTCGACATTCCCGATACCGGTATCGGCCACCGACATTTCTGCAAGTTCTCGATTGCGTGTGGGCTCCATAATCGCCCAGCCTGCGGCGGTGACCACCGTGTCGACCTGTTCCTGGGACCAGGTTTCATAAATGCGCTGCGCCGCGCGGGCGCGCTCGACCAGCGAGGCAATCGGCGTCATTGCAGTGGATGAACCGCTGGGGTTCTCATCGTGTTGTGTCATTGGTTTCACCTTGTTGTTTGCATGGATGATGTCGACCGATCCGGTGGCCACCCGCCCGAGACCCTGCTGCGGTGGTGGATGTCATCCGGCCGGGATTTCGACTTTGGGCATCAGGGGACGATCGCCCACCTTGCGCGTCGGATCGATGAACAACGCGCCGACGATGCCGACGACGAGCAAAAGCGCGGACACCGCGAACGGCACCTGATAGCTGCCAGTCGTCTGGATCAGAAAGCCGAAGACAATGGGCGAAATCATGCCCGCAACACCGAACCCGGTGTTCATCATGCCACCGGCCGTGCCGGCGTAGGCGCCGGCGATATCCATTGGCAAGCTCCACAACACGGCATTGGTCAGTTCGAGGAAGAAGAACGATGCTGAGAGCAGGGCGACCGCCATCAGCGGACTTTTCGTTCCGACCACCGGCAGGATGAACGCCAGCGAGCCGCCGAGACCGAGAACCAGCATCGCGCGACGTGCGATCTTGAGGTTGCCGGTGCGCTTGTAGATCGTATCGGAGACGACTCCACCCAGCGTATCGCCGACCACGCCGGCCAGCAAGGGCAGCGAAGCAAAGAGCGCGAGTTGCTTCAGGTCGAACCCGCGCGCGTCTTTCAGGTAGGAAGGCAGCCAGGTCAGGAACACCCACAGCGACCAGCCATAACAGAAGTCGACAAAGGTGACCAGCCACATCTTGCGAATCATTTCAGCCCAAGGCGTCTTGCCTTTGGATGTGGACTTCATCCGCGCGGTGTCAACACCAATTTCCTTCAACTCGCCCTGGGTGATCCATTTGTGCTCGACGGGCGTGTTGCGGAAGAACCAGACATAAAGCGCGGTCCAGAGCAGGCTCAGGACACCGAGCGCGATGAATGCCTCCCGCCAGCCGTACAGCGCGACGATACCAATCACGATCGGCGGTGTTACCGCACCACCGAGGCGGGCGAAACTGTGCGTGATACCTTGAGCGAAGCCGCGTTCAGTGGCAGGTAACCAGAACGTGAAGGCACGAGTTGCGGTCGGGAATGCGCCGCCTTCGCCAATGCCCAGCACAAAGCGGAAAATCAGGAGCGAACTCAAACCCCAGGCAAACCCGCAAAGGATGGTGGCGATTGCCCAGATGATGCTGAGCACCGTGAGCACCAGCCGCGGGCCAAATTTATCGGCGCACCAGCCGCCAACGATCTGCAGCGCGGCATAGGGAAACGCGAACGCGGAGAACACAACACCCAGTTCCGTTGGCGTCAGTCCGAACTCCTTGCGGATGAAGGGCGCGGCCACCGATATGTTGACGCGATCGATGTAGGCAATGAAATACAGCAGGCACATGATCGCCAGGATCAGGTGTCGAACTTTGAATAATCGCTTCATGCGGTCTCCTCGCGCCACTGGGGCATCGGACTGGGCGTCAGTAAATTCCAATAAATGGAACGATGTATTATTATTTGGAACTCATGGTAAGACGCAGCTTGTGTGCGATCAATAGGGATAACCCGTAGCACTTGTCTGGAAATTGCAAAGGGGGCTCGCTGCGGCGTACCCCGCAACGCCATGCCGTCAAAACGGGGGCGCGCTAGCTTCGGTAACCCAGCGCGTTGCTGGCGTTGCGCGCACAGTTCATCAGCTGTTCGGAGAAGCTGCGCGCTTGGGAAGTGGTGAACCGAATCGCCGGAACGCTCATGCCGACCGCGGCCACCGCGGCCCCGTGCGCGTTGAACAGGGGCACGCCCAGACCGCAGACGCCGCGGCGCCATTCCTCGAGATTCTCGGCGTAGCCACGTGTTCGGGTGCGCTCCAGATCGGCATGAAGAGCGTCAAAGTCGGTCAGACTGTTCGGTGTGTGGGCGACCAGGGTACCGAGTCGTTGCCGCAATGCGCTCACGTCCAGCCGCGCCGCGGCAAGCAACGCCTTTCCGGATGCAGCGCAATAGGCTGGCGCCCGCCCCCCGACGCGGGAGTAAGCCGCCACCGGCAGCGGACTGTCGAACTTGTCAAGATAGACAATCTCGGCCCCCTCGAGGGTGGCGAGGTGAATGGTTTCCCCCGTTGCTTGCGCGAGCAACGCGAGGTGCGGCCGTACCAGGGTCTTGATGTCGGCGGCGTCGCTGATCAACGTGCCAAGCTCAAACAACCGCAGACTGGCCCGATACGCGCTGGTGCTTCTATCTTGAACGGCCCACCCACACTCAACCAGTGTCTGCAAGGTCCGGTGCGCGTTACTGCGTGCCAGGCCAAAGGCCTGCGCCACATCCGTGACGCGGCAGTCACGCTGTTGCCGTGCGAGCCATTCAATCACGGCCAGGCCTTTGGCCAGAGTGGAGTCCATAAGATGACGCTGAATTTTAGGGAACTGTCCCAGGACTTCGAACGATGTTCCATTCTATGAGGCGCCAGGACGCCAGACCGCGGACTTTCTGAACCCGTCGATCAGTGCTGCCATTCCGGCGTCTCAGCGTCTCCCGTGCCCGGCGATCAGATCGATCATCTCCCGGAACATCTGGTTGCCGGTAGAGCCGGCCAGGTCGAGCACGTGGCTGCGGCTGTAGTAGGGACTCAGGTCGAGCCCGACTCCCACGCCAAAGATTTCGACCATGCTGCTAGCCTCGACATTCTGTACCACGCCGCGCAGGTGGTGATCGAGGTAGTGTGCGTCATTCGCCAGGTTAGTGGCACTGTCCATCGGTGACCCGTCGGACAGCACGAGTAGCAGCTTGCGGTCTTCCGTACGCCCGGCCAGCCGCCGGCAGGCCCAGGTGACCGCTTCACCGTCAATGCCCTCACGGAACAGGTCACCTTTGAGCAGGGCCGCCATGCCGGGGCGGGCGTGCTGCCAGCGAGTGCCAGCATCCTTGAAGACCAGATGAAGGACCTCGTTGAGCCGGCCCGGGTGCAGTGGTCGACCGGCCCGAATCCAGTCGCGCTGCGCCAGCCCGCCATTCCATGCCCCCGTTGTGAAGCCGAGGACTTCGGTGGTCACGCCTGCCTGTTCCAGCGCACGCACCAATACGTCGACCAGCATCGCGACCGACTCGATGTGTTCCCTCATCGAACCCGAACAATCGACCAGGACGGTCAGCACGCAGTTGGCAGCCGGCTCGATGTGCTCGGTGCGAAATAGTCGACGTTCGGTTGGCGAGGCGACCAGCAGGGCCAGGCGGCGTCCATCAATGTAGCCCTCCTCCTGGCCGCCATCCCAACCGTCGCGCGCCGGGACCGCAAGCAACTCGCGCAACTCGCGCGCCAGCCGCGCAACGTTCACGCCCTGGCCGGCGACGCGGGCATCGAGTCGGGCCCGCAGCTCTTTCAGCAATTCGGCGCGCACCAGCGAGGCGGCAAGGCATTCACGGTCGTAGGCGCTGGTGTAGATCCGATAGCCGTCATCGGCGGTTTCCAGCACGCGACTTCGGCCCGACGCTGCGGTATGCACCGGTTCGGTCAGGTCGCCTTCCGTTTCGATCACGAGGCCGAACACCGCTCGCGCGTTGTCATCATCATCGTCGGCGGAAAGCGGCGGGGTGTCGTCGGTGACGCCTGAGCGAAGCATCCCTGCGACCGTTCGGGCAACGCCCAGCGCATGCACCGCATAAGCGGCCTGCGCAGAGCGTGTCCGGCGCAAACCGGCAAGGTCGTGCCCCAGCAGTGGCGCAAGCGCGCCACGCGTCGCCTCCAGCAGGTCTTCGGTCGCTTCAAGGACCCTTTCACCCGTGACACGCGCGCGGCAAATCTGCGCCACCGTGTAAAGCAGGATGCCGCGCGCGCCGTCGGTCAGGCCGGAATGGTGAAACGCGAGCGACCATGCTTCGAAACGGTGCCTGAGGTTGTGTGCGATGCCGGGCATGTTGGCCGGCACGAGCGCCTCGACGCGGATCTGTTCAAGCAAATCGAATACCAGCCGCTCAACCGGATCGGTCGGGCACAGACTTTGATGCAGCGCGCCATCACTTTTCGAAAGGCGTAGTGCCAAACCGTCGGCGGCGCCTCGAAACGAAACGAAATCATCGGTGTCCAGCGAAGGATGCAAATGCGGCGCGAACAGTGGCAGTGCCCTTCGCCCCCGGTGCAAGCGGCGCGCACGAAAGTGCAAATCAGCCTCGCCGCTCAACGCACGAATGGCGGCAGCACAAAGTTCTTCCACACGTTGCTGGTGGCGTGCCCTGAGCTGGGTTTCGCTCATCGACTCACGAGTCCTTGTGGGTGATCTGGTACGACTCGTCGAGCTCCTGATCAAAGCAGCGCTGGAAGTACTCGGCAACCACTGGCCGTTCGGCCTCGTCACACTTGTTCACGAACGAGAGGCGAAAAGCCAGCGCGGGATCCTGAAATATCTCGATATTTTCGGCCCAGGTGATCACGGTGCGCGGCGACATCAATGTCGACAGGTCCCCTGCCGCGAAGCCCTTGCGGGTCAGGTCGGCCACCGCGACCATCGCCTGCACAAGCGACGTACCGGTCGTGCCGGAGAGCGATGGCACACGCGCCTGCACGATCGCCACCTCCTCGTCACGTGGCAGATAGTTGAGCGATGCGACAATGTTCCAGCGGTCAATTTGCGCATGGTTCAGCCGCTGGGCCCCATGGTACAAGCCGTTCAGGTTGCCAAGCCCGACGGTGTTGGCCGTCGCGAACAGTCGAAAGTAGGGGTGCGGCCGGAGCACCCTGTTCTGATCCATCAGCGTGAACTTGCCGTCGCGCTCCAGAATCCGCTGGATTACGAACATCACGTCGGGTCGGCCTGCATCGTACTCGTCAAAGATCAGTGCAACCGGGCGTTGCAGGGCCCAGGGCACGATGCCCTCCTGGAACTCTGTGACCTGCTGACCGTCACGCAGTATCACCGCGTCCTTGCCCACCAGATCGAGCCGGCTGATGTGGCCATCGAGATTGACACGAACACAGGGCCAATTCAGTCGAGCGGCCACTTGCTCGATGTGTGTGGATTTCCCGGTGCCGTGCAGGCCTTGCACCATGACACGCCGGTCGCGCGTGAAGCCGGCGAGGATGGCGAGAGTCACGGCCGGGTTAAAGCGGTACACCGCGTCAATGTCGGGTACATGATCGTCGCGCTCACTGAAAGCGGGCACCCTCAGGTCGGAGTCGATTCCAAAAACCTCCCGTGCGGAAAGCAGGCGGTCGGGCTGGAGGGCGGCGGTGTCGGTCATGGGGGCTTTCCGGATTACGTGCCCGCATCAATGCGGCTCAGTGCCAGAGCGGCGCCATTCAGCGCTGGCAGCCATTGCCTGGCTTTCTCGACGTTGGCTCGAATGGTCGGCGCCTGAACGGCGACGCACAGATTGGACGGCCCGCTATCGCGCGGAACCAGCACGGCAATGCACATCAGGCCGGGCAGAAACTCCTCCCGGTCGAACGCGTAGCCATCCTTGCGCGCTCGCAGGATTTCGAGTTCCAGGCGATCAAGATCCGTGTGAGTTTGGGCGGTGCATTTTTCCAGTGGCGCGTGAGCCAGCAATCGCCGGCGCTGGGCTGCACTCATCTGTGTCAACAGGATTTTGCCGCTGGCTGAGCAGTGAACCGGAACGCGCGAGCCCGCGCGCAAAAAGAAGCGCAATGGTGCCGACGTCTCGACCCGGTCGAGGTAGATCACTTCGTCGCCAGACAGAGACGTGATGTTGCAGCTTTCACCGACCTCTTCGACCAGTTTCTTCAACACGGTGTGGCGCGCGCCGCGGTGACTGTCGTTCAAAAGCAGGTCTTCTGCCAGGCGCCGCAAGCGGGTGCCGGTGCCGTAGTGACGACCATCGACCTCGCGCTGCAACAGACCCGCGGATTCCAACTGCTGCAGCATCCGGTGCAGCGTTGGTTTGGGCAGACTGGTCTCCTCGACGAGGCTTTGCAGCGAGTAACGCTGGTCTTTGGCGGCAATCACTTCGAGCAGGGCGAACAGACGCATGGTGGGCGTGTCCCCATTCGGTTCAATCACCGTTGGCCTGATGTGCTGGACGCTTTTCATAGTGGCATGAATATATCAAAATTCCGAAAATCAGTACATGGCGTATCGTTTTGTAAATATTTATTGACCGAATGTTCGCGCTGGCTTATAGTCAACATGCAAAAAATCGGAACTTGACGTATCGGAATTCATTTTTTGACAGCATTCACAAGGAGATACCGCATCATGAGTCAAATGCCAGCCGCCACCGCCCCTGCCCGCACCGTCGTCAGCGGCGTGCAGAAGATGACCCCCTCTGAAGCCTTTGTCGAGACGATGGTCGCCAATGGCGTGACCGACATGTTCGGCATCATGGGTTCGGCCTTCATGGACGCGATGGATATTTTTGCCCCTGCCGGCATCCGGCTGATTCCAGTGGTGCACGAGCAAGGTGCGGGTCACATGGCCGATGGTTATGCCCGGGTCAGTGGCCGACATGGCCTGGTGATCGGCCAAAACGGACCGGGCATCAGCAATTGCGTCACCGCCATTGCGGCTGCCTACTGGGCCCACTCGCCCGTCGTGATCGTGACGCCCGAGACGGGCACCACGGGGATCGGCCTTGGGGGTTTCCAGGAGGCCAATCAGTTACCGATGTTCCAGGAGTTCACCAAGTACCAGGGCCATGTGACCCACCCGGCGCGCATGGCCGAATACACTGGCCGCTGCTTCGACCGGGCCATGTCGGACATGGGGCCAACCCAGCTGAATATTCCGCGTGACTATTTCTACGGCGAGATCAACGCCGAGATTCCGAAGCCAAGTCGGCTGGATCGTGGCGCCGGCGGTGCAGCAAGCCTCAACGCGGCAGCCGAGTTGCTGGCCAAGGCCAAGTTCCCCGTGATATTGGCTGGGGGCGGCGTGGTCATGGGCGATGCCGTTGAAGAGTGCAAGGTTCTGGCTGAACGCCTCGGCGCGCCGGTGGTCACCGGCTACCTGCGCAACGACGCCTTCCCCGCGAGTCATCCGCTGTGGTGTGGCCCGCTGGGTTACCAAGGTTCCAAGGCCGCCATGAAGCTGATTGCGAAGGCCGACGTGGTGGTTGCGCTGGGCTCGCGCATGGGTCCCTTCGGTACCCTGCCGCAGCACGGCATGGATTATTGGCCCAAGACGGCCAAGATCATCCAGATTGAGGCAGACCATACCAACCTGGGTTTGGTGAAAAAGATCTCGGTCGGCATCTGTGGCGATGCCAAGGCTGCCGCTGCGGCGTTGAGTGGCCTCATTGCGGGACGTACGCTGGTTTGCGATGCCAGCAAAGCGCAGCGTGCCGACGAAATCAAGGCCGAGAAAGCCGCTTGGGAAAAAGAGCTCGATGGCTGGACGCATGAGAAGGATCCGTTCAGTCTGGACATGATCGCCGAGCAGAAGAAGGAAAAAACGCCGACGGGCGGCGAGTACCTGCATCCGCGCCAGGTCTTGCGCGAACTTGAGAAAGCCATGCCGCCAGACGTGATGGTGTCCACGGACATCGGCAATATCAATTCGATTTCGAACAGCTATCTGCGTTTCGAGAAGCCCCGCAGTTTCTTTGCTGCCATGAGCTTCGGTAACTGCGGCTATGCGTTCCCGACCATCATCGGCGCGAAGGTGGCGGCTCCGCACCGGCCCGCGGTCTCGTATGCCGGTGACGGCGCCTGGGGGATGAGCCTGATGGAGACGATGACGTGTGTGCGCCACAACATCCCGGTCACGGCGGTGGTGTTCCACAACCGCCAATGGGGCGCAGAGAAGAAAAATCAGGTCGACTTCTATAACCGCCGTTTCGTGGCGGGCGAGCTGGACAACCAGAGCTTTGCCGGCATCGCCAAGGCGATGGGGGCCGAAGGCATCGTTGTTGACAAGCTCGAAGACGTGGGCCCGGCGCTCAAGAAGGCGATCGACATGCAGATGAATCAGGGCAAGACCTGCATCATCGAGATCATGTGCACGCGTGAACTCGGGGATCCGTTCCGACGCGACGCCTTGTCCAAGCCGGTTCGTTTTCTCGAAAAATACAAAGATTACGTCTAACCGCCAAGGCAGCAACGCCTTGCAGTGGGTCTGGTCTAGCTGCTTTCCAGCGCGCGAATGCCCTCCGGCTTTCTCCGCGCGTGAGGTGCCGCGCAGCCGCCGCCGAGGATACAGGAGGGCCGTAGCGTTGGAACACAGACCGTGCCCACCAGGAGCAACTCATGAAGGACGAATCGCACGCCTCAAGCGGTCTGCAGCATAGCCTGAAGCAGCGGCACATGACGATGATCGCCCTGGGCGGTGTCATCGGTGCCGGCCTGTTTGTCGGCAGTGGTGTAGTCATACAGGAGGCGGGTCCCGCAGCCGTTATCTCGTTTCTGATCACTGGCGTGATCGTGGTGCTGGTGATGCAGATGCTGGGTGAAATGGCCTGTGCATTGCCTGCCGTCGGCTCCTTCTACGAGTACGCCCGGCTCGCCTGGAGCGACCGCCCGGCGTTTGGTGAGATGGCCGGCTTCCTGACGGGCTGGATGTACTGGTACTTCTGGGTCATCGTCGTCGCGCTGGAAGCCGTCGCCGGCGCGGCCATCGTGCAATACTGGCTGCCTGATGTTCCTGGCTGGATCATCAGCCTGACGCTGCTGGTTTTGCTGACCCTGACCAATCTGATCTCCGTGAAATCATTTGGAGAGTTCGAGTTCTGGTTTGCGTCGATCAAGGTCGCGGCCATCATCGTGTTTTTGTTCCTGGGCGGACTCTATGTTATGGGGCTGTGGCCCGGGGTTTCAGCCAGTGTGGGCAACCTCACGGCGCACGGCGGCTTCGCTCCAAAGGGCATCGTCCCCATATTGACCGGAGCCGTCGCGGCGACCGGCTTCTATTTCGGTGCCGAGATCGTCTGTATTGCGGCGGCCGAGACGGCGGAGCCGGTCAAGGCCGTCGCCAAGGCAACCCGTTCCGTCATCACGCGGGTGCTGGTGTTCTACGTTGGCTCCGTGTTCCTCGTCGTATGCCTGGTGCCGTGGGACTCGGTCGGCATGAAAGCGCCCTATGTGAGCGCGCTCAATGTAGTGGGCATCAAGGCGGCGGCGGAGGTCATGAATGCCGTCATCCTGACTGCAGTGTTGTCGGCGCTGAACTCGGGGCTGTACGCGTCGTCAAGAATGCTGTTTGCGTTGACCCGGCGTGGCGACGCGCCACGTGCTGTGGCCAAACTGAGCCGCAACGGAGTGCCGATCCGTGCGATCCTGATCGGTACCCTGTTTGGCTACGTGACCGTGATCATGTCCTATGTCTCGCCGGACACGGTGTTCGCGTTCCTGGTGAATTCCTACGGCACGGTGGCACTCTTTGTCTATATCCTGATCGCGGTCTCTCAATTGCGTCTGCGCGCACGGCTCGAGCGGGAGGATCCGGCGCGGCTGCGTGTCAGGATGTGGTTTTATCCCTACCTGACCTATGTGACGATCTTTGCAATGCTCGCAATCGTCGTGGCCATGTGGTTCATCCCAGAACAGCGTAAACCCCTGTTGCTGGGGATCGCCAGCCTCGGTATTCTGGTGGTGGCCCACGGAGTGCGCTTGGTTTGGGGCGCGAAACCACAGATCGATACCCTTGCGCAAGAACCTCATGGCTATCAGGAAATCTAGCCCTATCGCCGCGGACCTCCCATGAACGAGGATCTTCAGCAGCCTGACCCGCGCAACTCAGCGGTCGCGCACCCGCGGCTCGACGAGCTCATACGGCGCGCGCGCGAACGGGCAGGTACCCGGGCAATGACGGTGGGTCTGGTATATCCGTGCGACAACCTTGCCGTGGACGCGGCTGCCCAGATCGTTGCTGCCGGTATTGCCCGTCCGATATTGATTGGCCCGGCGCAGTCCATCGCCCGCGCTGCCGGGGCGGCTGGTGTGGATGTCGCGCAGATCGAAATCATCGATACGCCCAACGCTGGGCCCGAAGCGGCACTGCGCGCGACCACGCTGGCGCGCGAGGGCGTCCTTGGCGCGCTGATGAAGGGAGCGTTGCATACCGATGAGCTGATGTCGGCCGTCGTGAACAAGGCGTCGGGATTGCGTGGTGATTCGCGCATCAGCCACGCGTTCGTGTTCGACCTGCCACGCTATCCGAAGCTTCTCGCGCTGGCCGATTGCGTCGTCAACATTGCGCCCAATCTCCAGACCAAGCGTGACATCGTGGGTAATGCCATCGCACTGTTGCAACGCATCGGCATTGCACAACCCAAAGTCGGCATCGTCGCGGCGGTCGAGACTGTAAATCCGGCGATTCCCGCGACCGTTGATGCCCAGGCGCTGGCCCAGATGGCTCGGCAGGGCGCGTGGCCGGGCGCACTGGTGGAAGGCCCTCTCGGCTTCGACAATGCAATCTCCGCCGAGGCAGCGCGTATCAAGAAGATAGACTCGCAGGTGAGTGGCGATGCAGACTTGTTGATTATGCCGGACCTCAATGCCGGAAATATGCTGTACAAGAGCTTTAATTACATTGGCGGTGGCGACTGCGCTGGCCTGGTACTGGGAGCCAAGGTACCTGTGGTGCTGACTTCGCGCGCGGATTCGCTGCATTCCCGCATGGCGTCAGTGGCGCTGGCGGTGCTTGCGTCCTTACCCTTTTGACGACTCTCTCGAACGCCCAAGGATCTGCTGTGCTCAAGTTTCTTTCCAGCGAACCTCTTCACAATCCGCTTGCGCCGCCAATGCCGGCGGCTACGACCGAGATCAAGACCACGACCTGCTACATGTGTGCCTGCCGCTGCGGCATTCGCGTGCATCTGCGCGATGGTGAGGTCCGTTACATCGACGGCAACCCGAATCACCCATTGAACCAGGGCGTTATCTGCGCGAAGGGGTCGTCGGGCATCATGAAGCAATACTCGCCCGCGCGGCTGACCCGGCCGCTGCGCCGCAAGCCCGATGCGGATCGCGGGACGGCGACGTTCGAGCCGATCTCGTGGGAGGAGACATTCGATATCCTCGAAAAGCGCCTTAGGCAGCTGCGCGCCACCGATCCCAAGCGCTTCGCCCTGTTCACGGGCCGCGACCAGATGCAGGCCTTGACGGGCCTCTTCGCCAAGCAATATGGCACGCCGAACTATGCCGCGCATGGTGGCTTTTGTTCGTCCAACATGGCCGCCGGGATGATCTACACCATGGGCGGCTCATTTTGGGAATTCGGCGGCCCCGATCTCGACAGCGCGAAGCTCTTCGTCATGATCGGTACCGCCGAAGACCATCATTCGAACCCCCTGAAGATCGCCATTTCGAAGTTCAAGCGCGAGGGCGGCCGGTTTGTGTCGATCAATCCGGTACGTACCGGGTATTCGGCGGTTGCCGACGAGTGGGTGCCGATTCGGCCGGGCACCGATGGCGCGCTCTTCATGGCGTTGATCCACGAGTTGATCGCCAAGGATCTTTATGACCGCCCATTCATCGCCCGCTTCTCGAATGCCGGGGAACTCGTCAACACGGATTCCGACAGTGACGCTTTCGGCCTGTTCGTGCAGGACGAGGCGAGCGCCGTGGGCAACCCGTTGTACCCGCAAAACAAGATGTGGTGGGACCGCCATGGCGGGCGCGCTGTCAAAACCCACACGCCGGGTGCGGAGCCGTGTCTGACGGGTGAATTCATGCTGCCGGACGGGACGCCGGTCAAGCCGGCGTTTCAGTTGCTGCAAGAACAGGTTCAGACCTGCACGCCCGAGTGGGCCGAAGACATTACCGGGATTCCTGCGGCCAACATCCGGCGCCTGGCGCTCGAGATGGGTGTCGCCGCCCGGGATCACAAGATTGTGTTGCCGATACGCTGGACCGACGCCTGGGGTGAGACGCACGACACCGTCACCGGAAATCCGGTCGCGTTCCATGCCATGCGCGGTCTCGCGGCGCATTCGAACGGGTTTCAGACCATCCGCGCGCTGGCAGTTCTCATGTCGCTGCTCGGCACCATCGATCGGCCCGGCGGCTTTCGCCACAAGGCGCCCTACCCGCGCGCGGTTCCGCCATCGGCCAAGCCGCCGAACAGTCCGGATCAAGTCAAGCCGAACACGCCGCTGCCGGTGGGGCCACTGGGCTGGCCGGCCGCGCCAGAGGATTTGTTCATCGATGACGACGGTGGCCCGATACGCATCGACAAGGCATTTTCGTGGGAATACCCGCTCGCCGTGCACGGGTTGATGCACAGTGTGATCACCAATGCATGGCGTGGCGACCCCTACACGATCGATACGTTGATGATTTTCATGGCAAACATGGCGTGGAATTCCTCCATGAACACCACGGAAGTTCGTCAGATGCTGCAGGACAAGCACACTGCCGGCCCCCAGAACGGTGAGTACAAGATTCCGTTCATTGTGGTGTGTGACGCATTCGAGTCCGAGATGACGGCTTTCGCGGATCTGATCTTGCCCGACACGACCTATCTGGAACGGCACGACGCCATGTCAATGCTCGACCGGCCCATTTCCGAATTCGATGGTCCGATTGATTCGGTGCGCGTGCCCGTCTTGCCGCCCACCGGCGAATGCAAGCCGTTCCAGGAAGTGCTGATTGAACTGGCGAGTCGGCTGAAGCTCCCGGCCTTCACGGCTGCTGACGGCACGCGCAAGTTTAAAGACTATCCTGATTTCATCGTTAACTTTCAGACTGCCCCGGACTCCGGCACCGGCTTTCTGATCGGCTGGCGCGGCAAGAACGGGGACAAGGCGATTGTCGGAGAGCCGAACCCAAACCAGTGGGAACAGTACGCGAAGAACAATTGTGTATTCCATCACACCATGGACGAATCGCTGCAGTACATGCGCAATTGCAATGGTCCGTATTTGAAGTGGGCGCAGGAAAATGGACTGCGCAAATTCAAGGAGCCGATCGTCATCCAGTTGTATTCGGACGTGATGCAGAAATTTCGTCTTGCCGCGCAAGGCAAGACGAAAGGTCGCCAGCCGCCCGATCATCTGCGCGAACGGATCGCACGCCACTTCGATCCGTTGCCGTTCTGGTGTGCTCCGCTGGAGCACGAAGTGTCTGACACGGCGAAATATCCGCTGGCAGCGATCACGCAGCGGCCGATGGCCATGTATCACTCCTGGGATTCACAGAATGCATGGTTGCGCCAGATTCACGCCGAGAACTACCTCTTCATCAATCCGGGCATGGCTGCGGCCTCTGGCATCGAGGACGGTGGCTGGATCTATGTTGAGTCACAATGGGGAAAAGTTCGCTGCATGGCTCGCTATAGCGAGGCAGTGGAACCCGGAACGGTGTGGACCTGGAACGCGATCGGCAAGGCCACCGGAGCGTGGAGCCTGGGGCCCGATGCAAACGAGTCGCAAAGAGGCTTCCTGTTGAACCACCTGATTGCCGACGAGTTGCCCGCGGTGCGCGGGCGTATATCGAACTCGGATCCGATTACCGGACAAGCGGCGTGGTACGACGTGCGCGTGCGGGTTTACCCTGCCGAAGCCGATGCCCAAACGACGTTGCCGCAGTTCGCTGCGATGCCCACGCTGCCGGGGACGGCAAACCCCGTCAAACGTGCATTTCAGGCGTATTTTGCGGGACGGGGTGAATCCGGTGCCTCGCACAAGGGAGCGAAAAGATCATGATCCATTGGCTCCAGGATTTGATCAAGAGCAATGCGGTAGCCGATGTCCCGGCGCGCGCCCCGGCACTGCCACCGAAGGCTGCGAAAAGTGTTCGGGCCCAGCCAGGCGAGACGCTCGCAAAGCAGTTGGCGCTCGTTATCGATCTGAACGTCTGCGTCGGCTGCCATGCCTGCGTGACGTCCTGCAAGGAATGGAACACCTCGGGATCGGCCGGACCGTTGGCCGATGAGCACGCTTATGGTGCCGATCCGACGGGGACGTTCTTCAACCGGGTGCAGACCTACGAAGCCGGCACCTTCCCCGGCACCGAGACGATCCACTTCCCGAAGAGTTGCCTGCATTGTGAAGATCCGCCGTGTGTCCCGGTATGCCCGACCGGGGCCAGCTACAAACGCAAGGAAGACGGCATCGTGCTGGTCGACTACGACAAGTGCATCGCATGCAAGTATTGCGCCTGGGCCTGCCCGTACGGCGCCCGCGAGATCGACGAAGAGCGGCAGGTTATGACCAAGTGCACTCTTTGCGTCGACCGCATTTACGACGAGAGCATGCCCAAGGAGGACCGCAAGCCGGCATGCGTGAAGGCCTGCCCCACCGGAGCCCGCTTGTTCGGTGACGTGAAGGATCCGGACTCGGAGGTCTCCAGGGCGATCCGTGAGCGGGGAGGTTACGCGCTGATGCCCGAATGGGAGACTCAGCCTGCCAATCGATATCTGCCGCGCCGCCCGACGGACGCGGTCGATGCCAACCGGCCCGAGACGTGGAAGGACTCCCGCGCGACCGAGTCTGAAGCGGGCATGCACACCAGTGCGAGCCGGCCATCGACAAGCCACTGAAGCTGATTGATACCAGAAGGGCAGGGCACCATGAATCCGGCGTTTTCCGTCATTATTTTCACAACCATCGCTGGTGCCGCCCAAGGCATGGTGGTCGCTCTCGCCGTTGCTGTGCTCTCCGGTGTCGGCGTGTCGACAAGTTTCCTGAGCCTCGCGTTGATGGTCGCGGCGGTGATGCTGCTGGTCGGTCTCGGCGCCTCGTTCGCGCACCTGGGGCATCCCGAGCGTGCCTGGCGCTCGGTCCTGATGTGGCGCACTTCGTGGTTATCACGCGAGGTCATCGCCCTGCCGACCTTCATTGCTATCAATGTACTTTGGTGGCTGGCCTTGCGCATGGATGTGAATACGATGTGGCTGCCACTTGCGGCGCTCGTGCTGGCTGCGCTGCTTTGGTATTGCACCGCAATGATCTACGCTTGCCTGCGATTCATCGAGGAGTGGGCGCAGCCACTGACCCTGGTCAACTTTGTACTGATCGGACTGTCGTCGGGACTCGTGCTGGCTTGCGCACTCGGCGCGCTGATGGGCGAGGCTCGCTTCGTACGGCTCGCTGGCCCGTGTGCGCTGATCGTGACGCTGGGGGCTTGGGCCACACGCATGCTGTCGCTTCGTCACAATGCCACGTTGAAGCACAAGTCGACCTTGCAGTCCGCCACCGGCATCAAGTCCGCAACGCTGGTGCAGAAGTCCATGGGTATGTCGGCTGGTTCCTTCAATACCCGCGAGTTCTTTCATGGACGCAGCAAGTCAGCGTTGAGACACGTGAGGCTGGCTTTCATCTTGTTTGGCTTTGCGCTACCCGCTTTGCTGGCGCTGTGGGGCGTGATCAGCGGCGGTGCGCTAGCCTGGGTGCTGGGGGTGCTTCTTCAGATACCTGGCTTGCTTGCCGAGCGCTGGTTCTTCTTTGCGCAGGCGAGGCACCCGCAGAACTTGTACTACCAGGTCGTCTCGTAAGCCATCGGCAAGACGCGACCACGACTTGCGGCATCGAAGGTCATCAACCTGATAGGAGTGTCACTATGGTTCGAAGCTGGCCTAGTTTGCTCATCGGTTTCCTGATCCCCATGGTCCTGATCGTCGGCGGCATATTGGTTCTGGGACCGCTTCACGTCGTGGTCGCGGATTTCCCGCTGGTGTTCATCTGGATTTTTGCGTGCATGCCTTTGACATGGCTGTGTCTGTGGATTAGCTGGCGTTTCTTCGATCGCAAGTTCTATTTCAGTGAGGAGTGACACCAATGGTTGTCGCCATCGTCGCCGGCATAGTGATCATCATCACCCTTGGTGTTGCGCTCTACGCGAGTCATGGGCACAGCAGGAGCAACATCAGCGAGTTTCTGGTGGGCGGGCGCTCGTTTCCCGCATGGCTGGTGTTCTTTCTTGCCGTGGGCGAGGTCTACAGCATCGGAACGCTGCTCGGGTTCCCGGGGGGCATTTATGCCAGGGGGGCGAGCTACGGCGTCTGGTTCATCGGCTACATCTTGCTCGCCTACGTGTTTGGCTATTTCTGGGGCCCGCTGATCTGGCGTGCTGGCAAAAAATACGATGCGATGACGCCGCCAGATATCCTGCGGCATCATTACGACAGCCCGGCACTCGAAATCGTTGCGTGCGTCGCTTTGCTCATCGCACTGGTACCGTGGGGCATGTACCAGTTCATCGGGCTGCAGGCGGTACTTCAGTTGATGGGACTGAATCTGTCGCCCGTGCAGACGATGATTGTTTCCGGCATCCTGGCGTTCATTTATGTCGCAGTGTCTGGCATGCGGTCTCCCGCATTCATTTCGCTGATCAAGGACACATTGATGGTTTTCGCAGTGATGGCCGTGGGGGTCGGTGCGCTGTTTGCCGTCGGCAAGACAGGGGTGCAGGCCGATGCGATGCATCCGCAAGAGGCGCTTTCTGCCGCCATGACAACCATACGCGGATCGAGCATGACCTTCACCATCAGTACGGTCCTGTTTCAAGCGATGGTCTTCTATCTTGCGCTGGGGATCAGCTATCTCCTGCCTGCCAAGTCCGAAGCCGCAGTCAAGAGGGCCACTGTCTGGATGCCTCTTTACATGCTGATTTACCCGTTGCTCACGTTTGTGTCGTTTTTTGCATTGCGACATTATCCGGCTGTGAAGAACCCTAATACCATTTTCATGGTCGTCGCTCGCGCCGAACTACCCGACTGGGCGCTTGGACTGGTTGCCAGTGGCGCGCTGTTATCCGGTTTGCTCGTGCTGGCGGTTACCGCATTGTCAATTGGTGCGCTGGTCACCCGGAATCTGTTGCCGCATGACCTTCCGTCGAACGTGCAGCGCCGCTGGAGCACGCTGTTTGTGGCGATATTCCTGGTCGTGGCAGCGCTGCTGAATCTGTATGCGGCGCAACTGATGCTGATCATCCTCACAATTTTCTACGGCCTGGCGGCGCAGATCGCCCCTTCGATGATCGCTGTTTTGTTTGTGCGGCGATTGCCTGCGGCTGCCATCACGGCCGGAATGGTGGTCGGCGTGGTGCTCTCGGTGGTGCTGTATCTGCATGGCCCCCAGTCTATCGGTGGACTCAACAGCGGTGTCATTTCGACAGGTGCGAACGTGCTGATCCTGTTGATCTGGCGACTGGTTGCGCCGGGAGCCGAGCGGGAGCCCATTGTTCTGTACAGACCCTCTGACCGTGGCCGTACTACTACCACCGTGCGCTCATGAAGCATGGTCGACTTGGTCGTCAGTCGCACCGCGGTCCCGACTGATGATGGAGAATTCGCGGTTGCTAGCGCTCAATCCGAGCCACGGCTCGAATTGATGTTAGTGTTGCCGTAGACTTTCTCGCGAGCGGCCAAGTGCAGGGCTCGGCCGCGCAGGCGTCACGCCGCCTCTTGTCGGCCTTCTGAGGAATTCGCCCCGAAGATTGACCCGAGCAACTGCGCCGGCAAGCTCTGCCGCAACCCAATCGCGACTACTGCAGCGCCGCCAGTCGGTGCCACATTCGCCTTGCGCAGGGAGCCATGGCGGCCAGCAAACTGCAGTTCGGCCCAGTCATGCTCGTCGCTGCGCAGGATGCCCTTCAGACGCAGCACGCCTGCAGGCATGTCGCGCAACAACGCACGCAGGTCGGCCGCCGGGAAAACCCGTGTCGGACGACATGACCAAGTATCGAATTGGGTGCCATGGGCTGGATCGTCGTGTTCGTGGGCGTGACTACCCTCGGCATGCTCGTGCGGATCGCGGTGCGCCGGCGCGTCGGGCAGTGCCAGGCCGCTGAGCATCGGCAGCGGCACGCGCGCTTGTGTGGTCTCGAACTGCGGCGTGGCTCCGGCGATCGACGCGATCCAGTCACGCACGCGGGCGCGCTCGTCGTCCGCCGCGCGGTCGCATTGATTGACGACGATCAGATCGGCCGCTTTCAGCTGGCGTTCCAGCGTGTCGGACAGGAGCGGGTCGCGTGACTGTGCCAGCGCGACGCTTGCGTCAACCAGCACGACCACGCCGTCCAGGCTCAGTCCGGGGTCGGCACGGCCCATTTGCGCGATCCGCCATGGATCGGACACGCCACTGGCTTCGACCACCACCGCGTCGAATGGTGGCGTGGCCTCAAGCACGCGGATCAGGGCGCGGGTCAGGTCGTCGCCGATCTGGCAGCAGACGCAGCCGTTGGTCAGGGCCACCGTGTCGCCCGATGTCGATGCGATCAGGTCCGCGTCAATGTTGATGGCGCCGAAGTCGTTCACCAGCACTGCCATGCGTACGCCCCTGGCGTTGCTCAGCCAGTAGTTCAGCAAAGTGGTTTTTCCGGATCCGAGAAAGCCGCCGATCACCGTCAGCGGCAGGCGCTTTTTCGTCATTCGAGCCTCACCCCTTGCGAGCTTCGAACACCCGGCCAGACAGCACTGTGCCCCATACCCGCACGTCCTTCAGCGCCATCGGATCCACTGCAAGCGGGTCATCTTCGAGCACACAAAAGTCGGCACGTTTACCACACTCGATGCTACCAATTTCTTGGTCGAGTTTGAGCGTCCACGCCGGCCCCAGCGTGATTGCATGCAATGCCTGTGGCACGCTGATGCGCTGCGTCTCGCCCAGCACACGCCCGGACGGAGTGACGCGATTGACCGCACACCAAGCCGTGAACAAAGGGCCGAGCGGCGTGACCGGAGCGTCGGAATGGATGGCGAGCGGCACGCCGGCCGCCAGCGCGCTGGCGCAGGCATCCATGCGGTGCGCGCGATCGGGTCCCATCGTCATCTCGAAGTGCTGGTCGCCCCAGTACCAGATGTGGTTGGTAAAGAGGTTGGCACACAGGCCCAGGGTGGCCATACGGCGGAACAGCGGCGCGTCGATCATCTGCCCGTGTTGCAAGGTGTGGCGATGATCGGGCCGTGGCGCACGCGTGAGCACGCGTTCGATCGCGTTGATGGCGACTTCGCTGGCCTCGTCAGCATTCGTGTGCGTATGGATCAACAGGCCCGCGCGGTGATAAGTCTCGAAATCGACCTCGTATTGCGCTGGCGCAGTGACCCAGATGCCGTTCGGCGCGCCGTTGAAATATCCCGGCCAGCGCAACCGCGCCGAGAAGCCCTGAATCGATCCGTCGAGCATCATTTTCACGAGGCCATAGCGCAGTCTGTCGGTATTGCGAGAAACCAGACCTTTCACATGCTCGGCCCCGAGCGCAGCACCATGCGTGCCATGAAAGGCCTGGAACGCGGGCAGGATGCGGATGCTGCAATCGTCATCGGCAAGCGCCGATTCGAGGACCTTGCAATCGGCATCCGTGAGCCTGTTGACCAGGTCCGTCGCGGTCGTCACGCCCTGCATGCACGCGAGCGCGGCGAACGAGCGCACACCGTCCTCGGTCATCGGCGCGAGTACCCCGGTCTCGCCGATCTTGCGCACCACCAGGAACATGGCGGCAGGCTCCTGCAACTCGCCTGTGGGCTCGCCGGCGTTCGCGCCGCCCTGGAACTTGACAACGCCTTCGACCTCGTTGTCACGCGTGATATCGGCCAGCCGCAGCATCGCCGAGTTCACATTCATCATGTGTCCGTTGGCGTTGGTCACCACGATCCGGCGTGTTTTGCTGACACGGTCGAGGTGCTCCACCGTCATGCGTTCCCCGCCGAAGTAGATCGGGTCGAACCCCCACGCGATCAACGGCTCAGCGTCGCCCTTGCCGGCAGCGCGCATTTGCGCGTCGACTTCGCTCAAACGCGCCACCACCGCGTCCATCGACCGCAAGCCACGCCAGACCTTGCCGTTTGGATCGCGCCGGTCGAACCAGCCGAGGTAGTGCATGTCCCACACGCTGCCTTCCTTCAGGTGGCAGTGTCCTTCGACCAGGCCGGGCATCAGCACCTTGTCTGCGAAGCGCCCGTCGAGCGTGTAGGTGCCCCACGCGTGCATGCGATCGAGGTCGCCGACCGCAAGGATGCGCCCGTCACGCACCGCAACGTGCGTGGCCTCGGGTTGCATCGGGTTCATTGTGATGATCTTGCGGGCGGAATAGACGGTTGTGTTAGTCATGGTGAAGTTGGCATTGCGAAAATGAGAAAGAGGGATCAGGCCGCGGGCATCGCAAGAGGAGCGTGGGGCCGGCCATCGACCAGGTCGACACGACGACACCGCACCCAGTGGTCGCTGGCTATTTCACGCAGCGGCGGCAGCTCGGACACGCAAGCTGGCTCCGCCACCGGACAACGTCCTGCGAAGCGACAGCCCGCTGGCGGGTTGATCGGACTCGGTGGGTCGCCACTGAGCTTGATTCGTTGGGCGGCGTGCTTGCGCCCGCCGTGGACAGTGGGCACCGCCGACATCAGCGCCACGCTATACGGGTGCAACGGGCTCGCGAAGAAGGCCTTGCGCGGCGCGCGCTCGACAATCTGACCCAGGTACATCACCGCGATGTCGTCGCAAATGTGCTCGACCACGGCCATGTCGTGCGAGATGAAAAGGTAGGTCAAGCCGAGCTCGCGCTGGAGCCGTGCAAGTAGATTCAGGATCTGGGCACGGATCGCGATATCCAGTGCGGACACCGGCTCGTCGCATACAACCAGTTCAGGGTTTGTGGCCAACGCTCGTGCAATGTTGATGCGCTGGCGTTGGCCACCGGAAAACTGGTGTGGGAAAAGGTGCTGCTGCTCTGGCCGAAGGCCCACAGCGTTGAAGAGCTCTGCGACACGTTCGATGCGCTGCGCCGGCGTTCCCACCTGCATCAGGTCGAGCGGGGCACGCACGGTCGCGCCAGCGCGCTCGCGTGGGTTCAGCGACGAGAAAGGGTCCTGGAAGATGATCTGCAGGCGTGCGCGCGCCTTGCGCAGTGCTTCACCTTCGAGCGCGCCGAGGTTGGTGTCGCCGAGCTGGATGTGCCCGGCGGTGATTGGCGACAGGCGCATCACCGCGAGTGCGGTGGTGGTCTTGCCCGAGCCGGATTCGCCTACGACCGCCAGTGTCGTGCCGCGTGCGATGTCAAACGTCACGCCATCGACAGCCCTGACCACTTCGGGAGCCTGAAACCAGCCCGATTTATTGCGCGGAAAGTGGACGTGCAAGTCACTGACCGACAGCAGCTTGCCTGATGCCGCAGCTATTGGCTCGGTGTGCAATGCGGGTTTTGCCATCGTCGTCATGCGGCCACTGCCGTATCCAGCGCATGCAGCCAGCAGGCTACACCGTGCGCGCCGCTGTCGGCTGCAGGTACCGCTTGCGCACCGGCCACGAACATCGGCGGTACTTGCACGGCGCAGTGCGGCATCGCGTGAGGGCAGCGTTCACGAAACGCACAGCCGCTGCCCAGCTCCCAGATGGAAGGCACAACGCCCGTGATCTCGGCGAGGTCCACGCGCTCGTGCTGCAGGCTGCTGCCAAGTTCGGGCAGGCAATCGATCAGGCCCTGGGTGTAGGGATGACCCGGTTGCGACACAACCTCGTCGGTCGTGCCCTGCTCGATCACCCGGCCGGCGTACATCACGATCACCCGATCGGCCATTTCGGCAATGGCTCCCATGTCGTGCGTGATGAGTATGATCGCAGTCCCTTTTTCGCGCTGCAGCTCGCGCAACAAGTCGAATATCTGCGCCTGCACCGTGACGTCCAGGGCCGTGGTGGGCTCATCCGCGATCAGAATGTCGGGACGGCACGCCAACGCCATTGCAATCATGACGCGCTGGCGCATGCCACCTGAAAGTTGATGGGGGTACTCGTCGACGCGCCGCTCCGGGGCAGGGATGCCAACCTGCTGCAGCATCTCGATCGTGCGCGCGCGCGCCGCGGCGGTGTCCAGCCCCGCGTGCAATCGCAGCGACTCGCCAATCTGATTGCCGACGGTGAACACCGGGTTCAGCGCCGTCATGGGTTCCTGGAAAATCATCGAAATGCGATTGCCGCGCACTTTGCGCATCTGGGCTTCGTCGGCCTGCACCAAATCCTGCCCCTGGAAAAGCACTCGCCCTCCACTGATGTTACCGGGCGGCGAGGGTATGAGCCGCAGCAACGCCAGCGCCGTCATGCTCTTGCCACAACCCGATTCACCGACCACGCCCAGCGTCTCGCCGCTCTTCAGTTCGAAATCGACGCCGTTCAGCACCAGCGCCTTGCCTCGGCGGGTCTTGAATTCCACGCGCAGGTCTTCGACCTGAAGCAGCGGTGCACTGGCGCTCGCCATTAACGTTCCCTCAGCTTCGGGTTGAGCGCATCGTTGAGGCCATCGCCGATCAGGCTGATGGCCAGCACGGTGATGAAAATCGCCAGCCCCGGAAAAGTCACGGCCCACCAGCACGACAGCACATAGGGCTGGCTCGCGCCAATCATCAAACCCCAGCTCATCTGGTTTGGATCGCTCAAACCGAGGAACGACAACCCCGCGGCAAACAGAATTGCACCTCCGATCGCCAGCGCGGATGAGACGATCAGCGGTGGCAGCGCGTTCGGCAGAATCACTTTCCACATGATGCGCGCGTTACCCGCACCGATGGCTCGCTCGGCACGCACGAACTCGAGATTCCGGAACCGGAAGAATTCGGCGCGGGTCAGGCGCGCGGTGCCGGGCCAGATGACGATGCCGATGGCAATGGTGACGGTGACCGGCGTTGGCGTGAAGAGCGACACTACCACCATCGCGAACAGGAGTGCCGGCAGCACCTGGAAAAATTCCATAATGCGCATCAGGATCGCGTCAACTTTCCCGCCGTAGTAGCCTGCGAACGCACCCAAGGTGATGCCAATGAGCACCGAGAGCGCTGCCGCAAATGCGCCCACCAGCAAGGTCGCACGGCCACCGTAGACGAGGGTTGTGAATACGTCGCGGCCGAGGTAGTCGGTGCCCAGCCAGGCTCCGGCGCTAAAGGGCGGCGTGAACGGTGCCGCGCTGATCGCAAACGGGTCGGCATCCAGCACCCAGGGCCCGGCAATGGACACAATCACCACGATCAGAAGCAGCACGATGCCTGCAATGGCCGAGGGATTGCGCAAAAACATGCGCAGCGCCTCGGCGCCCGGGCTTTCGACTTTGAGTGTTGGCCGCTCGGGAGCGGCTACGGCGGCTGCAGTAACCGGGACTAAGGGCGAGCTCATGATGTCCTCATTCGAGGGTCGATCCATCGATAACAAAGGTCGGTCAGAAGGTTCATCACGACGACGACGATGGACGATAGCAACAGCAAGCCGAGGATGGTCGGGTAATCACGCCGTAGCACGGAGTCAAATGCGAGGCGGCCGAGGCCCGGCCAGTTGAAAACAGTTTCGACCAGGATCGCGCCGGAGAGCACATTGCCGAACTGCATCCCCAGGATGGTGATCACCGGCATCAGGGCGTTGCGCAGAGCATGTTTGTACAGTACAACCCCATCGGATAAGCCCTTGGCGCGCGCCGTTCGAATGAAATCCGATCCCAGTACATCGAGTGTCGATGAGCGAGCCAGCCGGCTGTATTGCGCCAGGTAGATCAGGCTCAGTGACGTCATGGGCAGCACCAAATGGTACAGGACGTCCACGGCCGCTTTCAGGCCACCACCACTCGCATCGATGGCGTGCATGCCCGAAACCGGCAGGATGGGGACGACCGATGCAAACAGGATCATCAACATGATCCCGGTCCAGAACACGGGGGCTGCAAAGCCGAACATGGATAACACGGTGATGCACTGCGACAACAGTCCGTTCGGTTTGCGAGCCGAGAGCACCCCCAACGCCGTCCCCAGAACAAACGCAAACAGCACCGAACTCAGCACCAGCAACAAGGTGGCCGACAGGCGCTGCATTACGAGGTGCGAGACCGGCTGGTTAAAAAAATACGAGTAACCGAGATCCCCGTGCAGCACCTTGTCGAGATACACGCCGAGTTGCACCGGCAGCGGTTTGTCAAGACCGTACTGGGTACGCAGTTGCGCCATCAACTCGGGTGACATGCCGCCACTGGCGCCCGCGATGGTGGCCACCGGATCACCCGGGGCGGCATGCACCAGCACAAAATTGAGTACCACGACCGCGAGCACCAGGGCAATGCCCTGGAGCAGGCGGGAGAGCAGCGCGCGCGCGAATTTCATGTGGGGTCGTCCGGACTCTTTAGAGCGGTTGTGCGCTGAGGGGCCCGTCTAAACGGCGTCGGAAGCAGGGTCTTACGTGAGGTAGACCTCATCGTAAGGCGACATTGGCCCCCAGATGGTTGTTGGTACATTACCGACCTTTTTGCCGGTCACGGTGTGGTACGGAATCACATTGATGTAGTCGATGGGCAGGTCGTCGGTCACAATCTTCTGGAACGTGGCGTAGTAGGCCTTGCGTACCGTCGGGTCGAGAGTGGTGGCCGCATCGTTCAGGAGTTCGTCGACCTTCGGATTTCGGTACGACATTGTGTTGGTCCAGACGATTGGTTTGATATTGGTCGACAGGTAAGTGCGGGCCACGCCAATCACGGGATCGCCCCAGTTGAAGACAATATCCATCGCCAGATCGAAATCGTGGGTCGCCATGCGCTTGGCCCAACTCGGGAAGTCGGCCGAGGTACGGACTTCAACTGCAATGCCGACCTTTTTTAGCTGGCCGCGGATGTATTCGGCCACGGTCTTTTGCTGGTCATCTACGCCCGGCAGGTAGTCGATTGTCAGCTTGAATCGCTCGCCGTTTGCTCCCACCTTGTACCCGGCGGCGTCGAGCATGGCGGCAGCTTTTTTCAGATCATAGGGATACCGGTGGAGATCCTGTGTCGCGAACGGACTGCTGGCAATGATGGGGCCATCGTCCGGCACCGCAAACCCTCCCATGAGCGCTTTGGTGATGAAGTTCTTGTCGATCGCGGTGGCGATGGCCCTGCGCACCTGAACGTCGGAGAGCGGCTTCTTGGCGGTGTTGAACTCCATCCAGTTCAGCGCGCCAATGCCTTCATAGCCCCTGGCCGTAAGTGTGAATTGCTTTTCGTTGGCCAGGCGTCGCAAGTCCGTCGGCACGCTGACAAAGGGCATCATATTGATGTCGCCGCGCTCCAGGCTTAGCATCAGGCTGGCACTATCAGGGTTGATGCTGATGATGACCTTGTCCAGATAGGGCTTGCCGGGCAGGAAGAATTTGTCAAAGCGCTCCATCACGATGCGCTGACTGGGGTTGAACTCGACAACCTTGAAGGGCCCCGAGCCAATCACATTCACCGAATTGCGTGGATGGGTCAGCAGGCTCTGTCCGTCATCGTAAATATGCTTGGGCAGGATGGGGCATAGCGCAGGCGACATGCACAGCAGCAAGGCTGGATGCGGTGTGCTCGTCTGAATCACGGCAGTGTGCGCGTCGGGAGTGTCGACCCGCACGACCGGCGCCATCATCGTCTTGAAGGGGTGATTCGCCTTGATCGCCATCACGGTGAATGCAACGTCGGCCGAGGTGACGGGCTGGCCGTCGTGGAACAGCGCGTTCTTGCGCAGGTTCAGCGTCAGCGACTTGCCGTCCTCGGCCATCTTCCACGATTCCGCCAGATAGGGCTGGGGGTTCCATTTGTCGTCGAAGCGCAGCGGGCTCGCGAAGATCTGGGTGGAAGGCATTGCGGTAGCGACGCCCGATTGAACTGCACCATTGAGATGTCGCGGCACCTGGGTGGTGCCGAGTACGAAAGTACCCCCACGTTTGGGCTCCTCTGCCAAGGCTGACAACGGAAACGTGCCTGCGGCGGCGGCCAGCAGCGCAAAGTCTAATGTCTGGCGGCGAGTGAAGCGGGGATTCATCATTTGCAAAACTCCTGAACAGTAAGCATTTGAGATTGCCCCACGAAGGAGGCACTGTCAACCATGCAAACGCCCAACCGGAGGTCGGATGAAGGAGCCAGTGACGAGGAATCTATGGAGCCAGAGCGTCCCAACGTGGGAGTTAACGGCCCCGGCAGTTCCGAATCATTTCTCGTCCTGAAACCAGTACCACTTGTACAGGAAACGCTGGCCCAGGCGGCGGAAAGGGGCAAAAGCTTGCGAACGCACCAGGCCGAACATATTTGGATACTCCAGCGGCGAGTCGTAGATAGGGAGCTTGAACACCTCACGCCCAGCGTCCTGACCCGCCACGCGTTCGGCCAGCCGCTTGCCGGCCCAAGTTGAGAACGACACGCCGTTGCCGCCATAGCCTACTGCGTACCAGACGTTTTGCGCCGGGTCGGGTTGGGTAATGCGCGGCATCATGTCGTGCGCCACGTCGACCCAGCCCCACCAGGAGTAGTCGATCTGGATGCCTGCGAGCGGCGGGAATTTGCGTGCAATCCCGTCGGTGAGCAGTTTCAGATGGACCGGGTCCTCGGCGTCGGCACCTGTGACAGCGCTTCGGCTGCCGAGCTGCAGGCGATTCCCTTTCAACAGGCGGTAATAAAAGCGCAGCGTGCGGGTGTCCGTCATAAAAGTCTGCGAACGAAAGTTGCAGGCTTTCATCTCGGCGTCTGTCAGCACGCGTGTCACCACCGAGTTCGACAAGATCGGCAAAATCTTGTTTTTCAACAACGGATTCAGGCGCTGGCCGGTATATCCGCCAGTGCACACCGCAACGCGCTTGGCACGCACGGTACCTCCAGGAGTGCGAAGATAATGCACCCCGTTTTGCGTCCCCCAGCCCTGGACCGGACTGGCGGTGTGAACCTTGACTCCAAGGGATCGCGCCCTGCGGAGCAGCCCGAAAGTGAGCTTGAGAGGATGGACGCCAACGCCTTCGGCCTCGAGCATCGCGCCCGCATTTTCGCGCTCGTCGCAGTAGTCGCGCCGCACCTCTTCGACGCTGAGCATGCGCGTTTGATAGCCAAACATCTCGCGCATGACGCGGGCCTCCTCGCGCAGGTACTCCAGTTTTTCGGGCCGGTGTGCCAGATAAAGATGGCCGCCATCGAAGGCGTCGCAGTCGATTTCGTTGGTCAGCGCCTTGAAATTCTCGAAGCCGGTCCGGATCTCGATATCGAGTTTCTTTGCTACGTCCAGTCCCCAGCGGGCTATCCATTGTGAGCGTTTGAGCCGGCCACTCGCATTCTGGCCCTGGCCACCGCTGCGACTCGAGCAGCCCCACGATTCCTGGTTTGCTTCCAGCACGAGAGCCTGAATGCCGTGCTCCTGTGCGAGGTACAGGGCTGTGGAAATGCCGGTCGAGCCGGAGCCGATAATCACGACGTCGGCGTCCGTGTCGTGCGTGATCGGGCCGTCATCTTCCGGTGGCGTGCCGGCGCTGGCGACCCAGTAGGTCGGCGCGTAGGCGCGGCCGGTTCCCGGGTTGGGCGCAACGAGGGGGTCGTATTGTGGGTCGTAGCGTTTGTCGGCGGGCAAGTCTCCGCTCGAGCTGTTCAGGGTTTGAGTCAACGCCATGACAATCTCCGGATTATCTGGCTGCCGGCAGATTCGGCCGGGCTTTGCGGAATGCATTCTTCACGGCGATCTTGCCGTTTTTGAGGGTAAACAGGTCGACGCCATCGGCCTCGATCCGGCTACCGTCGGCCGCCGTACCGGTGAACGTCCATTGCGAGACGCCGAAGTCTCCGTCGACAAAGTGCTGCCCGTTGATCCACTGCGCATCTGGCACCGCTTGCCAGGCGCCAGCAAAGGCCTTTCGTACCGCGTCCCTGCCGCTGAAGCGGGTACCACAAGCATCGGATCCGCCGATGGACTGGAACACGCAGTCGTCGCTCATAAAGCTCATGAGCGCATCAACGTCGTGGCGGTTCCAGGCGTCACTGAAAGCGGCCAGTGTGGCGGCGGTGAAGGGTTTGGGGTTTTCGCTCATTGGTGCTCCTGAGGGTTTGATAACAATATTCAACAAGCATAGACAGCTTGACCGTGGTGCGATAGGGCCAGATGACCGGATTCGGGCGTGCCAGCATGAATAGGCGGTGTAAACTGGCCCAAGCATCATGGCCAATCCGCTAGCTACCCAGTGGGCGCAACTGTTCGTGCTGCCCGATGAACCTGCGCTGCCGCTGCAGACCAGGTTGCGGCTCGCCATCGTTCGCCCGATTCTTGACGGGCGTCTGAACGCGGGAGCCACGATGCCGTCGTCGCGCGAATTGTCATCGCGGCTGGGGTTGAGCCGCAACACCGTCACTGCGGCCTACCTGCAGTTGATGGACGAAGGTTTCCTGGAGGCGCGCCCACGCAGTGGTGTGTTCGTGGCGCCGAATGCTCGCCCGGTTTCCGCCGCGCAAGCCCAGCCGCAGAATGACACGGCCCGGTTTCCACCGGACTGGACCGCGCGTGTACTGCGTTCACTGACGGATCGTCCCCCACTGGCCAAACCCGAACAATGGCGTGCCTACCCGTATCCTTTCGTCTACGGGACGTACGATCCGCAACTGTTTCCTACCGAAGATTTCCGCGAATGCTGCGTGCGCAGTCTGGCGCGCGCACAACTGCCGCATTGGACGCTGGATTTCGAAACTGGCGACGTCATTGACTTGATCGAGCAAATCCGCACCCGGCTTCTTCCCCAGCGCGGCGTGTTTGCGTTGAAAGAGGAAATCATGGTCACCGTTGGCGCCCAGCATGCGTATTACCTGCTTGCTGACGCCCTGTTCGACGATCGGACCCGCGTGGGCCTGGAGGAGCCTGGTCATCCGCATGCGCGCAACAGTTTCGCGCTGCGCAAGCCGAAGTGGGTCGAACTGCCGGTGGACGACAACGGCGTGGTCGTGGCGGGGCTGCCGGAGCTGGACTATCTGTTCGTCACGCCGTCGCACCAGAGTCCGACCACGGTGACACTCAGTCTCGACCGGCGTCGGTGCTTGCTGCGCGAGGCCGGGCAGCGGGACTTCGTGATCATCGAGGACGACTATGAGGCGGAGAATCTGTACGCTGGAGAACCGATGCCGGCGCTGAAAAGCCTGGACCCCAGTGGCCGGGTGATTTACATCGGCTCGGTCTCGAAAAGTCTTTCGCCGGTGCTGCGGCTGGGTTACATTGTCGCTCCTCAGGCGCTGATCAAGGAACTGCGCGTGATCCGGCACGCCATGGTGCGGCACCCCAGCGCATTTCTGCAACATGCCTATGCGCTATTCCTGTCGCTCGGCCATCATGATTCTCATGCGCGGCGTGTCAACGCGGCGATGCAGGAGCGGCTCGAACTGGCCGCGCGGGCGCTGCGTGAACATCTGCCGGCGTTCGAGTTCACGCTCCCACAGGGAGGGGCCTCCATTTGGGTGCGAGCGCCGGCCTGGGTCGATGCCGACGAGCTCGCGCTGCTGGCGCGTGGCCATGGCGTGCTGATTGAGGCCGGCCCGGTTTTTTTTTCCAAGCCTCCCTATCCGTGTCCGTTCTTCCGGTTGCGACTCTCTTCCATCGTGGCTGCGCAGATCCCCGCGGGTGTGCGCGCGCTGGCGCTCGCCGTTGATGAGCTGGCTCAGGGGCGGGGTGCTCGGTCGTCGGGATAAATGTCTGTGCGGTGCGTGCACCGCAGGCGGCGCGTCGATCAATGCGAGAGAATCGCCATCGCGCGTTTTTTCAGGTCGAGAAAATGGGCATCGAACGCACTTTCCGCGGTGCGGGGCCGTTTTAGTTCGATGGGGGTGTCGAGAGCGACCCGGCCGGGCCGCGCGCTCAACACTACCAGACGCGTACCCAGCACGATGGCTTCGTCAATATCGTGGGTAATGAATACGATCGTGCAGCGCAACTGTTCCCACAGCGAAACCAGGAAAGTCTGCATGGAACTGCGGGTTTGCGCATCGAGCGCGCCGAACGGCTCGTCCATCAGCAACACCTTCGGTTTCATGACGAGCGCGCGCGCGATCGCGACGCGTTGTTGCATGCCGCCAGACAATTCATAGGGTTTGTGCGAGGCAAAACCGTCCAGCCCGATCGTGTGCAGGATGTCAGAGCTGGCCCGCCGCCGCTGCGCCTTGTCGACGCCCTGCAGCGACAGCCCGAATTCAATGTTGTCTGAGACATTGAGCCAGGGATACAGCCCCGCCTGCTGGAACACCACCACGCGGTCGGCACCCGGGGTATCCTTTTGCTCGCCGTCGATGAGGATCGAGCCCTTCGACGGCGTGGTCAGTCCGGCCAGCAGATGCAACAATGTGGTCTTGCCGCAGCCTGAAGAGCCGAGGACCGTGACGAACTCCCCGCCCTCGAACTGCAGGCTGATGTTCTCGAGCGCGGTGGTAGCACCGAACGTCTTGTACAGCGAATCGATGACAATGTGCACGTTCGGCTCCACCGGCGAGATTAATGCGACAGGAATTCCGCGTACTGCGGGGCGACGTTGGCGTGGAAATCCGAGACCGGCGACTGGATACGGCCGATCTGCTGCAGCACCTTGGCCGTGTTGACCAGGGTCTGGTAGGTGGCTGAACTCTCGACGCTCTTGCCGCTGCCCATGACGTTCTGGCTGGTCTGATCCTTGCCGGAGAAGATTTCGTAGCCGGCCAACTGGGTGCGCGCCATCGGCACGGTCACGCCGGTTTGTTCAGCCATCACCTGCAGGGACTTTTCTGGATCCTTGATCGTGGCCTGGTAACCCGCGTCAAGCGCGGCGACGAAGCCACGCACCAGATCGGGGTGCGCCTGGGCCCACTTCGCGTTGGCGATGCATACGTTGTAGCTGGACGCAGTGCGGGGCAGATCGGCGTCGGTCTTGATCACCTTGCCGCCCGCTTCGCGCAGCGCGCTGAACACCGGATCCCACACGATCGCTGCGTCGATGTTGCCCGTGACCCACGACGTGCGCATTTGCGGCGGCGCCATGTTGATTTGCGTTACCGCACCATAGGGTACCTTGGCTTCGGCCAGAAACGTGGCAAGTTCGAACGATGCCTGCGATCCGGCAACGATGGCAATTTTGTGCCCCGCAAGACCGGCGACGTCCTTGATGCCGCTGTCGGGCTTGACCACGATGCCCGCCGCCTGGGTATAGCGCTCCTGGTTGTACACGATGGTCATTGGCAGCCCCTGCGCGATGGCGGTCACCAGCGGCGGAACGCCCAGACCACACATGAAGTTCAGGCTGTTCGACGCCAGCGCGCTCATCGCCGCCGGGCCCGAACTGAACATCTTGTACTGAACGTTCGCATCGATGTGCTTCTCGAACATTTTCTCGCCCATCGACACCATGTAGGGATCGGCGCCGTTGTTTTCGTAGCCAATGATCACGTCGGGCTTGGACGCCGCCGACGCCGGCCCCATCGGGGCGAGCGCGGCGCCGACCACGAGTACGAGCCCGGCCAGTTTGCCCCATCCATCTGATTGCATCATCATTTATCTCCTTTTGGTTTAGATGTTTCCGCGCCACGGCACCACGGCGCTTTCAATTTTTCGAATGATCAACTCCATGCCGTATCCGATGAGCCCGATGATCACGATGCCGACGATCACGATGCTTACTTGCAAGGCCTGGCCGGCAAACTGAACCAGCCAGCCCAGGCCGCTACTGGCCGCGATCAATTCGGCTGCAACCAGGCAGGTCCAGGCGACGCCGATGCCCACACGCATCGCGGTGAAGATCTCCGGCAGTGCCGACGGCAACACCACCTTGCGGAAAATCTGCGCGTTGCTTGCCCCTAGCGTTCTGGCCACCGAAATGCGCAGTGGCGGCGTGCTCTTCACCCCGGACATGGTGCCGATGATGATCACTGGAATGGTCCCCACCAGGATCAAAACGATCTTGGGAAGTTCTCCGATGCCGAACCAGACCACCAGCAACGGGATGTACGCGAGCGGCGGCACCGGGCGAACGAACTGCAGCAGAGGATCGATGATGTCGAAAATGAATTTGTTGCGCGACATCATCAGTCCGATCGGCACGCCGATGACAATCGCGCCGACGAACCCGATGAGGATGCGCAGGCAACTCACATAAATGTCGGCGGCCAGGGTCTGCCCGCCATAGCCCTGACGCAGGATCTCAACCAGCGACTTCCACACCGCAACCGGCGACGGCAAGGCAAATGCCGGGAAAATGCCGGCCAGGCTCACCAGCTGCCAGATCACGAGCAAGCCGATGATGACGAGAGTGGTGGCCCAATTGAAACGCAACGCCATCCGATTTTTCGGCTGCGCTTCGGCTTTCGCCGAGACCGGCTTCGGCGGCGCGGGCGATTCGGATATCACTTGCTACTCCTGTTCATGTATCGCCCCTTTTCTGATTCGCCACGGCCTAATTTGACGCTGGGTTGGTGAATGCCCGCAATTTGGCTACTTGCCGCAGAAATTGGATAGAGCCAGATCAGGGCATTCGGTTGGGCCAGTTCGGACGTGCGGCTTTCTCGTTTGCAGGTGGAAGATCGAAGGTCAATGTTCAGGGTAAACATCAATCGGGTATTCCCTTGTGTTTTCGGCTCCTTGCTACCTGACCTGCGGCGTGGCGAAGGCGGGCAGATCGCTGGCCGGCTTTGAGCGGCCGATCATCCAGGCGCTCAACGCGGACACCATGCCGGAGAAGAGCACGTACATGCACAACTGCCATGGTTGGCCGCCGCCCGACTTGATCAGTGCAGTGGCGATCAGCGGTGTAATGCCCGAGGCGAAGATCCCCGAGAACTGGTACACGAACGAAATGCCGGTGTAGCGCACCCGGGCGTCGAACAGATCGCAGAACAGGGCTGCCTCCGGGCCATAAATCGAGGAGTACAGAATGCCGAACGGCACGATGATCGCAATCCAGATCAGGAGCACGTTGCCGCCGCTTTGCGACATGAGCCAGAAGGCGGGGAAGGCCGATGCAGCGGTAATCAGCGAACCCCACATGTAAACCTTCGGCCGGCTGATGCGATCGGACATTCGGCCAAAGTAGGGGATCGTGAAAATCATCACCACGGCGGCAGCCATGACGCCGAGCAGTGCCTCGGTGCGGTTCATCTTGATGGTACTGGTCAGGTAGTTGATCGAGAACACCGCGAAGACGTTAAAGAACACGCCGTCAATGTAACGCGCACCCATTCCTTTCAGGATGTTGCCGGGGTAGCGCCGGAGCATGTCCATGAAAGGGACGCGCAACTCGGCGTTGTGCGCCTTGACGGCGGCGAATTCGGGGGTCTCCTGCACCTTCAGGCGAATGTACAGCCCCACGGCCACCATCAGACCCGACAACATGAAGGCGATCCGCCAGCCCCAGGCCAGAAATTGAGCGTTCGTCAACAACGCCGACATGAGCGCGACAACGCCCGAGGCCAGGCACAGGCCGATCGCGAGGCCGATCTGCGGGAGCGATGCATAAAAGCCCCGCCGGTTCTTCGGCGCGTATTCATACGTCATCAACACCGCGCCGCCCCACTCGCCGCCGAGGCCCATGCCCTGGAGCACCCGCAAGAGCAGCAGCAGCAACGGCGCGCCGATACCGATCTGTTCGTAGCTGGGGACCAGGCCGATCAGAAACGTGGCGACTCCCATGATCATCAGCGTCATGATCAACATGCTCTTGCGACCGATCCGGTCGCCAAAGTGACCGAAGATCACGCCGCCCAGAGGCCGTGTCACGAAGCCGACAGCGAAGGTCGCGTACGCGAGCAGGGTCGAAACGACCGGGTCGTGCGACGGGAAATACAGCTTGTTGAAAACGATGCCAGCCACCACGCCGTAAAGGAAGAAGTCGTACCACTCAATGGTTGCCCCCACCACCGCAGAGATCACGACCCGGCGGATCGCCATTTCATTTTGCGTGCTCATGTGTTGTCTCCTGTTTTGAATGCCCGATTGGGCGGTTTGTTGTACTGCTCCTCAGACTCGTTACCCGGCTTTCGCATCGGCGCGGATCATGTCCACGGCTTTCTCGGCCATCATCACGGCAGGGGCGTTCGTGTTGCCCGACACCAGCGTTGGCATCACGGAGCAGTCGATGACCCGCAGACCGGCCACGCCGTTCACGCGCAGCCGCGTGTCGACCACGGCCAAGGGATCGACGCCCATGCGACAGGTGCCGGTGGGATGAAAAATGGTGGCACCGTTGTTGCGGCAGAACTCGAGCAGGGCATCGTCAGTTGCGTCCTGTGGGCCTGGCTTGACCTCGCGCTTGACATAGGGCCGCATCTCGGCAGATGCCGCGATCGCGCGCGCCGCCTTGACGCCCGCGACGGCGGTGCGCCGATCCAGTTCGGTGGACAGGTAGTTGGGCTGCATTTCGGGTGGCTCGAAGGGGTCGCTTGAGCGAATCCGGATGTGGCCGCGCGATTCGGGCCGCAATTGACAGACCGACATCGTGAAACCGGAGTACGGGTGCACCTTGCCGCCCGCCATGTCGGCCGAGAGTGTGGCCACGTGAAACTGGATGTCCGGAGTCAATGCTTCTTGCGCCAGCGCGCGCAGGAAGCAGCCGCCCTGGTTGATGCCCACTGCCAGCGGTCCCGAGCGAAACAGCAGCCATTGAAGGCCGATCTTCATTTGTCCGGTGAGCGAATTGAGCTGATCGTTCACCGTGATCGGTTTGGTGCACTCGAAGCTCAGGCGAACCTGCAGGTGATCCTGCAAATTCTCGCCCACGCCGGGCGCGTCGACCACAACCGGGATGCCGTGCTTGTCCAGCAACGCGCGCGGACCGATGCCCGACAACTGCAGCAGTTGCGGCGACTGGATCGAACCGGCCGACAGCAGTACCTCGGCATGGCAGCGCGCCTCCTTCATCTGGCCGGCCTGACGGTAGCGCACACCGACCGCGCGCGTGCCGTCCATGATCAAACCGGTCGCGAACGCGTCCGTCTCGACGCGCAGATTGCTGCGCCCGCGCGCTGGGGTCAGGTAGGCTTTGGCCGCGCTGCAGCGCCAGCCTCGGTACGTCGTCAGTTGGTAATAGCCGGCGCCTTCCTGTCTGGCACCGTTGAAGTCGTCGGTGCGCGGCACTCCGATTTGCTCCGCACCCCGGATGAACGCCTCGATCAGCTCGTGTCTGGCGCCGATGTCCGACACCTTCAGCGGTCCGTCGCCGCCGTGAAATGGACTCGCGCCGCGCTGATTGCCCTCGGACTTGATGAAGTACGGCAGCACATCGTCGTATCCCCAGCCCGTGTTGCCGAGTGCGGCCCAGTGGTCGTAGTCTTCGCGCTGACCCCGGATATAAATCAGTCCGTTGATCGAACTCGACCCGCCCAGCGTCTTGCCGCGCGGCCAGTAGATGCGCCGGCCGTTCATGTTCGGGTCGGGGTCGGTGTTGAAGCGCCAGTTGTAGGTGTCGCTCCACATCGTCTTGCCGTAGCCGATCGGCAAGTGGATCCACAGGGACCGATCGGGCGGGCCGGCTTCGAGCAGCAACACGCGCGTACTGCGGTCTTCGCTCAATCGCCCCGCGAGCACACAGCCCGCAGAACCGGCACCGACGACAATGTAATCAAAATCTTCACTCATCCGGTTTTCTTTGATGCGAAAAAATAAAAAAATGGAACGATAAGGTCCGAATTTGGTAAATGATAAATCTCATATTCATGGAACGCAATGTTCCGAAATAAGTAATTTCCCTTATGAAAATATCGAAAATTCAAACTCCACTGGAGGCTGCACAGGCGGAATCGAAGCCAGTCTCGGGTTCGTCTGCCGAGCGCAGCCTGCGCCTGCTGGCGTTGCTGGCGCACGAGGGGCGGGCGCTGTCGCTGGCGGAACTGGCAGCGAGGCTCGCGCTTCCCAAGGGCACCGTGCACCGCCTGTGCACTCAATTGGTGGCGATACGCTTCCTGGCCCGGGACGTGAATGAGCGCTCGTTTGTCGTCGGCCCCGCGATGCGCCAGATGGCGTTCGACACGCTCAACCATGACGCAGTGCGCGGTCTACGTCATGGGGTGATGGCCGAGCTGGTGCGGCAGGTCGGCGAAACCTGCAACTTCACCACGCTCGACGGCGCGCAGGTGCTGTACCTGGACCGCGTCGAGGCCAAGTGGCCATTGCGCTTGACGCTCGACATCGGCTCGCATGTGCCCCTGCATTGCACCGCCAGCGGCAAGCTGTTTCTGGCGCAGATGCCGCGCGCGCAACGTGATGTGCTGATCGGCAACCTGTTGCTGACACCGATGACGCACACCACGCTGACCACCGCGGCGGCACTGCGCCTGGAGTGCGACGAGATTTTTGGCCAGGGCTACTCGTGCGACCGCGAGGAGTTCATGCTGGGACTGATCGCAGTGGCGGTGCCGGTGTGCGATCGCGGCGGCTCCGTGCGCGCCGCCATTGCGGTGCATGCGCCCACCGCGCGCATGAGTCTGGATGTCGCGTTGCGTCAATTGCCGCATCTTCAGGCGGCGGCCGCGCGCATGCGCGAGCTGATTTGACCATGACGGCGCCGTTCAACCCGTTGAAGCTGCCCCGGAAGGGCGCCCTTGCAGGGTATGCGAAAATACAAAGTCTTGGCGCTTTCAGCAGTTGCGGCTGTAGCTCAGTGGATAGAGTATTGGCCTCCGAAGCCAAGGGTCGTGGGTTCGATCCCCGCCAGCCGCACCAGCCCCGCACTTTGGCGTCTGCCAAGTCGTGTGGATTCCGGCAATTCTTGAGCGTTTGCGCAAGTAGTGCCGGAAATCCGGAGCGATCAGGAATTGCCGGAATCGGTTGATTGAGGCCCATGCAAACCTGCCTCCGCAACAGCGGTGTAGTGTCTCATGAGTGCCAAAACGCGCTTGCTCACGGCCCATTTCACTCGCAGGCCTTGCTTGATCAATTCTTCGTCCATTAGGCGGCGGGTCACATTGGTTCCTTGCTCGGCCATCTACCTCAGCCGACAACGGTTGATAGCACAGGTGCGTCCATGAGGGCGGCAGACGGGCCAAGAGGCCCGGTAAACAGGCCCCAAGGGCCACAAGAAAGGTCGTCCAGCGACCTGTTTGAAACAAATCCCTCCGTCATCGACCCGAGTGGGCTCTTTGATGGGGCTTATTCAGCGTAGCCTTAATGTGACCT
>SCRU01000121.1 GCA_004323695.1 Burkholderiaceae bacterium
GGCTCGGCCTTTTCGCCGGGCTCCGGCATGAACCCGTCGATGATCTTCACGGCGATCTGCTGTTTGGTGAAGCGCTCGATGTCCTGCATGAAGCCTTCCTCGTCCAGGCAAACGAGGCTCACGGCCTGGCCTTCGCGGCCGGCGCGGCCGGTGCGGCCGATGCGGTGCACGTAGTCTTCGCTGACGTTCGGGATTTCATAGTTCACCACGTGAGGCAGGTCGTCGATATCAATGCCGCGCGCGGCAATGTCGGTGGCCACCAGCGCGCGGATGTCCCCGTTCTTGAAGCCGCCGAGGGCCTGCGTGCGCGCCGCCTGGCTCTTGTTGCCATGCAGCGCCATCGCCTGGATACCGTTCTTGGTCAGATATTCCGCAACGTTGTTCGCGCCGAACTTGGTGCGCGTGAAGACCAGCACCTGGCTCCAGTTCTGCTCCTGGATGATATGCGCCAGCAGCGCCTTCTTCTTGCCGCGCCCGACCGGATGGATGACCTGGGTGATGCGCTGCACGGTGGTGTTGCGCGGCGTGACCTGGATGCTCTGCGGGTTCTTCAGCAGGGTGTCGGCCAGGTCGCGAATCTCGTCGCTGAAGGTGGCCGAGAACAGCAGGCTCTGCTTGTCCTTGGGCACCGCGGCGAGCACCTTCTTCACGTCATGTATGAAGCCCATGTCCAGCATGCGGTCGGCCTCGTCGAGCACCAGGATCTGCACCTGGCCCAGATCCAGCACGCCTTGCTGCAGCAGATCGAGCAGGCGGCCCGGGGTGGCAACCAGGATGTCCACACCTTTTTTGACCTTCGTGATTTGCGGGTTCATGCCGACGCCGCCAAACACCACGGTCGAAGACAGCGCCAGGTATTTGCCGTAGTTCTGTACCGATTCCTCCACTTGCGCGGCCAGTTCGCGCGTCGGAGTCAGCACCAGGGCGCGGATGCCTTTGCCGCCAAACTTGTTTTTCGGCGCCTCTGTCAGGCTCAGCCGGTGCAGCATGGGCAGCACGAAGGCTGCGGTCTTGCCGGTGCCGGTCTGGGCGCCGCCCAGCATGTCGTGCCCGTCCAGCACCACCGGGATGGCCTGTGCCTGAATGGCCGTGGGGGTCTCATAGCCAAGCTCATGCACAGCCTTAATGATGGCCGGAGCCAGGTTCAATTCTTCAAAGTTCATAGTGTTGCGCCGTCCAGGGCGCCGGGGTATCGGCCTGTCGCGGCAGTCAGACAACCGCGCCAGTCAAAGGCAGATGGATTCAGAAGTGGGCGCTGAACAGAGGGTTCCGGCCCCAGCAAAGTGCTGACGTCGCGGGCAACTGGAGCGCCGCAACAGGCCGTATTGTCGCATGCTGGGATAATTCATGCTTTCCAGTACCCTCGCACGAGATAACGCATCAGATGGCTCAATACGTTTTCACCATGAATCGCGTCGGCAAGATCATTCCGCCGAAGCGTCACATTCTCAAGGACATTTCCCTGAGCTTTTTCCCCGGCGCCAAGATCGGCGTGCTGGGCACCAATGGCTCGGGCAAGTCCACACTGATGAAGATCATGGCGGGGCTCGATACCGAAATCGAGGGCGAAGCCACACCGATGGCCGGGCTGAACATTGGCTATCTGCCGCAGGAGCCGCAACTCGACCCCGAACAGACGGTGCGCGAAAGCGTCGAAGCCGGCATGGGCGCGGTGATCGCCGCGAAGGCCCGGCTCGACGAGGTCTACACCGCCTACGGTGCCGAAGACGCCGACTTCGACGCGCTGGCGGCCGAACAGGCCGAGCTGGAAGCCATCATCGCCACTGCCGGCACGGACTCCGAGCACCAGCTTGAAATTGCGGCCGATGCCCTGCGCCTGCCGCCCTGGGACGCGAGGATCGGCGTGCTTTCGGGCGGCGAGAAGCGCCGTGTGGCGCTGTGCCGCCTGCTCCTGTCCAAGCCCGACATGCTGCTGCTCGACGAGCCGACCAACCATCTGGATGCCGAGTCGGTCGAGTGGCTCGAGCAGTTCCTGCAGCGCTATCCAGGCACCGTCGTGGCCATCACGCACGACCGCTACTTTCTCGACAACGCGGCCGAATGGATCCTGGAACTCGACCGCGGCTCGGGCATTCCGTACAAGGGAAACTACAGCGACTGGCTGGCGCAGAAGCAGGAGCGTCTGGTGCAGGAACAAAAGGGCGAGGAAGCCCGTGCCAAGGCGCTGAAGAAGGAACTGGAATGGTCGCGCCAGAACCCCAAGGCGCGCCAGGCCAAGAGCAAGTCGCGGCTCGCGCGCTTCGAGGAGCTGTCCGATTTCGAGTACCAGAAGCGCAACGAAACGAATGAAATCTTCATTCCCGTGGCCGAGCGCCTGGGCAACGAGGTGATCGAGTTCGTCAACGTCACCAAGTCTTTTGGCGAGCGGGTGTTGATCGACAACCTGAGCTTCAAGGTGCCGGCCGGCGCGGTCGTCGGCATCATCGGCCCCAACGGGGCCGGTAAATCGACACTTTTCAAGATGATTGCCGGCAAGGAAACGCCGGACAGCGGGGAGGTCAAGATCGGCTCCACGGTCAAGATGGCGTTCGTCGATCAGAATCGTGATGCGCTGGCGAATGAAAAGACCGTGTGGGAAGACGTCTCGGGCGGGCTCGACATCCTGAACGTCGGCAAGTTCCAGATGGCGAGCCGGGCCTACTGCGGGCGCTTCAATTTCAACGGTGGCGACCAGCAAAAGCGCGTGGGCACGCTGTCGGGCGGGGAGCGCGGGCGACTGCATCTGGCCAAGACCCTGATCGCGGGCGGCAATGTGCTGATGCTCGATGAGCCGTCGAACGACCTGGACGTGGAAACCCTGCGCGCGCTGGAAGACGCCCTGCTGGAGTTCGCCGGCTCGCTGATGGTGATCAGCCACGACCGCTGGTTCCTGGACCGCATCGCCACGCACATCCTGGCGGCCGAAGGCGACAGCCAGTGGGTGTTTTTCGACGGAAACTACCAGGAATACGAGGCCGACAAGAAGAAACGGCTGGGCGAAGAGGGTGCCAAACCGAAGCGGATGCGCTATAAAGCCTTGAAGTAATCACACCTGCCTCTCATGACACCTCGGGACGATCCACCGACGGCCCGGCATGCAGCCCTGCTTGCCGGGTGCCTGCGTGAAGCGGCCGACGCCGGCCGGCCCCTGATGGAGATGATGGTCGGCAAGCTGCGGTTATTTCTGCTGCAACAGTCGCGCACCGAGGCGCCGCAGCAGCGCGAGCCGCTGGCCGAGTCCCTGCGCTTGCTCGACAAGCATGAGGAGCGACTCTGCGCCGGCTATCCAAAGGCCTTGCAGGATGCCTTCGCCCAGGAGATTTCCGGTCCGGCGCCCGAGCTTGCAGTGGCGCAGCCCACGTTCGACGAGCTGGAGCTCATGGATGAGACCCAGGTCCAGGAGAGTGTCGAAGTGACGCGTGCGTTGCAGACGGCGCTGCACAGCACTGAACATCAGCTCGCGGATTTGAATGCGCTGATGTGTGCCGTACAGGGGCTGCAAACGGTTCAGGCGCAACGTAATCCCGTGCGTCCGCATCTCTTTGTGCGTACGCTGCGGAACGTGTTGGCGCAGACCGACGTGGCACCCGCGGTCTGGCTGGGCTGGATCCGGCACATGGGGGTCACGCTGGGCAAGGAACTGGGCGCCGTTTACACGTCGCTTGGCGAATCATTGCGTGCCCAGGGTGTGAAGCACGCGGCGTACCTCGTGAAGCCGGCACCGGACCTGCCGCGCTCCGCGCCGACTCGCCAGGACGCCGCCGGATTGACGCTGGCGCAACTGCGCCGGCTGCTTTCGGGAGAATTGGACACGCATCCGGATCGGAGCGCCTTCGCGGCGCGGTTCGCACGGGAGTTCGAATCGTCCGGCGAGGAGCCGGCGCCGCCGGCATTCGCGCCAACCGTCCCGGCGGCGTTCGAGGCGCTGCAGGAAATGAAGCAGGTGGATCAGGTGGTGCAACGGCTGGCGCAGCGGGCGGGCGATCCTGCTCCGGCTGTGCCGGCGACGGTCCCGGCGCGGGCGCCGACGCGCGAGCCACTGCGGCATCAGGCGCGCGGGCTCGGCCAGGCGCTGGGGCTCGAGGTTGTCGCCCTGATGGTGGAAAACATCACGCGCGACCCGAGGTTGCTCGCGCCTGTGCAGCAGGCGGTTCGTGATCTCGAGCCGGCGCTTCTGCAGCTGACGTTGATCGACCCGCGCTTTTTCAGTCACAAGCAGCATCCGGCGCGATGCCTGATCGAGCAGATGACCTCGCGCAGTCTGGCCTATCCGGCGGTCGATGCGGCCGGATTCACCGCCTTTATGCGGCCGTTGCGTCGGGTGGTCGATACCTTGGTGGGCACCCCCATCGACAGCGCCGAGCCGTTCGAACTCGCGCTCAAATCGCTGGCGGCGGTTTGGAGCGAGCAGGAACGACGTGAACTTGAGCAAAGAAAAATGGCGATGCAGGTGCTGGCGCAGGCAGAGCAGCGCAATGAACTGGCGCGGATGGCGGCCCGGGACATGCGCGCCTGGCCTCAGGCGGCGCTGGCGCCCGCGCCAGTCATGACGTTTCTGTGTGGCCCCTGGGCGCAGGTGGTTGCGCGGGAGACGCTGGAGCGGCAACAGGACGACGACGGTCCCGAGAGCCCTCTCGCGGTGGCTCGCGACCTGCTGTGGAGCACGCGGCCCGGCTTTCCGAAAAGCGATGTAACCCGGCTGACGGGCATGATTGCGCCCTTGCTCGGCAAGCTGCGCGAGGGCCTCGCGGGCATCGAATATCCGGCGGCCGATGCGGATATTTTTTTCAGCCAGCTGATGGCGATGCACCAGCGGGCGCTCAAGCCGCCGACAGGCACCTCGGTGCCGCCCGACGCGAAGACGGCGGCTCGCGCCCGGCTGGAGGCCATGTTTCGCGAGTCAGACGAGTCGGGCCTGTGGCTGGCGCCTTCCGAGGCGCAGCAGTCGGGTTTCATCGAGGCGACGGATTCGCTTTTGACCCGGCCACCGTTCGCAGCCACCGAGCCCATGATCCGGCCGCAGGAAACGGAGGACGCTTCGGCCGGGACGCCCGCCGGCCTGTCCACGGCGGCCGCCATGGTGCCCGGAACCTGGGTCGAGCTGCAATTGCATGGCCGCTGGGCCCGGATGGAACTCACCTGGGCCAGTCCGCGCGGCCATCTGTTCATGTTCACCGGCGCCAATGACAACACCCATTCGATGACGCGGCACACGCTGGACCAACTGCTCGAAGCGGGTACGCTGCGCCTGTTTTCGGATCAGGCGGTCGTCGGCAGCGCGCTCGATGCGGTAGCCAAGACAGCCCTGCGCAACAGCGTGGACATCACGCTTTGACCAGTTTCCTGCGCACCATCGCGATGTGATCGCGCAGCGCGTACAGCTCGTTGGCGTAAGACAACGGAATCGCCACATGGTTTACCACGCGGTCTAGGTGATCGAGCTCTTCGAGCATGGTGTCGTGCTGGCCGGTCCCGGCATCGATCCTGGCCTCGATGTCGCGTAGCCGCGCATACCAGCGGAACACGCGCCGGCGCACCCGGAACTGGTACAGCGGCGGCACCAGACGGCTCGCCGGGAGCATCAGCACGAGCAAACCGCCGAACACCAGCCACATGCGCTGAATCAGGTTGCTGGCCCAGAACGGCAGATAGCGCTGGTAGAAGGGCGGCGTGCCGTTGATGGCCTGTTCCCCCTCGGGGCTGACCGGCAATTCACTGGTTTTGGTGTTCGGGAATTCACCCACCCGGTGAAACCAGCCCGCCCCGCCGTGCAGCTTCAATGCCGCCTGCGCGAATAGTTGACGCAAGGCCGGATGGGTTTGTTCGCGCGACAGCAGCGAGGTGGTCGCGGCCAGCAGTTCGACATCGTGCGGCGGCACATCGCGCGCGAGATCCACCACGCCGCGCGGTAGCGTGACGGCCGACAGGAATGCAAAGCGCCGCGAGTAGGCGTCGCCTTGCGGAAAATCCATCAGCTCGATGCCGGGCGCGCGCAGCAGCTTTTGCACCAGCGGCGACTGCGGCGCCGATGCCAGCACGACGGCGTCCAGCATGCCCCCCAAAAGCGCCTGCATGGCGGGCGCCGGTTCGAGGTAGGAGAGGTTCATCGACCGCGTGTCCAGGTGATTCGCGGCGAACAGCTTGTCCATGATGGCGGGCACGCCACTGCCGGGTTTGTCGATGTTCACGCGCAGCCCCTTGAGCTGCGCCAGTGAGCTCAGCACGCCGCTCTTGCGGTTAACACTGCGGGCGGCATCGGTGCGATAGAAGACCCACAGCGGTTCGTAGAACAGGCTGCCCAGGGACGTCAGGCCGGCCGCCTCGTCGGCCGCCGGATCACCACCGCCCCCGCGCACGAACGCGACGTCGGCCTCGCCGCTGCGCAGCAACTGCAGGTTGTCGGAGGAACCGTCGGTAGCTTTCAGCACCACGTGGATGCCATTGGCGGCGAGCGCCTTCGCGTAGCGTTCGCCAAAGGTGGCGTAGGCGCTGCCGGTGGGTCCGGTGGCCAGCGTCACGTGCTTGGGCGGTTGCGGGTCGAGCCACCAGTAGGCCGCCGCCAGCACCGCGATCAGAATCAGCAGCAGCGGCCCGATCGAGACAGCCAGGTCGTGGATCGACAGCAGGACGAGCTTGAGCCGTTTGCCCATGGCATCAGCGCGCCGCGGCAAAGTCCATCGCGCAGGGAAGGCGCAGATCGCCGACGTCAAGCGAACGCGCCGCCCGTACCGCGCGCACCACCGCGCGCGCCGTGGCCTCGGCCGCCATCGTGCCCAGCACCATCATGCCGGGCGTCTTGCCGGCGCAACCGGTGCCCAGCGCAAACAGCGTGTCGCCATCGGACATGGTGTGCGCCGGATTGATGCTGCGCGCCAGTCCGTCGTGCGCCATCTGGGCCAGCTTCTGCGCCTGGGCTTTGGTGATGACAGCGTCCGTGGCAATCACGCCAATCGTGGTGTTCGTGCCGGCCAGCAACGGTTTGGGCGGCGCGCCGCGCAGGATGGCGCGGCGGCTGTCGAGCAGACGCTTGCCGCCGGCCGTGCGTGCCCCGGCAATCACGTCGCCGGTGTCCGGGTCGACCACGTCACCCAGTGCGTTGCAGGCAATCAGGGCACCCACCGTGACGCCCCGCAGCGTGACCGACGCCGTGCCGATGCCGCCCTTCATGGCGCGCTGAATGCCGAACAGCTTGCCGACTGCGGCGCCGGCGCCGGCGCCGACATTGCCCTCGGCCGGGCGTTGGCCCGACGCCGCGGCGCAGGCCTGAAAGCCCGCTTCGGCATCAGGCCGGATGCGCGCGTCCCCCACCAGCAGATCGAACAGGACGGCAGACGGCACGATCGGAACGAGGCCGCCGGCACCTGCCACCAGCCCGATGCCTTGTGTTTCGAGCCAACGCATGGCACCCGCCGCGGCATCGAGTCCCCAAGCGCTGCCGCCGGCCAGCACCACGGCATGGGCTTTTTCCACCAGGTTGCCGGGCCGCAGCAAATCGGTTTCGCGGGTTCCTGGCGCCGCGCCGCGCACGGAGACGCCGGCCACCGCGCCATCGCGCGCGATCACGACGGTGCAGCCCGTGGGCCGGCGCGTGTCGGTGAAATGGCCCACCTCGATGCCGCCGACCTGGGTCAGCGCGCCCTGCGCGCGCAGGCTTGCCGGCGGCGTTGCGGCATGTGCCGCCGGTATGGTGCCACGCCGGGCAGCAGGGGCGTTGGAGGAGGCGGGACGTGTCATGACGTTTTCGATTATCCACGCGCTGGTGCCGCGCCCCGATCCCTGCGCAGGGTCTCCCGCGTGACATGTAATGCGTTCTGCGTGAAGGTGGGTACTCTATCCTCTCACTTGAGGCTGGAACGCCAGAGAATCATGACAGGAGACCGTGTATGTCCGCTTTGAAGCCTTTGCAGGCCGATCCGTCCACCACCCGGGTGCCCGCGCACTACCGGTTCTGGCCCAAGCGGCTGCCGCACCGGCTCACACCACCGGCCAATTCGCTGTGGCAGAACCTGGCGATCAGTGCCATGCGCTACCCCGACAAGGCCGCGCTCGTGTTCTTCGGGCGCCGCTTCAGCTATGCCGAGTTGCTTCAAAAAACGGAGCGTCTGGCTGCCTGCCTGCATGGGATGGGAGTCAAAAAGGGTGACAGGGTGGTGCTGTGCATGCAGAACTGCCCGCAACTCGTGATCGCGCATTTCGCGATCCTGCGGGCGAACGCCGTGGTGGTGCCGGTGAACCCCATGAACCGCGCCGAGGAACTCAAGCACTACATCACCGACCCGGATGCCAGGGTGGCCATCACGACGGCGGATCTTGCGGCCGAGCTGGCGCAGGCCAGCGATGCACTGGCAGCGTCCGAGCGCCTGTCGCACCTGATCGTGACGCGTTTCACCGATGCATTCGACGCCCAGGCGCGAGGCGAGAACGCGCCGCCCGAGGCCTGGGTCCCCTGGCTGACCTCGCGCCACGCGGCACCGACTCTGCAGGGTGGCCAGGTCATCGCGTGGGACGATGCGCTGGCCACGCCGGGCGAGCCGCCCGCGCACTCGGTGGGGCCCGGGGACCTCGCGATCCTGCCCTATACCAGCGGCACCACGGGCCTGCCCAAGGGCTGCATGCACCCGCATGCCAGCATCATGCACAACACGGTGGCGAGCTGCCTGTGGGGCAACGGCACACCGGAAAACATCGTGCTCGCCGTGGTTCCGATGTTTCACATCACCGGCATGGTCAGCCAGATGCACACGGCGATCTACGCAGCGGCCACAATGGTGATGATGCCCCGCTGGGACCGCGACCTGGCTGGGCGCCTGATTTCGGCGTGGCGCGTGACGCACTGGACCAACATCCCGACCATGGTGATCGACCTGCTCGCCAGCCCGAACTTCGAACGCTACGACCTGTCGAGTCTGGTCTCGATTGGCGGCGGGGGTGCGGCGATGCCGCAGGCGGTCGCCCAGCGCCTGCTGGATCAGTTCGGGCTGCGCTATGCGGAGGGCTACGGGCTGACCGAGACCGCCGCGCCATCGCACAGCAACCCGCCGGACAATCCGAAGCAGCAGTGCCTGGGCATCCCTTTCATGAGCACCGATGCGCGGGTCGTCAACCCCGACACGCTGCAGGAAGTGCCGCAGGGCGAGCAGGGCGAAATCATCATCCATGGCCCCGAAGTGTTTGCGGGTTACTGGAAGCGGCCCGATGCAACGGCTGAAGCCTTCATCGATTTCGAGGGAAAGAAGTTCTTCCGCTCGGGCGACCTGGGCCGGGTGGACGAGGACGGTTATTTCTTCCTGACCGACCGGCTCAAGCGCATGATCAATGCCTCGGGCTTCAAGGTCTGGCCGGCCGAGGTTGAGGCCCTGATGTTCCGGCACCCCGCGATCCAGGAGGCCTGCATCATCTCGGCCAGGGACAGCTACCGCGGCGAAACCGTCAAGGCCGTGGTGGTATTGCGGCCATCCCACAAGGGCAAGGTGAGCGAGCAGGACATCATGGACTGGTGCCGCGAGCATATGGCCGTGTACAAGATGCCGCGCATCGTGCAGTTCGTCGATGTACTGCCCAAGAGCGGCAGCGGCAAGGTGATGTGGCGCACGCTGCAAGAGGCAGAGCGCCAAAACTCAAAGTAAAAAACGCCTTTCGCCCATATCCAGTCCATGTATATTGCTATTAATATGATAGTATTGTGGGTGTAGAGCAGTTCGTTTCGAATACCTGGAAAGAGTGGCACGCATGAGTTCGGTATCCCCGTTTTCCAATGCCCTTCCGGCCGATGTGGGGTTTGACACCGCACGCCTGGACCGGCTGCGGCTGGTCCTGCAGTCCGAGATTGACCAGGGACGCCTGCCCGGCGCCGTGGTTCTGCTGGCGCGCCACGGCAAGCTGGCGCTGTTCGAGGCAATGGGGCAACAGAACCCGGCGAGCGGCACCCGCATGGCGCAGGACTCGCTGTTTCGCATCTATTCCATGACCAAGCCGATCGTGTCGGTGGCGGTCATGATGCTGCTGGAGCAGGGCCGTCTGCTGCTGAGCGACCCGGTCTCCAAATACCTGCCGGAATACGCGGCGCAGCAAGTAGCCGTGGAGCGGCATGGCAGTGTGGATTTGCAGGCCGCGGCGTCGGGCGCCACGGTGCAGGATCTGCTGCGCCACACGGCCGGCCTGACCTACGAGTTTCTCGGGATGTCGGCGGTGCAGCGGCAATATGGTGCGGTGCGCATCGGCTCGCGCGAACGCAGCAACGCGGAGTTCTCGCAGGCCCTCGCGGCGCTGCCCCTGATCGCGCGGCCCGGCAGTGTCTGGGAGTACAGCCGCGCCACCGACGTGCTGGGCCGTCTCACGGAGGTACTCGGCGGACAGGCGCTCGGCGACTTCCTGCGCGAGCAGATCTTCATGCCGCTGGGCATGCATGAGACCAGCTTCTGGGTGGCGCCCGAGCACCATCACCGCATCGCCGAGCCTTTTGCGCGGGATCCGGAGGGCGGCGTGGCGATGGCCTTGTTCGACCCGCGGCAACGGCCGCAGATGGAGTCGGGCGGCGGGGGCCTGGTTTCGACCGCGATGGATTACGCGCGCTTTCTGCAGTTCATGCTGAACCGGGGCGAGCTCGGCGGCGTGCGCCTGCTGGGTCCGCGCATCGTGGACTGGATGACGGCCGACCATCTTGGTGCCATCCCGGTCAACTCGCACAGCGGCTCGGCGACGCTACTCACGCCTGGCCACGGCTTTGGCCTGGGTTTTGCGGTACGCACTGCGCCGGGGCTGGCGTCGGTGCCCGGTTCGGTCGGTTCGTACTTCTGGGGCGGCATGGCGGGCACGACCTTCTTCGTGGATCCGGCGCAGGACCTGTTTGCACTCATGATGGTCCAGGCGCCAAACCAGCGCGAACTCTACCGCCAGCTGTTTCGCGACCTGGTGTACGCCGCGCTGCTGGATTGACACGCTGACCGCGCGCGGCGCCTGCGCTTGGGCGCAGCTCAGTCCTCGGCGACCTGCAGAACCAGCTTGCCAAAGTTCTGGCCCGTGAAAAGCCGGGTCAGCGCTTCGGGAAAGGTGTCCAGACCCGTCACGACATCTTCCTTGCTTTTCATGCGGCCATCTTTCAAATAACCTGCCAGTTCGGCCACGGCCAGGGGGTAGCGGTCGGCGTAGTCGAACACCACGATGCCCTGCATGCGCGCGCGATTCACCAGCAGGCTCAGGTAGTTCTTCGGCCCCTGAACGGCGCCAGTGTTGTTGTACTGGCTGATGGCGCCGCAGATGACGATGCGGGCGCCGCGCGCCAGCCGCGCCAGCACCGCGTCCAGGATATCCCCGCCGACATTGTCGAAGTAGATGTCCACCCCTCTCGGGCAATGCTCCTTGAGGCCGGCCTTCACGTCGCCGGCCTTGTAGTCGATGCAGGCGTCAAAACCGAGCTCCTGCACGACCCAGTCGCACTTGGCCTTGCCGCCTGCGATGCCGACCACATGGCAACCCTTGATCTTGGCGAGCTGGCCGACCGTCTGTCCTACCGCGCCCGCGGCGCCGGACACCACCACGGTCTCGCCTGCCTTGGGCAGGCCCACGTCCATCAACCCGAAATAGCCGGTCATGCCGGGCATGCCGAGCACGTTCAGCCACTGTGTCAGGCTGCCCAGTGCCAGGTCGATCTTCGCGAGGCCGCTGCGCGGGATGTCGCCCTGTGCAATCAGCAGATACTCCTGCACGCCGAGCGCGGCCGAGACGATATCGCCTGCGGCAAATTTCGGATTCCTCGATGCAATCACCTTGCCGATGCCGCCGGCGCGCATGACTTCGCCTATGCCCACGGGCGCGATATAGCTCTTGCCCTCGTTCATCCAGCCGCGCATCGCGGGGTCCAGCGACAGCGCCAGTGTCTTGACCAGCACGCCACCTTCGGCGGGCTGCGCGACGGCTTCGGTGGTGGTGCTCCAGTTGGCGCGTGTTGCCGTGCCGACCGGACGTGCGGCCAGGCGGACCTGGTGATTGGTGAGAGTGGACATGGCAGGGCTCCTTCGGGTGTGGCCGGGTTCGGGATGGATGGGTAAAGCGGGAATGACGTGCGGCCCGGGCGTCACGCAAACAGCGCCTCGAAACCTTCCAGGGGCTCGAAACGCTGGTTGTGATAGTGCAGCCGGGTTGGTCCGGGCAGCGCGCGTTCATGCATGGAATGGCGTTCGTCGCCGGGGTAACAGATCACGCGTTCCCCGTCTTGCTCGAACGATTCCGGCCGGATCACCGGAGGCCTGCGCCTGCGCGCTTCCTGCAACACGCTGTCGACGGTGGCGTGGTGCGAAAGGTGCGCCAGGCTCATGATCTGTGGCGGTGCCAGCTCGATGCGGCCGTCCCGGTATTGCTCCAGTGCAGCGCGCGGACGCAGCCAGGCGCTCTCTGTGGTTTCATGCTCGTCGTGACGCGCAATTTGATCCGGTGGAACCGCCGACACGAAGAATCGCGTGTCAAAGCGCTTGTTCACGACCGCCGACACTTTCGGCGTGATCCAGCGCGACCACGGCACCACGCTGCGCGTGTGCAGGCGCAGCGCCATGCGCGACAGCACCTCGCCGAAGCCGCAGCCCTGGCGCAGCAACTCGCCGGCCTCCCGGGCCTGCCAGGCCGATGCGTCCTGCGCAAACAGCACGCCCGACTCTTCAAATGCTTCGCGCAGCGCAGCCACATACAGGCTGGCGGCCGTCAGGGCATCGATATCGGGCTCGTTCAGCCCCGCGTGCAGTTGCTGTGGCGACTGGTCCAGCCGGGTGGCCATGTCGAGTTCCGCATCGTGCGCGTCCACCTTGCCGCCGGGGAAAACATAGGCGCCGCCCAGCACGTCCGAGAGCCCATGTCGTTTGAGCAAAAACACTTCCAGACCCTCGGCGTCGTCGCGCAGCATCACCACCGTGGCGGCGGCGCGGGGTGGGGTGGTGATGGCCTCGGAGTTCAGTTGCATTGGCGGCTTTCGGTGGTCGCGCCGAATACTCCATTAAAGTACAGCGCGTTCCCTGCAAAGGCTATCAGAAGCCGGGCCGGGCACGCATCACCAACATGACAGGAAGTAATCTTATGAGTATCGACTTCAAGAACCGCGTTGCCATCGTCACCGGCGCGGGCGGCGGACTCGGCCGCGCGCATGCGCTCGCGCTGGCGGCGCGCGGCGCCAAAGTGGTGGTCAACGACCTGGGCGGGGCGCGTGACGGTTCGGTCGGCGCACCGTCGGGTGCCGCACAGGCCGTGGCCGCCGAAATCCGGGCCGCGGGCGGTCAGGCCATTGCCAACGGCGCTTCGGTGACCGATTACGAGGCGGTTCAGGCGATGGTGCGGCAGGCCGTCGACGCTTGGGGCCGGGTCGATATCCTGGTCAACAACGCCGGTATCCTGCGCGACAAGAGCTTTGCCAAGATGGACCTGGACGACTTCCGGCTGGTGCTGGAGGTGCATCTGATGGGCGCCGTGAACTGCACCAAGGCGGCCTGGCCGCACATGACGGAGCAAAGATACGGGCGCATCGTCATGACGACCTCGTCGTCCGGTTTGTACGGCAATTTCGGCCAGGCCAACTATGGCGCGGCCAAGATGGCGCTGGTGGGCCTGATGCAGACCCTGTCGATCGAGGGCGCCAAACACGACATCCGCGTGAATTGCCTGGCGCCCACCGCGGCAACCCGCATGACCGAAGGGCTGATGCCCGAGGCCGTGCTGCAGGCCCTGAAGCCCGAAGCGGTGGTGCCGGCGATGCTGGTGCTGGCGTCCAGCGATGCCCCGAATCGCACGATCCTCTGCGCCGGAGCCGGCACCTTCGAGGCGGCGCACGTCACGCTTACCGGCGGCGTCTGGATGGGCACGGATGCCGGCGTGCCTGAACAACTTGTTGCACGGCTGGCGGAAGTGACGGCGCGGGCAGGCGAAATGGTGCCGCAAAGCGGCGCGGCGCAAGGCGCCAATGAGGTGGGCAAGGCCAGGGCGGGGCACGCCAGTACCTGAGCCGACTTCAGGCAACGGCTGCACCGGTATGGGTAATATTTTTAAATAATTACGCAAATACGACTGATTCGCATTTATACTTTCTCTGACCATGAACCCAGCGAGGGGGCGCCAGTGCTGACGCCGAGGGCTGTTTGTTCATCGATGCACCAGAGAAAGGACAACAATGCATTGCAATCATCGTCCGGTGGGGCGGCGCACTCCGGTGACCCTGGCTCTGCTCGGCCTGGTTTCGGCGCCGGCCGCCCTGGCCCAGCAGGCCGCGACGCCGGCCCCGGTTCGGGTGGTGTCCGACACCGGGGCCGCGGCGCCCGGGACCGGGGCCAGCGAGCCGAAAACCTTACGGCCGGTGCAAATCACGGCCACGGCCGAAAACAACGACTTCGGTGCGAACGTCAACTCGGTCAGCCGGTTGCCGTCCGATTTGCGCGATATTCCACAGTCGGTCACGATCATCAATCAGGCGGTCATGCAGTCGCAAGGCGCGACCTCGCTGGCGTCCGCATTGCGCAATGTGCCAGGTCTGACCATCGGCGGGGCCGAGGGCGGTCAGATCGGAACCAACATCAACCTGAACGGGTTCACCGCGCGCACCGATCTTTATCTGGATGGCGCGCGTGATCGGGCCCAGTATTACCGCGATACCTTTGCCCTGGACTCCATCGAGGTACTGATGGGACCGTCGTCGATGTTGTTCGGCCGCGGCTCCACCGGTGGCGTGATCAACCAGGTGACCAAAAAACCCTCGCTCAAGCCCGCGGACGAAATCCAGGTATCGGCAAGCACCACGGGCCTGCTGCGCAGCACGCTGGATCACAACCAGCCGCTGTCCGATACCTCGGCGTTTCGCGTGGCCGCGATGGGGCAGCAGGGCGACGCGACCACGCGGGATCAGACGAAGTTGCAGGACTTCGGCATCGCCCCGTCGCTCCGATTCGGGATCGGCACACCTACCGAGATTACCCTCACAGGGCTGCTGCAGCACAACCACGACATGCCGGACTACGGCGTGCCGCCATTGAACGGAGCGCCGGTCAACGTGAATTCGAAGACGGCCTATGGCTTTACGGACGACCGCACCATTTCGGATATCGGCGCGCTGGGCGCGGTCATCGAGCACCGGCTGACAGCGGCCAGTTCGATCCGCAACCAGACGCAGTACAACGACGTCACCACCGATGCACGCGAGACCGCGCCGCAAAGCATTGGCACCCTCACCGGAGCCGGCGGCGCTTTCGTGCCGTTCTCCGCGGGTACCACCGCGGCACCGGCCGCCGCAACCAGCGCGCTGCCGCTCGGCCAGCTTTGGGTGCGCCAGCAAAGCCATGACCGCGTGATTCACGACATGTCGCTGTTCAACCTGACCGAGTTCAACACCCGATTCGAGACGGGCGCGGTCAAGCATACGTTTCTGGCCGGCGTGGAACTGGGCCACGACACTTACGACAACCAGGCCTACTCCCGCACCGGCTCGTGCAACGGTAGTACGCTGAGTGCCGGCTATGTGGGCTGCACGCCGCTGCTCGATCCGCCGCAGACCAGCTCGCCAGCCAACGCGCCGGGCATTGCCGGCAACGACGCCTCGGCGAATGCGACTACCGTGGCCGGCTACTTCAACGACATTCTGGAACTGAGCCCGCAATTCAAGCTGGTCGGGGGGCTGCGTCAGGATCGCTTCAGCGCGAGCATCGGCAACTCCATCCCGAGCGCGAATTCGGCGGCATCGCTGAACCAGGTAGTGAACTTCACCAGTGTGCGCGCCGGCGCGATCTGGCAGCCGACGCCCGTGCAGACCTACTATGTTTCCTACAGCACCTCGTTCGATCCGTCGCTGGAGCAACTGGTCTCGACCACGGGCAGCGCCCAGCCGCTGCCGCCGGCGACGAACAAGGCGTACGAGGGCGGCGGCAAATGGGACCTGAACGGGGGCAATCTGTCGCTGACGGCGGCGGCGTTCCAGATCACCCAGGACAACGCGCGCTCGCAGAACCCCGACGGCACGTACACCGCAACCGGCACCGTGCGCGTGAACGGCGCGCGGGCCGGCGTGGCGGGACACGTCACCAGCAAGCTCCAGGTCTTCGGCGGCTACACCCACCTCGATGCATTGATCGTCAACGGCGTGGCGCCCGGCACGAATGGCATGGTGCCGGCGAACACGCCGAGAGATTCCGCCAGCCTGTGGTCCAGCTACGCGATCGCGCCGCAGTGGGAGGTGGGAGCCGGTGCGACTTACAGCTCATCGCGTTTCGCCAATAACACCGATCTGGTGCAAGTCGGCAGCTACACGCGCTGGGACGCCATGGTGGCCTATCACCAGCCCCGGTACGACATCCGGCTGAATGTGTACAACCTGTTCGACACGAACTACTACGACGCGCTGATTCCGTCCGATGGCGGGCGCGCCGTACCGGGCCTGGGCCGCTCGGCCATGGTGTCGGTGGCGTATCGCTTCTGATGAACCTGGTCCGCGCGCGCGGCGTGTTTGCTGGTGGCACGATATGTTGATCTCCATTCCTCAGGTGCTTGATGCCGAACGGTTGGCCGCGGTGCGCGCGCGGCTGGACGTTGCCGGCGACGCCTGGGTCGATGGACGGGTCACGGCGGGGCATCAGGGCGCGCCCGTCAAGTTCAATCAGCAGATCGACGAGCAATCCCGGGTGGCGCGGGAGTGCCAGCAAATCGTGGCGGCGGCGCTGGAACGCAATCCACTCTTCATCAGTGCGGCCTTGCCCAACGTGCTGTACCCGCCCATGTTCAACCGCTACAGCGAGGGCATGGCCTTCGGCCTGCACGTGGACGGCGGCGTGCGGCTGCACCCGCACAGCGGTGCCAAGCTGCGTACCGACCTGTCCGCCACGCTGTTTCTCAGCGACCCGGACAGTTACGACGGCGGCGAACTGCAGATCGAGGACACCTACGGTATGCACAGTGCCAAGCCCGCGGCCGGCGACATGGTTCTCTACCCCGCGAGCAGCCTGCACCAGGTGACCCCCATCACACGCGGCGTGCGTGTCGCCTGTTTCATGTGGGTGCAGAGCCTGGTGCGCGGGGACGGCGAGCGTGCCCTGCTGTTCGACCTGGACAACGCGATCCAGCGCCTGAATCAGAGCGGCGCCGACGCCGTCGCGCGGCGCACGCTGGTGGGCACTTATCACAACCTGCTGCGCAAATGGAGCGATACCTGATGACTGTGCGCGAAATCATAATGAATTCCGATGGCGGAGCGGCGCCGGCGACACCCGGCGCGGGCGCGCGTGCCTTGCATTCGCAGCACCGCCGCGCCGCGTTCGTGCGCTGGATGCGCAAGACCCACGGCTGGTTCGGCTTGTGGGGCGCATTGCTCGGGTTGACTTTCGGCACCAGCGGGATCTGGTTGAACCACCGCGCGGTACTCAAGCTTCCGACCATGTCGCAGCAGCGTATGAATGCCCAGCTTGCGTTGCCCGACCCGGCGCCTGCAACGGCGGCCGAGATGGCGGTCTGGCTGCAAGGAACGCTCGCACTCGACCGCCCTCCGAATTCGACGCGCATCGAACCGGCCAGGCGCGTCGCTTGGGCGGGCCCGGGCGATCATGCGGCGCCCCGCGACGCACCGCCGGCGGCGCTCCGGCAGCCTGAGCGCTGGGTATTCAATTTCGGCGGCCCCCATGCGGTCGTGCAGGCCGACTACTGGCGCGGCAACCGCTCGGTCGGCGTGACCACCATGCGCAACGGCCTCCTGGCCACGCTGACCAACATGCACAAGGGCGTAGGAATGTCGCTGGGCTGGATTCTGTTGGTGGACACGCTGGCCGGCAGCCTGATCTTCCTGTCGCTCTCCGGCGTGATCCTGTGGCTGCAGACCAGCCGGCGACGCGGCATTGGCCTGATGATTTTCGGGGTGTCGATCGTGGCCACGCTGGGCCTGGCCCTGACGCGGCTGTAGCACAGCGCGCGCACTTGCGCTGGCGGGCAGGTATTGGCGGCCTGTGTTACCTTTCAGCCCGAACCGATTCGGGAACCATCGACATGAGCAGTTTGCAAGAGCGCCTGGATGCGCTGACCCCTGAGCGACTGAAGGGGATGCGCCGCGGCATCGAAAAGGAGAGCCTGCGTGCGCAGTCGAATGGCGCGCTGGCCTTGACGCCGCACCCGGCCGCGCTCGGCGCGGCGCTCACGCATCCGCACATCACCACCGATTTCAGCGAATCGCAGGTCGAGCTCATCACCGGTGTGCACGCGGGCGTGCAGACGTGCCTGGACGAACTCACCCAGTTGCACCAGTTCACCTACCGCGTGATGCAGGAGGCGGGCGACGAGATGCTGTGGGTTTCCAGCATGCCCTGCGGCCTGCCCCCGGACGAGACCATTCCGATCGGCCGCTATGGTTCGTCCAATATCGGGCGCTCCAAAAGCGTCTACCGCATGGGTCTGGGTCACCGCTATGGCCGGCGCATGCAGACCATCTCCGGTATCCACTACAACTGGTCCTTGCCGAACGTCTCCAGCGAAGCCTACTTTGCGCTGATTCGAAATTTCCGCCGCCACGGCTTCCTGCTGCTGTACCTGTTCGGCGCCTCGCCGGCCCTGTGTTCCAGTTTTGTGGCGGGGCGTGCGCATGAGCTGCAAATGCTGAATGAGCACACCATGTACATGCCGCACGGGACCTCGCTGCGCATGGGGCGCCTGGGCTACCAGAGCGATGCCCAGGCGTCGATTGCGGTCAGTTTCAACAGCCTCGATGGCTATGGCGCATCGTTGCAGGACGCGCTGACCCGGCCCTACCCGGCGTACGAAGCCATCGGTGTGCGCAATCCGGGCGGCGATTACAACCAGCTTGCCACCAGCCTGTTGCAGATCGAGAACGAGTTCTACGGCACGATCCGGCCCAAGCGGGTGATCCGGCCTGGCGAGCGGCCGCTGCATGCGCTGCGTGAGCGAGGGGTCGAATACATCGAAGTGCGCCTGATGGACCTCGACCCGTTCGTCCCCGTGGGCATCACGGAGCAGACCATGCGCTTTCTGGATGTATTTCTGCTGCATTGCCTGCTCGCCGACAGTCAGCCGGATACGCCGCGCGAGATTGTCGAGACAGCGCACGCCCGCGACCGCGTGGCGGCGCGCGGTCGCGAACCGGGCCTGCGGCTGGAGCGCGACGGGCGAGAGGTGCTTCTGACCGATTGGGGCATGGAGCTGGTCGAGGCCTGCGCGCCGATCGCCGCGCGGCTCGACACCGTGCATGGTGGCGCGCGGTACGCGGAAGCCGTGGCCGCCGCCCGCACGGGTTTGGCGGATCCCGCCACGCTGCCCTCGGCGCGCGTGCTGGACGTGATGGCGGGCGAATTCGACAACTCGTTCGTCCGCTTCGCGCGCGCAAAATCCCTGCAGACCCGAAGCGCGCTGCTGGAACTGCCCTTCTCGGTACAGGATCAGGCCCGGTTTCGAGCCATGGCGCAGCAGTCGGTGGACGACCAGAAAAAAATCGAGGCGGCGGACACGATGGCCTTCGATGTCTATCTGGAGCAATACCTGTCACCCGAGCGTCTCGGCCTGCTGCCGGCCTGACCTCCGGCCAAGAAGGATGCCGGGCGGCGGCCCAAAAGGAAAAGCCGCCGCGCTCAGCCCGGCGAGCGCGGCGGCCAGACGAGGTTTGGACTCAGGCGGCGGCGCGTGCCTTCTTGAACGCCGACACATTCCTGACCGGCGCGGCCTCGTCGCCGGCGATCTTCCGGGCCAGTTCGCCGGACTTTTCTTCCAGCTGCGCCGCCAGCTTGCTGGCCAGAACGGCCGCAGGCACGCTGGCGGCTGCCAGTTTGCTCAGGGCGGTCACACCCGTTTTCTCTTCGAAGCGGCTCGCGTTTGCGGCTGCCCGCTGCAGGCCCTGGCCCGCCAACTTGACGATCTCGTTGACCACCGTGTCGCAGCCATTGGTCGCCAGTGCCAGGCCCTGGGCATAGTAGCTGCCGAACAGCTTCTGCGCGGCCGAGGCGTTGTCAATCACTTCGGCGGTCAGTTTCGGGCTGGACGCTTCCAGGGCGCGCTCCCAGCGCTGCTCCATGAAGCCGACGATGCGCTCGCCGCCGGTGCGGTACGCATTGATCACGTTTCTGGAGGTATTGCCATAGGACTCGATCAAGTCGGTTACAACGGCGGAGAGGTTCTTGGTGCTCATGATGATTTCCTGAAGAATTGAAAGGTCGACAGGTGAATTCTCCGGTTGCGCTCTAGTGCAAGCGACCTAATGGTGGGCGAAATCCTAGAGGAAGCCGTCTAGGATCGCCCGGTGGCCGATGCCTGGGTGGCCGGCTTGTTCTCCTGGAACACCCGCTGCATCACAAAATCCGGCGTCACCTGCTCGCCCGACAGCAACATCGCCAGCAATTCGCCACCGAGTACCTGCGGCGCGATCACCACGTCGGGCTGCGCCAGTTTCACACGGCTCAGATGGTGCGCGTCGTTCACCGCCGCCACGGTGCGCGCCTTGCCGGCCAGCTCCCTGACCGCGAGCACCACGAACGCGTTTTCCGAATCGTCGGCAAGCATCGCCAGCACGGCTTCGGCATGCTGCGCGCCGGCCTCGCGCAGCACATCGAGGTTGCTGGGGTCGCCGACGACGAAATCGACGTCCTTCAACTCGCCGTCTTCCGGCGTCTCGCGCAGCAAGCGCGTCACGGGGCGGCCGCGCCGGGCCAGTTCGTGCCAGGTGTTGATGGCCAGCGAGGTTTTGCCGATGACGACGAAGTGATTTTCCCGTTTCATGCCCGTGCCCTTCCGATTGACGATGCGTTGCAGACTGCGGCTGACCATGGGTGCGATCACGGCCGTCAGCGAGGTGGCGAACACCGCCACGCCGAGCACGATCACCGAGATGGCGAACAGTTTGGCTTCCGGTGTCTGCGGCGTGATGTCGCCGTAGCCGACCGTAGTCATGGTGACCATGGCGTAATACAGCGCGGTGACGACATCGCCGATCGGCGGCTTGAACTCCGCGCCGAGATAGTAGCTGCCGAAGGTGGCGTACAGCATCAGCATGGCGACCGAGGTCAGCGCAAACAGCGTGCTGGCGGCCACGCTGGAGCGGTCGAACTGGCGCCACGCCGCCAGCAATGCCATCAGCATGAAGACAAAATAGCCGAGCAGGATGCGCCCGTCGGGCCGCCCCGTGAACAGCAGACTGACGCCGGCCGTCACCACGAGCAGCAGCGCCATGGTCCAGGCCAGCCGCGAGCGCAGCAGCAGCCCCAGTGCCATCGTGATCATGCCGCCGCCGATCAGGATCGAGGGCAGCAGCCGGGGCTGCAGCTGTGCCGCGCCGCCCAGCAACGCATCGGCGTACGCGCGCCAGTTCTCGCCCACGTTGACGCGCAGCATCCAGATGCCGCCCAGCGCGAACAACACGGCCAGCGGCACATGCGGGAACCAGCGGTCACCCGCTGCGCCATGGTGAAGGCGCTGCAACTGGGCCCGCAAACGCGGCAACAGGGAAAGCTTCATGAACGGCAACGATGTATCCGGGAGGGGCGATGGACCTGCGGTCGATCACCTTCGGCTCGGCCGTTACCTTAACAGACCGCCAGGCCAGTGCTGCCCGGATCACCAGATTGACGATAGAATCTCATCAAAGCCCTTGTATATGTTATCTAAATAGCTATCAAAAGCATAGTATTCATGAACTCGACCACAGCAACGCAACAACCTGCCTTTGAAGTCCTGCCGCGCGACCTGTCGGCTTACCGCCGCGGTAATGTGGGCATCGACTATGTACACCGCTTCGAGTCGGGCAAGCCCGGGCCGCATGTGCTGGTGAATGCGCTCACGCACGGCAATGAGCTGTGCGGCATGGTGGCGGCCACCCACCTGCTCGACAGCGGCGTGCGACCGCGGATCGGCACGCTCACCGTCAGTTTTGCGAACGTGGCGGCGTACGAGACGTTCGACCCGGCGCAGCCGTTCGAGAGCCGCCTGCTCGTGCACAACCTGAACCGCATCTGGTCGCCCGAGTGGCTGGATGGCCCCGAGGACAGTCCGGAGCTGCGCCGCGCGCGCGAGCTGCGCCCGGTCCTGGCGCAAGCCGATCATCTGCTTGACATTCACTCCACGAGTCAGGACGTCGAGCCGTTCTGGGTCTATCCCGGATTCGCGCGCAATGGCGAGGTGGCGCTGGCGATCGGTCGCCCGCGGGTGCATCTGGTCATGCCCGACGGTCTGGGCTCGGGCACGCCGCTGATCCAGTACGGTCACTTTGCGGGAGCCGACGGCCGAGGCGCCGCCATGGTGGTCGAATGCGGCCAGCACTTCCGCCGTGCCAGCAGCGACCTGGCGACGCGCGTCGCGTATGCCTTTCTGGCGCACTTTGGCCTGATCGAGCCCGAGGCGGATGCGACGCCCGTGGGCCCGGCCCGGCGCTTCGAGCTGTTGCAGACCTACGTAATCAAGACGCCCGAATTCAGGTTCAGCCGGCCCTGCGTGGGGTTCGAGGTATTTGCCAAGGGCGAGCTCATTGCCACCGACGGTTCCGACGAAATCCGCGCTCCTTGCGACGACTGCACGATCCTGATGCCCGCGCGCGCGGCGATCGTCGGGCGCGAAGGGGTTTATCTGTCGCGCCCGCTGGCGGAGTGACCCTCCGGGCAGCGCTGGCGTGCGCCCATCGGGCCGAGCGTATCGGATTGATGGACGGCGGCTTTACTCAGGCCGCTTCGGCAACCTGAACGCGCTCTCCATGACTGCTCGTGTGGTCGGCGCGACACATACCAGTACTTTCGGAATGCGGGAATTGTTCCCTTCAGCGGAAAAATGTAACAACGATTGTGGCATCGGTGTCCCGAGGCATGGCTGCGCAGCATGGCGCCAATCCTGGCCCGGCTCGCGTAAGGCTAGGCAAGTGGCGTGCACGGCGCCCACCCAGCGGCGGTACGACGAGCGTCTATTCCAACAGGAGTCTGGGCGTTTTCGTCGAAGACGACCTTGGCATCAGACTGGTCGATATGCCATTGGTTCCCGTCGCGATGCCAACGGGCTGCCCATTGCTTCGGGGCAACGGACAAAGGCGTCAGCGCGAAGCATCTTGAAACAGGACTTTCATGCTTACCCAGCAGAATCCAGCCGGACACGAACCTTCGACCGCTCGCTTTGATTCGAGGGAATCATTAAGTTAACGGCAGCCACCACGCCCTGGCCAAGCCTGACCACCGGAGCATGGAAAAAATGATCATGAAATTCAAATATCTTGGAATTGCGCTGGTGGTGCTTGCGCTGGCGTCCTGCGGCGGGGGTGGAGATGGAGGTGGAGGTGGAGGTGGAGGTGGAGATGGCTCAGCATCTTTTGCGCCCGGAACCCAGACCTTCAGCCATTGCCTCGCGAACGGTTCAACCAACACGATTGATACCTTTGGTGGATTTGCCGTCTCGAGCAACATCTGGAATCCTGGATCGTCGACCTACACGCAATGCACCAGCGCCTCCATTCAGCCGTCGGGCGGGGTAGCCAGCGCCGAGTTCGACTGGAACTTTGCGTCCTCCAATACGAATGTAAAAACCTATCCGAACATCCAGTTTGGGCGGGAGAATACGTATCGGGCTTCCACAACACCTCTTTTGCCGGCGCCGGTCACGGCGCTACCGAGCCTGAACGTGACCGGCAACGTCGCCACCACGTGCAACGTTGGGCCATGCTGGTACGACAGCGCCTTCGACATCTTCTTCAGCAGCAGCGCCAATTCGTGGTCCAAGATTCCTCAAGCCGAGTTGATGATCATGCTCCAATACAACCTGAGCGGGGATGGAAAACCAGGGAACATAGTAGGCTCTTTCACGTATGGCGGCATTACCTACAACGTGCAATATTTCATGATGAATGGCGAATGGCCTTATGTGGCGTATTACCCCACCACGCAAATTTCCAATATCAATATAAACGTCGGAAGCTTCGTGCAGGATGCCGTGCGCCGAGGCTACATCCAGTCGTCTTACTACCTCGACATGGTGGAGATTGGCACTGAAGTTGAGAGGGGACAAGGCGTCACAACTATCAGCAACTACAACATTCAGTAGAGTCTGGTCTGCAGCAAACAATCGATTTTCCCGGTGCGCCATCAGGGCGGATGTTCCGTTATAGTGGGCCGCCATGAAGATCTATCGCAGTCGCTCCAAGCGACCTTTCGCAATAATTGTGTTGGCCTTGAGTGTCGCAAGCGCGGTCGCTGCACCGGCTCTTGCACCAGCCCCCAGCCCGGTATCGTCATCCGTTGCGCCAACGTCGAGGACCTTCCCAAACACCTGTTTCTCCAACTTGTCTCCCGGCGAATCGATCAACACATTCGGCGGTTTTGCCGTGTCGGGCAATATCTGGAATCCCGGTACGTCGGCGTACAAACAATGCACCAGCGCCACCATTCGGTCGCCGGGTGGCGTCATCAATGCTGAATTTGACTGGAACTTCGCGTCATCCAATTCAACCGTCAAGACTTACCCCAACATCCAGTTTGGTCAACAGAATTCGTACCGACCGTCCACCACGCCGCTGTTGCCGGCACCGATTTCAGCGTTGCCTAGTTTGATGGTGACGGGCACCGCCACGACCACATGCATCTCGGGGCCGTGCATCTACGACACCGCGATTGATATTTTTGTGAGCAGAAGCCCCAAATCGGCACCACAAATTGAAGGCGAGCTCATGATCATGACGGACTACAACATCCCCGACCTGGACGGCTTTGCGACTTGGTGGCCTGTCACGATCGACGGCGCGTCCTACAAAATACGTCATTTCCAGATGAAAAGTGGGGCGCGATCCTGGCCTTATGTCGCTTATTTCGCGACGTCGCCCATGACTCAAATCAGGCTGAACATCAACAAGTTCGTGGCAGATGCTGTCAACCGGGGCTACCTCCCGGCCTCCTACTATCTAGACATGGTCTCGTTCGGAACCGAGGTCCAGACAGGACACGGCATCACCAAAATTACCAACTACAACATCCAATAGCGCCTACATCTTGCTGAAGGGCGTTTTGCGGTCCGCCAACTCCACAGCGTCCTGGCGACGGCTCAGCAGGGCGGCTTCCTTGGCGCGCATCTTGGCGCCGATGTATTCCCCCTGGGTCACATAGAGCAGGTCAGCGATCTTGCCGATCAGGCTGATTTCGTTCGCGTCGAGCTGGGTGTCGGCGTAGGCCACCTGCCACATCGCTTCCACCACCTGGATTTTCTGCGCCTGCGTGAACTGCTCGTTCATGCTGCTCGTGAAACGGTAGTAGTCGTTTGCCGTTTCGGCGGTCTGCCGTGCCTGTTCCACGAGCTGCGCCAGCGCCTCATCGGGCAGCGCGAACCGCTCGCGCAGCGCGGCCATGACGGCGCTGCGCTGGGCCGCGTCCGTGTTGCCGTCCACCCGCATCACCTCGACGAGCAGCACGGCGGTAGCCAATTGCAGCGTGCGCTCGCGCGCCTGGGGCGACTGGTCGCCGGCCGGGGCTACCAGGCTTTCGATGAATTCCTTGAGAACTTGCAGCATTCGTTTGATTGTTCGTTGGAGGTGGTATATGGAGCGCCGCGCGCGCCATTGGTTCCCGCGCGGCGTAGCCGCTTATTTCCCCCAGCTATCCC
>SCRU01000122.1 GCA_004323695.1 Burkholderiaceae bacterium
CCACCAAGCCCGAGCGCTGCGCGTGTGGCGCCACATCGGCCACGTTGAGCCTGGACAGTGGCAAACCCAAGGCCGCGGGGAACTCGCACGCGAGCGACTTGATCCCAACCGTGAGCTCTGGGGGGGGAAAGACCCGAGGGCGTTCCGGGCGAGCTCTCTCTTGCAGACCCGCCAATCGCTCTTGGGAGAAGCGTTTGCGCCACTGGCTGACCACATCGCGTCCGGCATGCAACCGTGCGGCAATTTCATCGTTGTCCATGCCGTCTGCGGCCATCAGAATCATCTTGGCGCGCACGACCTCGAAATACGGAAACGTGTACTCGGTCGCACGCCGACTCAACTCGACCGATTCGACCGCTGACAGTTCGATTTGGAACGGACTCTTCCTTGGCATATGCAACCCCTTGACGAAGGATCTCACAAAGACTTCACACAAGGCCCAATTTATCAAGCATATACGTTGCGGTATTTATGAAATCACCTACTAAGGCGTAATCACCTCTCGGCTACGTCACGCTGGCACTGTCCGGTCCCCTTGCAGCGACGCAATCAGCGGACAGGAGACATTCCCTTTGTGTGCATGGCATGCGCACACCAGCTCGGATAGTACGGTTTCCATGCGCGCCAGGTCAGCCATCTTCTCGCGCACGTCCTGGAGCTTGTGCTCGGCCAGGTGGCTGGCTTCGGCGCAGTGGGTGCCATCGTCCAATCTGAGTAGTTCGGCGATTTCGTCCAGACTAAAGCCCAGCCGCTGGGCCGATTTCACAAACCTCACCCGCGTCACGTCCGCCTCGCCATACCGGCGAATGCTGCCGAAAGGCTTGTCTGGCTCCGCTAGCAGGCCCTTGCGCTGATAGAACCGGATGGTTTCCACATTGACCCCGGCCGCCTTGGCAAAAGCGCCTATGGTCAGATTCCCAAAAAGAGATTGCATCCCGCTTGACTCCGTACATGACTACGGAAGTAAGGTTACGCCATTCTTTCTACCTTCGATAGGACCCGATGTCAGAGCCACCAAACGGGCGTGGTGCCCTCTTCGCCGGCGGGTTGGCCGCCATTCTCGCCTCGACCTGTTGCCTGGGGCCGCTAGTCCTGGTCACTTTGGGCTTCAGCGGTGCCTGGATTGGCAATCTGACCGCGCTGGAGCCGTGCCGGCCGCTCTTCATCGGCGCGGCACTGGTGGCGATGTTCTTTGCCTGGCGGCGCATCTTCCGGCCGGCCGCCGCCTGCAAGCCGGGCGAGGTGTGCCCGGTCCCGCAAGTGCGCGCCACCTACAAACTCATTTTCTGGATCGTCGCTGCGCTGGTACTGGTGGCGCTCGGTTTTCCCTACGTTGTGCCATTTTTCTATTGATCGGGAGTTCACCATGAAAAAACTGTTTGTTTCCCTCGCTCTCGTCGCCGTCGTTGCCCCGGCATGGGCCGCCGTGACAACCGTTGCCCTGTCGGTGCCCGGCATGACTTGCGCCACGTGTCCCATCACCGTTCGCACCGCGCTCAAGAGAGTCGATGGTGTCGAGAAGATCGCCGTGGTTGGCCAAACCGCGATTCAGGTGACGTACGACAACGCCAAAACCAACGTTGCCGCGTTGATGAGCGCAACCAAAGACGCGGGCTATCCGTCCAGCGTCAAACAGCAAGCAACAGAACCGGGAGCGACATCATGGCTTTGATTACACGCATCTTTGACAAAACCGGGGCGCTCGGCAGCGTCGTGTCCGCAATGGGCTGCGCGGCCTGCTTTCCGGCCCTCGCCAGTTTTGGCGCGGCCATCGGACTGGGCTTTCTGAGCCAGTACGAGGGCCTGTTTATCAGCCGGCTGCTGCCGCTGTTTGCCGCCTTAGCTTTCCTGGCGAATGCGCTGGGATGGTTGAGCCATCGGCAATGGCACCGCAGCCTGCTCGGCATGATCGGGCCGGCCATCGTGTTCGCCGCCACGGTCTGGTTCCTGGGCAACTGGTGGACGGCCCGGCTGATGTATGTCGGCTTGGCCTTGATGGTCGGGGTGTCGATCTGGGACTTCGTCTCGCCAGCCAATCGCCGCTGCGGCCCGCACGACTGCGCACTACCCGCTAAAGGGCGATAACGGCATTGGCCCCTCGCAAAGCGAAAAAGGGAAATTGCATGACTACGTTGAAAATCGCCGGAATGACCTGCGACGCGTGCGCGACGCACGTCAAGGAAGCCTTGGAGAAAGTGCCCGGTGTGCGGTCAGCCGTCGTGTCCTACGCCGAAGGCGCCGCGCAGCTTGCCCTTGACCCTGGCACCGCACCGGACGCACTGACGACCGCTGTAACCGAACTCGGCTACAAGGCGATGCTCGCCGATGCCCCGCCGACCGAGAACACCAGCGGTCGGCTCGACAAGGTGCGCGGGTGGACGGGGGCCGCCGACAAGGGCAGCGACGGCGAGCGTCCGTTGCAGGTCGCCGTGATTGGTAGCGGTGGCGCTGCCATGGCGGCGGCGCTAAAGGCCGTCGAGCAAGGCGCAACGGTCACGCTGATCGAGCGCGGCACCATCGGCGGCACTTGCGTCAACACCGGCTGCGTACCGTCCAAGATCATGATCCGCGCCGCCTATATCGCTCACTTACGCCGTGAAAGCCCGTTCGATGACGGCATCGCGGCATCCGCGCCTGCAATTAATCGCAGCAAACTGCTGGCGCAACAGCAGGCCCGCGTCGATGAGCTGCGCCACGCCAAGTACGAAGGCATCCTGGACGGCAACCCGGCCATCACCGTGCTGCACGGTGATGCGCGTTTCAAGGACACCCGCAGCCTTGCCGTCCGTTTGAACGAAGGCGGTGAGCGCGTGGTAGTGTTTGACCGCTGCCTGGTCGCCACGGGGGCCAGTCCATCTGTTCCGCCCATCGCCGGATTGAAAGACACGCCGTATTGGACGTCCACGGAAGCGTTGGTGAGCGACACCATCCCTGCGCGCCTGGTTGTCATCGGTTCATCGGTGGTGGCCGTGGAACTGGCGCAAGCCTTCGCCCGGCTGGGCAGCCAGGTCACGATCCTGGCGCGCAACACGTTGTTGTTCCGCGAAGACCCGGCCATCGGCGAGGCCATCACGGCGGCGTTCCGCATGGAGGGCATCAAGGTGCTGGAACACACGCAAGCCAGCCAGGTCGCCCATGTGGCGGGCGAATTCGTACTGACCACAGGACACGGTGAAATACGCGCCGACAAGCTACTGGTCGCAACCGGGCGGGCGCCCAACACGGGCAGCCTGGCCCTGGAAGCGGCGCGGGTCGATGTCAACGCCCAGGGCGCCATCGTCATCGACCAAGGCATGCGTACGAATACACCGCATATCTATGCCGCAGGCGACTGCACCGACCAGCCCCAGTTCGTCTATGTGGCAGCGGCTGCGGGCACCCGTGCAGCGATCAACATGACCGGTGGCGAGGCGGTCCTGGACCTAAGCGCGATGCCGGCGGTGGTGTTCACCGATCCACAGGTCGCCACCGTGGGTTATAGCGAGGCGCAAGCGCATCACGACGGCATCGAAACTGACAGTCGCACCTTGACCCTGGACAACGTACCGCGTGCGCTCGCCAACTTCGACACGCGCGGCTTTATCAAGGTCGTCATCGAGAAAGGCAGCGGCCGGTTCATCGGCGTGCATGCGGTGGCCCCGGAGGCGGGCGAACTGATCCAGACGGCGGTGCTCGCCATCCGCAACCGCATGACGGTGCAGGAACTGGCCGATCAGTTGTTCCCCTACCTGACAATGGTCGAGGGACTGAAGCTGGCGGCGCAGACCTTCAGCAAGGACGTGAAGCAGCTTTCGTGCTGCGCGGGTTGAAGAAAAGGCGGTGCCCGATGAACGTCTACACGGTGTCCCGTCTGACCCCTGATGCCGGGGTGAGTGTGCATGTGATGCGCGATTACATGCCGCGCGGATTGTTGCGGTCGGTGCAGCGCACCGCTGCCGGCTATGGCTTGTTCGATGCGCAGGCGTTGCAGCGACTGTACTTCGTGCGGGCAGCCTTGGATGCCGGTATCGGCCTCGACATGCTGACCCGGCTATGCCAAGCGCAGAATGCCACCAACGGTGATGAAGCACTGGCACATCTGGCCGGCCAGCGTCAGCTAGGGCAGCATGGCTTGCGTGCGATGATCGTTTCGAAGACTTTGCGCGTGCCGTTCGGCGCGGGGAACTCTTGCTGGGTGAAGCTCACGATCTCCCACTGCGCGAAATGGGCGCGCAGAGCACTGCGATTGAAAAGGCAATGTCCCTCGGGGGCAAACATGTCCATGTAGGTCGTGCCTTCGGTCAACACGTTGACCACCGCGCTGCCACCTGGGCGCACCCGGTCCTGAAGCTGCGATAGCTGGTGATAAGCCGTAGGGCAGTCGAAGAACATAAGGAGCCCGATGCACACAATGACATCGAAGTCTTCGGTGAGTTCGTACGTCCTGAGGTCCGCTTCTTCAGCCCGCAGTGGCAGCCTATCTTGCTCCGCGACGGCCCGGAGGTGCTTGATCGCGGCGTGGCTGGCATCAAGAGCCAGCACAGAGCAGCCTTTGCGAGCAGCCTCGACGGCGAGGTTGCCCAGACCGCACCCATAGTCCAGTACTCTCCCGTGCAAGTGCGGCAAAGCGGCACTCTCGAACGGATTCAGCACGTACTCCACGGCGGCCACCTGCCGGCGAAACTGTTGGTCGAAGAACTGAATGCTTGCGTTTTCGTTCATGGCGGCGACGGTAGTGGTGGGGGTGATTATTGACGCCTAGCACATTCGGCTCGTTCGGCGGTTTATTTGGCGCCGGACCTACAGCGCCAGGATCAGGCGTTTGCCGACAACGGACTCACATCATTGCGCGCATCATCGCCGGCATGCCCTCCTTGGCGAAGCGGTCGAGTTCGCGGGCGTGTGCCTTGATCACGGCGACCATCTCCGGGTCGGAAGAGGTCTCGGTCACGGCCACGCCATCGGACCGGATGTCGAGTTTGCGCTGGTACTGGTGGGAATGGGCGAACATCTGCGGTACGCTGTTGCTCATGGGGTAGAGGAAAGGCCGGTTTTGATCCAGACGCGCATACATCTCCACGACGTGTGCCTTGATCAGTGCCGCCGTCGTGGGGTCGGCCGAGGTTGTCACGTCGTAGACCCCATTCGCCAGTTCCTTGACCTCGCGGCGGATCAACTGGTGGTGCTCGAACAGTTTCATCCCGCTTCGCATGGGGCCGTTCATGTTCTCCGGTGACATCATGTCGCCCATGCCCCCGCCCATCATCCCTCCACCCATCATGCCGTGGGCCCGAGCGGAGGGTGAACTACGTCCGGTCAAGGAGCCCACAAGGGTTCCAACAAAACCCACACAGGCAGTCACAATTGAACGACGGTGCATGATCGACTCCTGATGACAACGCGTACGGAACATACGACGAAGGAAAAATCATTATGATGACTTCAGCCTGCATGTCGGGAGGTGGCATGGTCTTTATGGGGTTATTCGGACTCCTGGTGCTGGTGCTGATCGCGCTCGGCGTGGCGGGACTGATCAAATACATCTTCTTCACCCCACGACTTTGACGAAGTAGGACTGTGCAATTCGCGCGCCTCTGGCGTTCCGACCGTCGCTTTCCCACCGGGTTCGCGCGACTGAGGCTCTCTCGGTGTCCTCGATGGTCAGATCAAACTACGCTAGGAAAGTCATGCGGGCTATGAGGTGTCGGCAGGGGGCATCGCAATACGGGGAAAGGCTCCTTGAGCCCTTAGCATGAGCCCGCGAACTGCAGCATGGCGGGGCGGTGCATGAGCCGGTCCAGGATCGTGGTGCCTATGGTGACCTCGCCGAGGTACTTGCCACACCCCTGTACCACGCGATTGCAAGCACTCATGATCTTTTGCTGTCGAATCGCCACATGATTTTCGACTGACATCCTGGAACAGATTTCCGCGGCGGTATCGAGATATACAGGTAATGTCGAACGAAAGCCAAACAATGTTCCTTGTGCAGCCGGCATCGGGGGCAGAATTCATCGAAGACGCCACTGGCGCGGTGAGATGGCTCCGATCGATATCAATGTTAGGACGGACAGTTTGCAGAAATCTTCAGATGCCCTCAAGCGGGCTTCGTTCTGGATTATTTTGGCAGGAGCGATTCTGCTGCTAGCCATCGCCGGTGTGCTGGTCGGTTGGGCGTTGACGCGTACCTCGACTGCCATCGGTTTTGATTCAACCGTGGAAGGCGCTGCCGCCCTGATTCGTTCCTGGGGCACGTGGGGTATGGCGGCTTCCATCACGTTGATGGTCGTCCATTCTTTCTTGCCGTTTCCGGCAGAGATTGTTGCACTGGCCAACGGGCTGGTGTATGGAGCCGTCTGGGGGGCAGTGCTTACTTGGTTCGGGGCCATGCTGGGGGCATCGGCCGCGTTTGGCTTGGGGCGAATGCTTGGGCGGCCCGTAGTAGAGCGCTTCTTACCATCGGCGTATAAGCAGCGGCTTGCCGACTGGTCGCACACGCGGGGCAGCGTTACGCTTCTGGTCAGCCGCTTGATCCCGGTCATCGCATTTAACATGATCAACTACCTGGCTGCATTGACGGAGATCTCCTGGTGGAGTTATCTATGGGCGACCGCGCTCGGCATCCTGCCGCTCACCATTTTATTTGCCATCCTGGGGGACCGGATGCTAAGAATGCCGCTGTGGGCTTGGTTAGTGCTGAGTGTGAGCATCGCGGCA
>SCRU01000123.1 GCA_004323695.1 Burkholderiaceae bacterium
AAGGAGAAACAATACCGTCAACGTTAGACTTATCCACAACCGAGTAGCCCGGCTACTCCACCAAGAGTGGGGTCAAAATTAAATGAAAAACCGGGGGCAGGATTCAGTGGAAATCAACAGGCGGGAACACCGATGCGAAGCTGCCATACGCCGTCGCGTTGGCGTAGATCAGTGGGTAAGGCCATATCAGACTCCAAAGGAATGGAGCCCTGACGAATTGACACAGTACCTTGACCAATGGGACGCTTGTAAGTTGTTGCCATGCCTCTAAAAAGGTGCTTTCCCTCTGTAGACAACGGCAAAATCTGGTCGGGGTGAGAGGATTCGAACCTCCGGCCTCTACGTCCCGAACGTAGCGCTCTACCAGGCTAAGCTACACCCCGATGACTGGCTGGTCAGGAAGCGCCGCGTTTGAAATGGCTTCAAAACCGGCGCTCCAGCAGCTGAGCCGCCAATTCTATCAAACCTGCGCTATATGAATTTTGCGGGAGGCAGCGTGCGGCGGCGACGGCGCGCGCCGCCTCAGCGGCGGCGGTGGCCCGGGTCACGTCAAGGGCGCCGGTTTCGCGCACGATGGTGATGATGTGCTCGAGCTCGGTCACGGCCCCGGTTTCGATCGCGCGCTGCACGGTGGCGCGCTGCTTCGGGCTGCCGCGCTGCATCGCGACAATCAATGGCAGCGTGGCCTTGCCTTCGCGCAAGTCGTCACCGAGGTTCTTGCCCATCTCGGCGCTGTCGCCGTCGTAATCCAGCGCGTCGTCGATCACCTGGAAGGCCGTGCCCAGGGCCTGACCGTAATCCGCGCAGGCCTGTTCCGTGTCGGGCGCCGATCCCGCCAGAATCGCACCCAGCCGCGCACTGGCCTCGAACAGCTTGGCGGTTTTGGAGCGGATCACGCGCAGATAGGCGGCCTCGTCCAGCGCCGCGTCGTGCATGTTCATGAGCTGCAAGACCTCGCCTTCGGCAATGACGTTGGTGGCGTCCGCCAGAATCTGCATGATGCGCATCTCGCCGGCGTCGACCATCATCTGGAACGCGCGCGAGTACAGAAAATCGCCGACCAGCACGCTGGCCGGGTTGCCGAACGACTCGTTGGCGGTGGCGCGGCCGCGGCGCAGGGTGGACTCGTCCACCACATCGTCGTGCAGCAGCGTGGCGGTATGGATGAATTCGACCACGGCGGCCAGGTTGAAGCGCTGTGTTCCGACAAAGCCCAGCGCACCGCAGGTCAGCAGCAGCAGCGCGGGGCGCAGGCGCTTGCCGCCGGCCGCGATGATGTAATGCGAGACCTCGCCGACCAGCGGCACGCTGGAGCCGAGGCGCCCGGCAATGACCTTGTCGACCTCGCGCATGTCGCTGGCAATGAGGGCAAGGACGGCGGCGGTACTGGAGGAATGGGCTGACAAGGGGGCGGTGCGGAATATTGAAGCGATTATAGGAATGTTGCCCCCCCGTGATTCCTGCGGCGGGCCCGGTGATGTTAGTGGCCGCCTACCATGTTATACTCGCAGGCTCTGTGGAAATCCGTCCGCAGAACTCAATTTACGAGGTCAAGGCATGTACGCGGTCATAAAAACCGGCGGCAAACAGTATCGTGTTGCCACCGGCGAAAAAATCAAAGTAGAACAGATTGCTGCGGACGTAGGCCAGGAGATCGTGATCGACCAGGTTCTGGCCGTCGGCGACGGCGCGGAGTTGAAGGTTGGCACGCCCTTGGTGTCCGGCGCAACGGTTACCGCCACGGTGGTGGCGCACGGCTTGCACGACAAGATTCGCATCTTCAAGATGCGCCGTCGCAAGCACTATCAGAAACGCCAGGGGCATCGTCAGCAGTTCACCGAACTGCAAATCGGCGCCATTGCAGCCTAAGGAGCAAGAGTCATGGCACAGAAAAAAGGCGGCGGCTCTACGCGAAACGGGCGCGATTCGCAGCCCAAGATGCTCGGCGTGAAGGCTTTCGGCGGTGAACTCATCACGGCTGGCGCGATCATCGTTCGCCAGCGCGGCACCAAGTTCCACCCCGGCACCAATGTGGGCCTGGGCAAGGACCACACGCTGTTTGCGCTGGTGGATGGCCACGTGTCGTTTGCCGTGAAGGGCTCGCTGAACAAACACATGGTCAGCGTGACGCCGGCCTGAGGTTGTCACTTCGGCAGACTCGAAGCCCCGCTTAGCCGGGGCTTTTTGTATTCTGGCCCCCTTCCTTTATAAACTGGACTCTTCATGAAATTCGTTGACGAGGCGTACATCGATATCTGCGCGGGCGACGGCGGCGCGGGTTGCGTCTCGTTCCGGCACGAGAAATACAAGGAATTCGGCGGCCCGAACGGCGGCGACGGCGGCCGCGGCGGCCATGTCTTCGCGCTGGCCGATCCCAACCTGAACACGCTCGTGGATTACCGGTTTTCGCGGCGCCACGAGGCCAGGCGCGGCGAACACGGCATGGGCTCCGACATGTTTGGCGCGGCCGGGGACGACATCACGCTCAAGATGCCGGTCGGTACCATCATCACGGACGCGGCAACCGGCGAGGTGCTGTATGAAATGCTGGTGCCCGGCGAGGTCGTCACCATCGCCAGGGGCGGCGACGGCGGCTTTGGCAACCTGCGCTTCAAGAGCGCCATCAACCGCGCGCCGCGGCAAAAAACACCGGGCTGGCCGGGCGAGAAGAAGAGCCTCAAGCTGGAGCTCAAGGTGCTGGCCGACGTCGGCCTGCTGGGCATGCCCAATGCCGGCAAGTCCACCCTGATTTCGGCCATCTCGAACGCGCGCCCGCGCATCGCCGACTATCCGTTCACCACGCTGCACCCGAACCTGGGCGTGGTGCGGGTCGGTCCCGAGCAAAGTTTCGTGGTGGCGGACCTGCCCGGTCTGATCGAGGGTGCGTCCGAGGGCGCTGGCCTGGGGCATCTTTTTCTGCGCCATTTGCAACGCACGCGGCTGTTGCTGCATGTGGTAGACATGGCGCCGCTGGATGGCAGCGCGGACCCGGTGGCGCAGGCCAGGGCGATTGCCGGCGAGCTGCGGAAATACGACGAGGCGCTGTACAAAAAGCCGCGCTGGCTCGTGCTGAACAAGCTCGACATGGTGCCGCCGGACGAGCGCGCGGCCAGGGTCCGCGATTTCGTCCGGCGCCTGCGCCACAAGGGCCCAGTCTTCGAGATTTCGGCCCTGACCCACGAAGGTTGCACGACCCTGGTGCGGGCCGTGTACCAGCACATTCAGGCGCAGCAGGTGTCCGAGCAGCCGCCCGCGTATGTGGATCCACGCTTTGCGGATGGATCCGCGAAATAATTGAGAACGATAAAAAGAGTAGCTAATAAAACAATACCGATAAGGGCTAAAAGCCAAAATGACCTATAAAAAGAAATCAAACGTGTTGCGCGACGCGCGCCGCATCGTGGTCAAGGTGGGCTCCAGTCTGGTGACCAATGAAGGGCGCGGCCTCGATGCTGCGGCGATCGGCGAATGGTGCCGCCAACTGGCCGCGCTGGTGCACGGCCTGGAACGTGGAACACCGGCGCGCGCGGGCGGCGCCCGCCGGCGCGAGGTGGTGATGGTCTCCAGCGGCGCCATTGCGGAAGGCATGAAACGCCTGGGCTGGGCCAGGCGTCCGCGTGAAATCCATGAGCTGCAGGCGGCTGCCGCGGTCGGGCAAATGGGGTTGGCCCAGATGTACGAGACCAAGCTGCGCGAGAACGGCCTGGGCAGCGCCCAGGTGCTGCTGACCCACGCCGACCTGGCGGACCGCGAGCGCTACCTGAACGCGCGCTCGACCCTGCTCACGCTGCTGCGTCTGGGCGTGGTGCCGGTCATCAACGAAAACGACACCGTGGTGAACGACGAGATCAAGTTCGGCGACAACGATACGCTGGGCGCACTGGTCGCCAACCTGATCGAGGCGGACGCGCTGGTCATCCTGACCGACCAGCCGGGCCTGTTCACCGCCGATCCGCGCAAGGATCCGGCCGCGACCTTCGTGCACGAGGGTCAGGCGGGAGACCCGGCGCTGGAGGTGATGGCGGGCGGTGCGGGTTCCAGCATCGGCAGCGGCGGCATGATCACCAAGATTCTCGCGGCCAAGCGGGCGGCGGGCTCGGGCGCTTCCACCGTGATTGCCTGGGGGCGCGAGCCGGACGCACTGCTGCGGCTCGCCAGCGGCGAGGCCATTGGCACGCTGCTGCTGGCGCCCACCCAGAAAACGCAGGCGCGCAAGCAGTGGCTGGCCGACCACCTGCAACTGCGCGGTGCCGTGACCGTGGATGGCGGGGCCGCCGCCAAGCTGCGCGACGAAGGCAAGAGCCTGCTGCCGATCGGCATGACGGCCGTGCAGGGGGATTTCTCGCGCGGGGACGTGATTGCGGTATGCGACGCGGCGGGTGTCGAAGTGGGGCGCGGCCTGGCCAATTATTCCAGCGTGGAGGCCCGCCTGATCTGCCGCAAGCGGTCGAGCCAGTTCGAAGCACTGCTCGGCTACGCCGCGGAGCCGGAAATGGTGCACCGGGACAATCTCGTGTTGACACGCTAGCGCCGCTCCGGGCGGCCGTGGGGCGGCGCCGCGTTGCCGGGATGCCTCAAGACGCCGCGTGCGTGGGCGGTGTCGGCTTGCGCGGATAGTCGGTTTTGGGATCCGGCTCGAAGGTGGCGCCGGGGGGTAACTCCAGCGTGGCACCGGGTTCGCGCGGGGCCTCGTGAGGCTCGTTCTCGCGCGAGCGCATGCCACCCCTCAGGTAGCGGTTGCGATGGTCGTGGCGCGGCAGAAACCGCGCCAGCTCGGTCAGCGCCATCTCGTACACGCCGCGCTTGAACTCCACCACCACGTCCAGCGGCACCCAATAGTCGTTCCAGCGCCAGGCATCGAACTCGGGGTGACTCGTGGCGCGCAGATTCAAATTCCAGTCATGGCCGATCAGCTGCAGCAGAAACCAGATCTGCTTCTGGCCTTTGTAGAAGCCACGCGCGTCGCGCCGGATGTACCGGTCCGGCACCTCGTAGCGCAACCAGTCACGGGTGCGGGCCACCACGCGAACGTGGTCCGGCAGCAGTCCCACCTCTTCCTGCAACTCGCGGAACATGGCCTGCTCGGGAGTCTCGCCCCGATCAATGCCGCCCTGCGGAAACTGCCAGGAGTGGCTGCGGATGCGCTTGCCCCAGAACACCTGGTTCTTCTGGTTGAGCAGGACGATGCCGACGTTGGGCCTGAAGCCTTCCCGGTCAAGCATAATCAAACCCCAAATTTTTAAACTGAGACCATTATGCACAGCGTACCGCGTGCATCAAGGGGCGACGCCCCCGGGTTTCCGCAAACCAAAGCATGAAAGCCTCCCAATTCCTGGTTTCCACCCTCAAGGAAGCGCCGGCGGACGCCGAAGTCGTCAGCCACCGGCTCATGACGCGCGCCGGCATGATCAAAAAGCTCGGTGCCGGCATCTACAGCTACATGCCCATGGGGCTGCGCGTGATCCGCAAGGTGGAGGCCATCGTGCGCGAGGAAATGAACCGCGCCGGCGCCGTGGAACTGTGTATGCCGGTGGTGCAGCCGGCCGAATTCTGGCAGGAATCGGGCCGTTTCGAGAAGATGGGTCCGGAGCTGCTGCGCATCAAGGACCGGCACGATCGCGACTACGTGGTGCAGCCGACCAGCGAGGAAGTGATCACCGACATTGCGCGCCAGGAGATCAAGAGCTACAAGCAGCTGCCGCGCAATTTCTACCAGATCCAGACCAAGTTCCGCGACGAGCGCCGTCCGCGCTTTGGGTTGATGCGCGGGCGCGAGTTCATCATGAAGGACGCCTACAGCTTCGATCAGGACGCGCAGGCCGCCAAGGCCAGCTACCAGGTGATGGCGCGGGCGTACCGGCGCATCTTCGACCGCTTCGGCCTGCGCTACCGAGCCGTCGCGGCCGACAGCGGCGCGATCGGCGGGGATCTGAGCGAGGAGTTCCAGGTGATCGCCGCGACCGGCGAGGACGCGATCGTCTACTGCCCGGACAGCGACTACGCTGCCAACATGGAAAAGGCCGAGGCGCTCGCGCCGGCCGGTCCACGCCCCGCGCCGCAACAAGCGCTCGAAAAGACGCCCACGCCGGGTAAGAGCACCTGTGCGGATGTGGCGGACTATTTGGGCGTTCCGCTCGCCCGAACCGTCAAATCGCTGGTGCTGGCCACTGATGTTGTGGACCCGCTTGGTGCTCCACTCGGAACCCGGATCTGGCTTTTGCTTGTTCGCGGTGACCACGACATGAACGAAGTGAAGGTCGGCAAGCTGGAAGGAATGGAAAGCGGCTTTCGTTTTGCCACCCAAGCTGAAATTGAAGCAGTGTTCAACTGCAGGCCCGGTTACCTTGGCCCGTTCAACCTGAAT
>SCRU01000014.1 GCA_004323695.1 Burkholderiaceae bacterium
GTAGCTCAGTCGGTAGAGCAGCTCATTCGTAATGAGAAGGTCGGGTGTTCGATTCATCTCTCCGGCACCATACATGCACTATTAAATCCCTAGTAAGTCGTTGATTTACTAGGGATTTTTATTTTATTTGGGGACGAAATCCGGGGACGGTTCACCTGAAAACCACCGTAAATCACCGTATAAAACCGCTTGACGAGACCCCATGCTGTCCCCAAGAATGTCCCCATGTTTTCGGACATTCCAACATCAAATGGCCTCTTTTGAAACACGTGGTAGCTCGGTTCGTGTCATTGTGCGTGTGCCGGGCGGGAAAAAATCCGCAACCTTCGACACCCCGGCAGAAGCCCAAGCTTGGGCATCTCAAATAGAAGCCAAGAAAGCCATCGGGCAACTCAACCCGGCCAAGGGCGCCAGCATCACGGCGGGCGAACTGTTCGAGACGTACCTCGACGCAGTAGCCAAGGACACGGACTCTGGCAAGTGGAACGGCCTTCGCCTCATGAATTTCTGCAAGGATCCTCTGGCGTCCAAGCGCCTCTCGAACATTTTGACGCACGACATCAATGAATGGGTCGCGCGGCGTCTCAAGAGTCCTAGTTCGCGCACGGGCAAGCCAGTTACCTCGTCCACGGTCAACCGGGAACTTAACCTCATGAGCGCCGCATTCAGCTACGCGGTGAAGGATCGAAAGTGGCTGGCCGTTAACCCCTGCCACGGTGTGCGCCGCCCGGAGCATGGAAGGCCTCGGAAAAGGCCCCTGCTCACGGCAGCCGAAATTCGCGCCCTGCGTATCTCGACAGGCTATGACACTGACCCAACCCTTGTGACGTCAACGGCCAGGGTCGGTGCGTGCTTTCTGTTGTCCCTGGAGACTGGCATGCGATCCGGCGAGATCCTGCGGCTACGCCCCCAGGACTATTGGCGCGATCGCCGCATCATTCATGTCGCGGCCATCGAACCCGGCGGACGCAAAGGCTCGCGCAGTGGACGCGCAACCATCGACCCCAGTCGCAATGTCCCCCTGACGGCGCGCGCGATGGAACTGCTGGACCAGTTGCTGGAGAGCATGCCCGCCGGCCAGCCGTACATTGTCGGCGTCAAGGACAGCCTGCGCGATGCACTTTGGCGCCGGGCGCGCAACCAGGCAGGGGTTGAGGACTTGCACTTTCACGACGCCAAACACGAGGCCGCGACACGACTGGCGCAGCACATCGATGTGCTGGCACTCTCGCACGCCATCGGGACAAAAGATGTGAGGCTGCTGCGAGATACCTACTACAACAACGACGCGAGCCGCTCGGCGGCATTGCTGCCAGATCAACTCTCGACACGCCCGGCTTAGAGATAGGACCGGCGCCGCCTTAGCCGCCAGCCAACGCCCACCGAGCTACCGGACTGTGCAACAGTTTCCATGCGCCAGACGGATCCTGCGCCCGTGATGTATTTCACAAGACGCGCTGTCCAAAATACAGGGCGGCTGAAAGGTATCATCAGATGATATACTCTGACATGAAGCGCGACGCAGCCATCGACACTTTGCTCGACCTGCACGATTCGATCATCGATCAGGAGAACGGCTTCTGGCTCAAGATTGAAGCATGGCGTGTCGAAGAGTCAGAGCAGATTCCGCACGGCATCAGGTACTCGCTGACTTTGCACGAGCCTTATGGGAAACGGATCTTGGGGTACGACAATGCGCACTTGGTCAAACCACCAAAGAAGTTCAAGTACGCCGGACGCATCATGGCGTACGACCACAAGCACAGACACGCAACGGACAAGGGCGTGCCGTACGAGTTCAAAGATGCACAGCAGTTGCTGGAAGATTTTTTCGCGGACGTTGACCGTGTATTGTTGGAGGTAAGCAAGCCATGAAATTCATCGTGATCGGCATCATGCCCCAAGAAAAGATTCGCCAGCGCCTGTTGAAAATCGCTCGCGGCGAGTACAAGCCCAAGCCCAGCGATCCCAAGGTCTGGTTTACTTCAATGAAGTCGCTGGCCGAAGTGTTGAGCGACGACAATCGCGCCTTGCTGCGCGTCATGGCCGAGACGGAGCCTGAGTCCATTTCCGCGCTGGCCCAAACGACCGGTCGTAAACCTGGAAACCTGTCGCGCACGCTCAAAACCATGTCGAACTACGGCATCGTCGATCTCAAGCACGAGCGCAACATCGTGCGTCCGGTCGCAAAGGCTACCGAGTTCAGAATCGTCGCTGCGTAGCTGCTTGTAATCTGGTGCCCTGTGTGCTCTGCCCACGGGCTACACTTTAAGTAATAGCCGAGAGCCGCGCGATCACTCACTAAGAACAGACCTGTTGACATCGATCTTCATCCACAAAGTTGTGGACGAAGGAGTCAATCGCCAGCCAACGCCCACCTTGCCACCGCTTTTCGTAGTAGCTTCCCCGCGCCAGACGGATCCCGTGCCCGTTCGTCTTCGAAGACTTGATACCCTGACAACCGCTCAACCGTGCGGGCTTTGCGCTCGCGAGACTCCAGATCATCCGACCCCATTGTCTCAACCACCAGACAGTCGGAAGGCTGTCCCCGGCGCGAAACCACGAAGTCTGGCCGGGCCCCGGTGTCGTTCCAGGAAAACAGCGGCTTTTGCA
>SCRU01000124.1 GCA_004323695.1 Burkholderiaceae bacterium
GCGCCCGTCAGGGCCGGGATACAAACAGACACCCAGTTCGGTGGGCGTGATGTCGAAACCATGGCTCTGCAGCGTCGCAAGGATGCGCGCCGTGACGACCTCGTGCGGCAGGCGCAGCAGTGAGCCGATCATCGGGGTAATCACCGGTTGGTCCGGCTTTTTGATGGCGTTTTTTCTGTTTGACATTAGCGTAAAGTATTTATACACTTACGTACAATTTTTTTACATCAGGAGTTTGCCATGAAGGAAGCGAATACACCAGCCGCCGCGGAACTTATCCATGTCGGCGCGCTGGAAATCCGGTATCTGCAGACGGCCGGCAACGGCACCGAGACCGGGATGTTCGAGCTGCGTGTGCCGCCGGCCTCCATGGTGCCGCCGCCGCACAGCCACTCCAACAACGAGGAGCTCGTGTATGTCCTCGAAGGCGTCTTGCGCTATACCGTGGGCCCCGAGACGCGCGACCTGCAGGCCGGCGAATTCATGTCCACGCCGCGCGGCGAAGTTCACGCGTTCAGCAACCCGCACGCGGTGACGGCCAGGGCGCTCGTGTTCAACACGCCGGACATCGGGCCGCAGTATTTCCGCGAGGTGGCGGCCATCGTGAATGCGGGCGGGCCACCGGATCGCGCTAAGCTGATGGCGACCATGCAGCGCCACGGACTGGTGCCGGCGGCGCCCCCGGCAGCGCCACCGCACTAGGGATTTTCCAGCCCCATCACGCGCTGGACTTCTTCGCGATCCACGTCGCGCGCCGAGCCAAACCCCGCCACATGGCGGGCGCGCGTGACCTGAACCGCGACAAACCGGAAGTCGCCCAGCTGCGTCAGGAACGCAGCCTCGGGGAACCGGGCCAGGTACGCAGCGCGGCACGCGAGCCATGGCGGGCTGTCGGGCCGAAGCACACCCGCCTCGCCTTCGAGCGTGACGCGAGGCAGCGCGTGTACCGGCTGGCCCGGCACTTCCGACTGCATCACCAGCAACGACACGCGGGGCCGGTCCACGAGACGCCGCGTATGCGCGGCCAGCCCGCTGACATGGATCACCAGGCAGGCCAGCGTGGGCTCCAGCGCAAATGGCACCATGGAGACAAACGCAGCGCCGTCATCTCCGGTGGTACCCAGCGCCGCCGTGCGCTGCGTGTGCAGCAGAGCGCGCAGTTCACCGGTCAATCGGGGTTCGTGTGCCATGCCGTGCTCCGCGTTGCGCTGGCCGCACTCAGCCGCGCGTCAGTCGCAGCGCCAGCTCATGCACGTGCATCGGATGCGGCACCCGGGCATAGGGCGGTTTCGGCCAGGTCCAGCGGGGCTCGGCGAACAGGGCCCGCATGCCATTGATGTCGCAGTGATACGGCGGCCCCTGGATCAGGCCTTCCTCGCTGGCGGCAGGGCGCAGCACCTGCATGAACAGCGCCCACAGGCTCGCCCCGGGACACAGCCATTGGTGCAGCTGGCTGGCGTATTCCTGCCAATCGTCGGGGTGGATCGCGCACAGACAGGTCTGCTCGTAGATGGCGTCAAACGCCGCCTCGGGCCGATAGCGCAGCACGTCGGCTTGCACCACTTGCGCCTTGAGGCCCTGGGCCTCCAGCAGCGCCCGCGTTTTGGCGATGGCGGCCGGGGTGTAGTCGAGCCCCGTCACGTCAAAGCCGCGCCGCGCCAGTTCCGCCACCTCCCAGCCCGCGCCGCAACCGGGCACGGCGATGCGGCAGGGTTGCAGCGCAGCGCTGTCCAGCCAGGCCAGCAGTTGGGGATTGGGGGCGCCGCGGTCCCAGCCGGTTTGTTGCTTCTCGAAGCGCTCCTGCCAGAATTGCGTTGTGGGTCCAGCCATGTCAAGTCCCTTTGGGGCTGCGATTGAAGATTGCCGTCATTCTTCCATGACCATGGTCGGCTCAGAGCACGAACGGGATCAGGGCCGCGACACGACGCGAATACGCCTCATAGGTTTCGCCGAACTGCTCGCGCATCCAGCGCTCCTCCAGCCGCAGTTTGCGCCACAGACCCCAGAGCGCCAGGGCCACCGCCAAAATTCCGCGCAACTCGGCGCGCGCCACCGCGGACCCTGCCAACGCCAGCAGCAGCCCGGTATAGATGGGATGGCGCACCATGGCGTAGGGGCCGCGGGTGACCAGTTCATGCCCCTGCTTGAGGGTCACGGTGCCACTCCAGTTCCCGCCAAGATAGCCGCGGGCCCAAATGGCAAACAGCAGTCCCGCTGCGGCCATGATCGCGCCCAGCCAGAACGGCCATTCGGCCAGCGGCAGAAAGCGCTCGTTGACGTAAGGCAGCGGGACCCGCCGCGCCCCGAGAAGGATAAACGCCAGCAGCAGAGGAATGACGTGCGCCAGCCGCGATCGCACGGACTCGCGCCGCACCGTGGCCTTGACATTGCTCGCCGCCAGTTCCCAGTAGACAAGCCAGCCCAGCCACATGACGAAAAAAGGTAGCGATGAACGAGAAACATGCCAGACACCTCAGATGCCCGGGCGCATGGCTGTCAGCACCAGCGCGCCGATGGCGATGAGGCCCGTCGCCGCGGTGGCAATGGCCAGCCAGAGCAAGCGCACGCGGCTCGTTTCGATGCGCCGGATGAGCTGCGTATTCTGTTCGGCCAGCGCCTTGATCAACTCCGACGAGGCCACCATCTGGCCATGCAGGTCGGCCGCCTCAGCCTCCAGCACGGCGATGCGGGCCTGCAGCGCAGCGATGACCGGGGTCTCGTGCGGCGATGCAGCCGACGACACGGGAGCGAGCTGCGCCGGCGCCGGCTTCTTGCCGACGGTATGCCACAGCTTCTTCGCGCCATCCACCACGACGGGCGCGGTGCTGATGACGTCCGTCCACGGAATGGTTTTCAAGGCCGTGAGCCAACCGAGTGCCATGCATCCACCTTTCTCTTTGGGTGATCAGTGTAAGACCGGGTGGCGCGTCATGGCGGACGGCACAATGCCTGTCCATGCGCGCCCTGCTTTGCACCTTCTCCTGGCAGGAATTGCGACACCACCCCTGGCGCAACGCGGCGACCGTGGTGGCGGTCATGCTGGGCGTGGCGCTGGCATTCTCGGTGCAGCTCATCAATGCCTCGGCGCTGGGCGAATTCTCCGGCGCGGTGCGCTCGGTGGACGGCCAGCCCGATCTGACGCTGCACGCGGCCCAGGGCAGCTTCGACGATGCACTTTTCGTGCGTGTGGCGCATCTGCCGCAAGTGCGCGTGGCCAGCCCGGTGCTGGAACTGGCGACCTACGCACTGACAGGTGACGACACACGCGTGCCGCTGCGCGTGCTGGGCATCGATGCGCTCGTGGTCGCGTCGGTGGCGCCGGCCTTGCTGCCGATCCCGCAGGCCGGCGCGGACCGGCTGGCGGTGCTGGCGCCGGCCACCGTGTTTTTGAACCCGGCGGCGCGCCGCCCGCTGGAAACGGCCACGGGCCAGCCTGCGGCTTCGCTGCAACTGCAAAGCGGGCTGGCGCTGCATACGGTGCGCGTCGCGGGCACCGTGAGCGCCGGCGGTGCGCCGCTGGCGGTGATGGACATCGCGGCGGCCCAGGAGCTGTTCGGCCAGCTCGGCCGGCTCACGCGCATCGACATTCGACTACGGCCCGGTGCGGATCGGGCGGCATTCATCCGCTCGCTGCAACTGCCCCCCGGCGTCAGCGCCAGCGCGCCGGGCGATGCCGGCCAGCGCGCGGATGTGCTCTCTCGCGCCTACCGGGTGAACCTGACGGTACTCGCGCTGGTGGCCCTGTTCACCGGCGCGTTTCTCGTGTACTCAGTGTTGTCGCTTGGCGTGGCCAAGCGCGCCCCGCAATTCGCGCTGCTCGGCGTGCTCGGTCTCACCAGCCGCGAGCGTCTGCGGCTCGTGCTGATCGAGGCCGGCGCGCTCGGCGTGCTGGGCAGCAGCGCCGGCATCGCTCTCGGCGCCGGCCTGGCCGCGCTCGCGTTGCACCTGCTGGGCGGCGACCTGGGTGGCGGCTACTTTGCGGGGGAGACACCGGCCTTGCAGTGGAGCAGCGCGGCCGCGCTGACCTATGGCGGGCTCGGCGTGCTGACTGCGCTGGCGGGCGCCTGGTGGCCCGCGCGCGCCGCCCAGAAGCTGCCACCGGCGCAAACCCTGAAGGGCCTGAGTGCGGTACCGGGCGACACGCGCACGCATTGGATGAGTATCATTTTGATAGCCATTGGCACCGTGCTGGCATGGTCTCCACCCGTATTTGGCATTCCATTGGCGGCCTACCTGTCGGTCGCGCTGCTGCTGGTGGGCGGCATCACCGCCCTGCCCTGGCTGGTGGCGCTGCTGTATGACCGGCTCGCCCCGTGGGTAGCGCACCGCCTGCTGCCGCTGCTGGCCATCGAGCGCGCGCGCCGCGTCCGCGAGAGCGCCGCGGTGGCGATCAGTGGCGTGGTGGCCGCGCTCAGTCTGGCCGTCGCGCTGACGGTGATGGTGGGGAGTTTTCGCGGCTCGGTCACACAATGGTTGAACGTGGTGCTGCCGGCCGACCTGTATGTGCGCAGCGCCACGGCCGGCAGCGCCGACGATGCGGTCTACCTTCCGCCGCAGTTCGTGCGGGCGGTGATGCGCCTGCCCGGTGTGCAGCGCGTAAGCGCGCTGCACAGCAGCCGCCTGCAACTGGCACCCCGTGAACCGGCCGTGACGCTGATTGCACGCGACATCGACGACGGGGCGCACAACCTGCCGCTGCTGGCGCCCGCGCTGCCGGTGCCGCCCGGCGACGTGGCCATCTACGTGAGCGAGGCGGTGGTGGACCTGTACGGTGCCCGGCCTGGCGCCGTGTTCGCTCCACTATCTGCATCTTTTGGCGCTGTATCCCTTGATGGTAAATCGAAGTCGGCTACTTTCTTTGTAGCAGGCGTGTGGCGCGACTACGCGCGCCAGTTTGGCGCGATCGCGCTGGACCGGCGTGACTTCGAGCGGCTCACGGGCGATGCGCGCGTGAACGACCTGGCCCTGTGGCTGCGGCCCGGCACCGACGCGGCGCGCGTGCAGCAGGCCATCCGCGAGGTGGCCGAACAGCAGCAGTCGGGCGCGGGTGCGCTGATGGACTTCGCCTCGGCCGGCGAGATTCGCGCAAGTTCACTGCGAATTTTCGACCGCAGCTTTGCCGTGACCTGGTGGCTGCAGGCCGTGGCGATTGCCATTGGCCTGTTTGGCGTGGCGGCCTCCTTCGGCGCGCAGGTGCTGGCGCGCCGGCGCGAGTTCGGCCTGCTCGCACACCTGGGCCTCACACGCCGGCAGATCCTGTCGGTGGTGGCCGGCGAAGGCGCGGCCTGGACGCTGATCGGCGCCATCGCCGGGCTCGGGCTGGGCCTGGCCGTATCGGTGGTGCTGGTGCGGGTGGTGAACCCGCAGAGCTTTCACTGGACCATGGATCTACAGGTGCCGTGGATGCGCCTGCTCGCGCTGTGCGCGGCCGTCGTGCTGGCCGGCACGGCCACGGCCTGGCTGGCGGGGCGCGCCGCCGCTGGCCGTGATGCGGTGCTGGCGGTAAAGGACGACTGGTAGCGGGGATTGCCTAACTGCGCGCGCGCAGGCGCATGCGCAGCCCCCTGGGCCCCATGCTGAAGGCCAGATGCTCGGGCACGTCGGTGCCGCTGGCCGGGCCCACGCTGTCGATCTCGAAGCTCGACAGCAGCGCCGCCGCGGCCATCTTGATCTCCAGCAGCGCCAGATAGCGCCCGGGACACACGCGCGGCCCCGCGCCGAACGGCATGGACACCCGCTTGGCCGAGCTCGCGGCCTGGGCCGGCCCGCCGTCCGCCAGCCAGCGCTCGGGCAGGAAGGCCGCCGCGTCGGGGAAGTGACTGTCCTGCAGGCTGTCGTGCCGCATCAAGCCCATCACGACGGTGCCTGGCGGCAGTTCAACATTCGCCAGCGTTGTGCCCTGGACCGTCTGCACCGCCAGCAGCGGCGCCACTGGTTTGAGCCGCATGGTTTCGTGCGCGCAGGCTTCCAGATAGTCCAGCCCCGCCATGCGCTCGGGCGTGAACTGCGAGGGGTCGCCGGCCACGCGCAGCACTTCCTCGCGCGCGCGCGCCAGCGCCTGCGGGTTGCGCCAGAGCAGATGGATCATCCAGGCCAGCGTGTTCGCCGTGGTGTCTTCGCCGGCCAGCAGCATCGTCACCACATTGCCCGCCACGTCGTGGTCGTCCATCCCGCTGTCGCCCTCGTCGGCGGCGACGATCATGGCTTCCAGCAGATTGCCCGGACGTTCGCGCCGCGTCGGGTCGGCCTGCAGCCGGCGGCGCGCCTCGGCGATGAAGCCCCGCACAGCCACCTGCACCTCGGCCACGCTGCGATCCAGCGCGCGATCCGCCGGCAGCCGGATATAGCGCCAGTAAGGCACCAGCGAGAAAATGCGCCGGGAGATCGCGGGGAAGATCTTGTTCAGGTGCTGCTGGATCACATCCTCATCGCTCGACAGGGTATTGACATCGACACCGAACGCCAGGCCGGCGATGGCATCGACCGTGAAACGCATCAGGTCGGCCTGCAGGTCGATGCTCGCGCCCGCTCCGGCCGCCGCCTGCCAGCGCGCCTGCAGGCGCCGGGTCACCTTCAGCAACGACGGGAAATACGCCTTGATATGCCCCGGATCCAGACCCGCCATGACCATGCGGCGCTGGCGCCGCCAGACCTCGTCGTTGGCGAAGAACAGGCCCTGGTCGAAACCCATTTCGCGGCTGATGCGCCCGCCCATCAGCGGCCGGCTGAAGCGCTCGGGCCGATCGCGCAGCGCAGCGCCGAACAGTCCATGGTCGGCCACGATGAGCAATTTGCGACGGCCCAGCTGGATACGGAAAAGAGGCCCATACGTCTGTGCCCAGGCCTCCAGCTGACGGTGCATGTTGGCGGGCTGGATCTGCAGCAGGTTGCCCAGCAGCGGCAGACGCGCCGGTCCCGGCAGCTCGGCGAGCCGGCGGGGGGCCGGCGGCGGCGGGTGCAAAGTCTGCGGCATGGGGCTGGCGGCGGTTTCCATGGAATCTCCATTCAGTCGGCGATGGGCGCTGCGCCAATGATAGGCGGACCGGCGCCCGCTACCAACTGTTGCGCAACTCGCGCAGTTTCATGAACACCGTTTTCGCATCGGGCTGTTCCGGCAAGTCGGGGAAGCTCTCGCGCAGCCGGGCAATCAGGCCGGGGCTGCGCAGGCGCATGAAGGTATTGAACTGCTTCTCCTGCGCCAAGGTTGTCACCGCCGAGCGGGCCGGGTCATGGCCGGTCACCCCCGGCAGCAAGCCTTTGGCGGCGGCATTCTCCGGCTCGCGCGCGAGCGTGAATTTCAGATTGTTCTCGATGTAGTCGTGCCCCGGATAGATTTGCGTGTTGTCCGGCAACCGGGCCAATTGCTCCACGAAGGTCGCATACAAAGCGCCAACGTCGCCGCCGTTGTGCACATTGCCTGCACCGGCGTTAAAGAGCGTGTCACCCGAAAACAGCGCGGGCTGGTCGGTGTGCGAACGCAGGCAGATGTGGCACATGGTGTGACCAGGCGTGTCCAGGCATTCGAGTTCGACCGTCTTCCCGACCTTGATGATGTCGCCGGCCTGCACGCCCCGCTCCACGCCCGCAATGCGCGCGCCGGCTTTGTGGTGCGCGATGAGCTTCGCGCCGGTGGCTGCGATCACGGCCGCGTTCCCGCCGGTATGGTCATGGTGCTCGTGGGTGTTGAGCACCTGCGTGATTTGCCAGCCCTTGGCTTTCGCGGTGGTCAGCGTCTTTTCATGATCGAGCGGATCGATCGCAAGCGCTTCGCCGGTTTCGGGGCAGGCGATCAGATAATTGAAATTGCGGTACGCGTTGCCGGTCCAGATGCGTTCGACGATCATGCGGGGCTCCTGCGGCGTGCAGCCGCAAAATACCCCATTGTAGGAAGGGCTCGCAAAGCGAACACATCCTGCGAAAATCAGGGCATGACCGTGCCCGCACGTACCAGCGTCTCCATCCTGCCCCTGCTGTGCGACTCCGGTGAGCGCTGCCTGCCGACCGACCACGAAGCACAATGGGTTGATCGCACGATCGGCGACTGTACCGAAGCCAGGCGGCGCATGAAAGCCTGGCTGCACCGATCGCCCGACCGGTGCCTGGCATGAATTCCCGCGCGAGGCCGCCCTTCCAGTCGCGACGCCGCCGTCTGCTGGGCGCCGGGTTGGCGGGATTGACACTGTGGGCAGGTGCGACGCCCGTACGCAGTCTGCGCCTGCCCATGGTTTTCCCGCGCGACTACGGGAGCCACCCGGACTTCCGGACAGAGTGGTGGTACATCACCGGCTATGCGACTGCTCACGACTCGTTGGGCCCGCGTGAATTCGGTTTCCAGCTCACCTTCTTTCGCTCGCGCGTCATGGCCACACAGGCGCTGACGTCGGCCTTCGCGGCCAAACAGTTGATCTTCGCCCACGCGGCGCTCACCGACGTGCGCGGCAAAAAAATGCGGCACGACCAGCGCATCGCCAGATCGTCGGGGCACCCCGGGTTCGATCTCGCGTCGGCGAGCGAGCAGGATACCGACATCACACTGCGCGACTGGTCCCTGGTTCACCAGGGACGCAGCTATGCGGCTCGCCTGCCCGCGCATGGCTTTGACTTGGAACTGCGCTGCGACGAGACCCAACCGGTGCTGTTGCAGGGCGATCACGGTTTGTCCCGCAAGGGGCCTTTGCCCGGCGAAACCAGTCATTACTACAGCCAGCCGCAACTGACCGCGCAGGGAACGCTGCGCCTGGGGTCACAATCGTTCGACATCATCGCGGGCCGCGCCTGGCTCGACCACGAGTGGAGCGACGACCTGCTTGACTCCCGGGCAGTTGGATGGGACTGGATCGGCATGAACCTGCACGACGGCAGCGCTCTCACCGCATTCCGCATACGCGACGGCGCTGGCAACGCACTGTGGGACGGCGGCTCGTTCCGCGATGCCTCGGGTGATCTGAAAATCTTCCGCCACGGCAAGGTCGTTTTCAGTGCGCTGCGACGCTGGAAAAGCCCCGCGACTCAAACCGTGTACCCGGTACAGTGGCGCGTCAGTACACCCGCGGGAACCTATGTTGTCAGTGCGGTCATAGCCAATCAGGAACTCGACAGCCGCGCCTCCACCGGTGCGGTTTACTGGGAAGGCCTGAGTGATCTGGCGGACAGCGATGGCCGGCCCGTCGGGCGCGGCTACCTCGAGATGACCGGATACACGCAACCGCTGCGGCTATAAAAAAACGCCCCTATGGTTTTACCCTATTCGGTGCCGCCGGCGATTGCATTAACATCGCCGCTCTTGCCGCTGTAGCACAGAGGCAAGCGTTCATCTTTTCAAGTCACGTCGTAGCCGGAGAATTACTTGTCAGCGGAGTTCATTCTTGAAACGCAGCGGTTGACCAAGGAGTTCAAGGGGTTTGTTGCGGTCAGCGATGTTGATCTCAAGGTGCAGCGTGGCCATATCCACGCGCTGATCGGCCCGAACGGCGCGGGCAAGACCACGTTCTTCAACCTGCTGACCAAATTTCTCCATCCGACTTCGGGCCGCATCATCTACAACGGCATCGACATCACGGCCGGCAAGCCCGCGCAAACGGCGCGCCTGGGCATCGTGCGTTCGTTCCAGATCTCCGCTGTATTCCCGCACATGACGGTGCTGGAGAATGTGCGCGCGGCGTTGCAGCGCAACCTGGGCACTTCCTTCCATTTCTGGAAGTCCGAAAAGACGCTGTTCCCGCTGCACCAGCGGGCTCATGAATTGCTCGCGGAAGTCGACCTGGAGAACTTCGCCGACACCCTGACGGCAGAGTTGCCCTACGGCCGCAAGCGCGCACTGGAACTGGCCACCACGCTGGCGCTGGAACCCGAATTGATGCTGCTCGATGAACCAACGCAGGGCATGGGCCACGAGGACGTGGACCGGGTGACAGAGCTGATCCGCAAGGTATCAGCCAACCGCACCATCCTGATGGTGGAGCACAACATGAGCGTGGTGGCCTCCATTGCCGACCGCATCACGGTATTGCAGCGCGGGGCCATCATCGCGGACGGCCCCTATGCCGAGGTATCGAAGAATCCCCTGGTGATGGAGGCATACATGGGCACCACCCACGCGGCCTTGCAAGGGGCGCATGCATGAGCGCCGCGCCGGATCACCCCGGACAAGCGCGCACCGCAGTGCGCGGCTCGAAGGTACTCCAATGACCACAGAGTTGCTGCGCATTGCGGGCTTGAACGCCTGGTACGGCGAGTCGCACATCCTGCACGGGGTCGACCTCAGCGTGAGCCGGGGCGAAGTCGTGACACTGCTCGGGCGCAACGGCGCGGGGCGCACCACGACCATGCGCGCCATTGTCGGCCTGACGGGTTCGCGCAGCGGCTCCATCCAGGTGGCCGGCCAGGAAACCATCAAGCTGGCGCCGCATCACATCGCGCGGCTCGGCGTCGGCTACTGCCCGGAAGAACGCGGCATCTTCGCGAGCCTCTCGGCGGAAGAGAACCTGATGCTGCCGCCGGTGGTCGCCCCCAGCGGCATGAGCGTGGAGGAAATCTACGCGATGTTTCCCAACCTGAAGGAGCGCGCGGGCAGCCCGGGCACCCGTTTGTCGGGTGGCGAGCAGCAAATGCTCGCGGTGGCGCGCATTCTGCGCACCGGGGCACAATTGCTGCTGCTCGATGAAATCTCCGAAGGCCTGGCCCCGGTGATCGTGCAAAAACTGGCCGAGATGATCCTCGCGCTCAAGGCTCGCGGCTACACCATTGTGCTGGTCGAACAGAACTTCCGCTTTGCGGCGCCGCTGGCCGACCGCTTCTACGTGATGGAGCACGGGCGCATCGTGCGCCAGTTCCGGCAATCCGAACTCGAGCAGAACATGGGCATGCTGCAGGAATACCTCGGGGTCTAGCCTGCGCCCCGCCCCTCCGAGCACCTTTTTTTTCACGTCAACCAGGAGTCAATCATGAAACTTAAACCTCTCGTCGCCGCTCTCGTCATCGGGCTCGGCTGTATCGCCGCACAGGCGAAAGACACTGGTAGTGGCCCGATCAAGATCGGCATGATTACCGATCTGTCCGGCGTCTATGCCGACATCGATGGCCCGGCGGGGGTCGAGATGGTGAAGTGGGCCGTGCATGATTTCGGCGGCAAGTTGCTGGGCCGCCCGATCGAAGTGCTGTCCGCGGACCACCAGAACAAGCCCGATATCGGCAGCTCCGTCGCGCGCAAATGGATGGAAGAGGACCACCTGGCGATGCTGATCGGCGGCACGAATTCGGGCGTGAACCTGGCCATGTCCAAGGTGGCAGCCCAGGAAGAAGTTCCGATGCTGGGCGTTGGCCCCGGTTCGGCACGTCTGACCAACCAGGACTGCAATGCCTACACCGTCCATTACGGCTACGACACGGTGGCGCTGGCGAACGTGGCGGCCAAGGCACTGATCAAGCAGGGTTACAAGAACTGGTACTTCCTGACCGCTGACTACGCGTTCGGCAAATCGCTTCAATCCGATGCGACGAAGGTGGTCGAGGCGAACGGGGGCAAGGTGCTGGGCTCGTCGCTGGCGCCGCTCGGCACGTCCGATTTCTCGTCCTTCCTGTTGCAGGCGCAGTCTTCCAAGGCCCAGATCCTGGCCATGGCGAACGCCGGTGGCGACTTCGACAACGCCATGAAGGCAGCGCAGGAGTTCGGCATCACCAAGACCATGAAGGTCGCGGGCCTGCTGGTATTCATCAACGACGTGCACGCCCTGGGGCTGAAAGCGACCGAGGGGCTGCAGCTGGCCGCACCGTGGTACTGGAACCAGGACGCGGCCTCGCGCAAGTTCGCCGACCGTTTCTTTGACAAGTACCACCGCATGCCCAGCTTCGTGCAGGCTGGCGACTACTCTGCAACGATGACCTGGCTGGAAGCCGCCAAGAAGGCTGGCACCCTTGACGGCACCAAGGTGATGGCCGAGCTCAAGAAAATGAAGATCAACGACATGTTCGTCAAGGATGGGTATATCCGCGCCGATGGTCTGCTGTTGGACACCATGCACCTGTACCAGGTCAAGACGCCGCAGGAATCCACCACGCCGTGGGACTACTACAAGCTGGTCGCCACCGTTCCAGGCGATCAGGCCTACACGCCGCTGGCTGAGTCCAGCTGCCCGCTGGTGAAGAAGTAAGTCGCAAGTCAATACCCGGCCACGTACAGGTCATCGCTTGGATGGCCTGCGCGTGGCCGGGCTCACGCTCACCTGACAGGATTTCATGGATATTTTTGGCATCCCGCTGCAAGCCTTCCTCGGTCAATTGCTGCTGGGCCTGGTGAACGGTGCGTTCTACGCCATGCTGAGCCTTGGGCTGGCGGTCATCTTCGGCATGCTCGGCATCATCAACTTTGCGCAGGGCGCGCTCTACATGGTGGGCGCCTTCGCGGGCTGGATCATGCTGACCTCGTTCGGCATCAATTACTGGTTTGCGCTGGTGCTTGCACCGCTGGTGGTCGGCATTCTGGGCATCGTGATCGAGCGGCTTTTCCTGCGGCACCTGTACAAGCTCGATCCGCTGTATGGCCTGCTGATGACCTTCGGGCTGGCGCAGATCATGGAAGGACTTTTCCGGCGCCAGTACGGTGTGTCCGGCGAATCCTATCCCGTGCCCGATGCCCTGGCTGGAGCCACCAACCTCGGCTTCATGGTGTTGCCCAACTACCGGGCCTGGGTGGTGCTCGCGTCCGTGGTCGTTTGCCTGGGCACCTGGTTCCTCATTGAACGCACCCGGCTCGGCGCCTATCTGCGCGCGGGCACGGAAAACGCACCGCTGGTGCAGGCGTTCGGTGTGAATGTACCGATGATGGTGATGCTGACCTTTGGCGGCGGCGCCGCGCTGGCCGGGCTGGCCGGCGTGCTGGCGGCGCCCATCATTCAGGTGACTCCGCTGATGGGCTCGAATCTGATCATCGTGTTGTTTGCCGTGGTGGTGATCGGCGGCATGGGCTCCATCCTGGGCTCCGCTGTGAGCGGCCTGCTGCTGGGCGTGGTGGAGGGCTTTACCCGGGTGTTCTATCCGCAGGGTTCCAACGTCGTCATCTTCGTCGTGATGGTGATCGTGCTGCTGGTGCGCCCGGCTGGCCTGTTTGGCAAGGAGGCCTGAACCATGGCCCCGACTCTCATGACCCGCGCCGCCAAACTGACACGCATCGGTTATCTGGGCGCGCTCGTATTGCTACTCATCGCACCGCTGCTGGGCCTGTACCCCGTGTTCCTGATGCAGTTGCTGTGCTTCGCCCTGTTTGCCTGCGCCTTCAACCTGCTGCTCGGCTTTACCGGCCTGCTGTCATTCGGCCACGCGGCCTTTTTTGGCGGTGCCGCCTATGTCTGCGGCTGGTTTTTGACCGCCCAGCATTGGCCGCCCGAATGGGGCATCCTGGCGGGTGTCGCGGTGGCGGCGCTGTTGGGCTTGTTGATGGGGCTGCTGGCCATCCGGCGCCAGGGAATTTACTTTGCCATGATCACGCTGGCGCTCGCGCAGATGGTGTATTTCGTGTGCCTGCAGGCGCCGTTCACGGGTGGCGAAGACGGTTTGCAGGGCGTGCCGCGAGGCACGCTGTTCGGCGTGTTGTCGCTGCGCTCGGATTGGGCGATGTATTACTTCGTGGCAGTCGTGTTCGTACTGTCGTTCTTGCTGATCTCGCGAATCGTCCATTCACCCTATGGTCAGGTGCTCAAAATGATCCGGGAGAACGAGCCACGTGCCATCTCGCTCGGCTATCAGGTGGACCGCTACAAACTGCTGGCCTTTGTGCTGTCGGCCGCGCTGTCCGGTCTGGCTGGATCGCTCAAGACGGTAGTAATGGGCTTTGCCTCGCTCGATGGCGCGCACTGGGCCACCTCGGGAGAAGTGATCCTCATGACCCTGGTTGGCGGCGTCGGCACCTTCTTCGGCCCGGTGCTGGGATCCGGCATCGTGGTAGCGCTGCAAAACCAGCTAGCCGACAAGGTGGGCGCGTGGGTGACCGTGATCATCGGCGTGATCTTCGTGCTGTGCGTGCTGACATTCCGGCGCGGCATCGTAGGCGAGGTGCTGGCCTACTTCGAGCGCCGGCGCCGGCTTGCGACAGACGCCGCACCCGTTCAGTAACGCGAAGCGGGCACGCAACCTTCAGTGCGCGCCTGCCGCCGCGCCCGCGCCACCGTCCCCGCGATGCGGGCGCGTCAGCCAGATCAGCGGGATCAGCAGCAGGAAAATCACCGCGGAGAGGTAAAACAGATCGTTGGCACCCAGCATGAAGGCTTGTTGGGTCGTCAGCCGGTTGATCATGTCGAGCGCCTGCTGCGGGCTCATGCCCGCGGCCTCCAGGCCGGCCAGCGTGCTGCGGACGGCCTGGCTCCCGTTGGTCACGGCCTCGGCCAAGTGTGCATGATGCACCGCCGCGCGGTTCTCCCACAGCGTGGTTGTGATCGAGACACCGAAAGAGCCGGCGGTGATACGCACGAAATTGGTCAACCCCGAGGCCGACGGAATGCGTTGCTGCGGCAAGCCGGACAGCGTGACGGTCGTGAGCGGAATAAAGAAGAACGCCATCGCAACGCCCTGGATGATGGTCGGCACCATGATGGTTCCGAAGTCGGCCTGAGTATTGAAAAGCGAGCGCATCCACATCACCAGCGCAAAAACAATAAATGAAAATGTCGCAAACAGGCGGGCGTCGTACCGACCCAACCCCTTGCCCACGAACGGCGACAGGATCAGCGCGAACAGGCCGACCGGCGCCAGCACCATGCCGGCATCGGTTGCGGTGTAGCCCATGAATTCCTGCAGCCACAGCGGCAACAGCACCACGGTGCCAAAAAATACGCCATAGGCGATGGAAATTGACACGGTTCCGGCCCAGAAATTTCTCACCCTGAAAAGCGAGAGATCCACCACCGGGTGTTCCTCCGTGAGCTCCCAGATCAGGAAGAAGACGAAGCCGAGCACGGCCGTCACCGCCAGCGTGACGATGAAGGTCGAATGAAACCAGTCAAGCTCCTTGCCCTTGTCGAGCATGATCTGCAATGACCCCACCCAGACCACCAGCGCGGTCAGCCCGACCACGTCGATCGGAAGTTTGTGGGTCTCGTTTTCGCGCTTGCGGAAGATGCTCCAGATGCCAGTGGCCGCCAGCAAGCCGACCGGAATGTTGATGAAGAAGATCCAGGGCCACGATATGTTGTCGGTAATCCAGCCGCCCAGCAGCGGCCCCACCACCGGCGCAATCAACACCGTCATGGACCACATGGCCATGGCCAGCCCCGCCAGCGCTTTCGGATAACTCGCCAGCAGCAGCGACTGTGACAATGGGATCATCGGACCCGCGACAAACCCCTGAAAGGCGCGAAAGGCGATCAGGGTCGTCATGTTGGGCGCCAGCCCGCACATCCACGAGCTCAGCACGAACAGCAGGACACTGCCAATGAACAGCCGCACCTGCCCGAAGCGCTGCGACAGCCAGCCCGTCAGCGGGACCGAAATGGCGTTCGCCACCGCAAAACTTGTGATGACCCAGGTGCCCTGGTTCGCGCTCACACCGAGGTCGCCCGCGATAGCCGGCAGCGAGACGTTGGCGATCGACGAATCGAGCACGTTCATGAACGTGGCGGCCGAGACGACGAGCGTGCCCCACATGCGCAGCGAGCCTTCCAGCGGCGGCTGCTCGACAAAAGTTGGAGTTGTGGCCATGACGGGGTGCCTTGAATGGGAAGACGCGTGGGAAAAATATGCCGCGCCGGGACCGGTGCAGGACGCCTCCCGCACCGCTGCGACCGGGCAATCTACCGCTTCACTTCATTGCCATCGCGGTCCCCGCGCCCATACCCGCATCCTTGCTGTTGCCGATGTTCTCGGCAATCACGCGGCGCACATCGGCATTGGCGCCTTCGTCCATCGCCGAATAGACCTCGGTCTGCGTGGGCGCGATCGTGGTGGGCACATCCGCCAGGGTCTTTCCATCCTTGTGCGTGACATCCACGCTCGCTTCCATCGACAGACCCACGCGCAGCGGATGCGACTTGAGTTGCTGCGGGTCCAGCGCAATGCGCACCGGCACGCGCTGCACGACCTTGATCCAGTTGCCGGTGGCGTTTTGCGCCGGCAGCAGCGCAAAGGCCGAACCGGTTCCGGCGCCCAGACCCATCACATGTCCCTTGTAGTCGACCTTGCTGCCATACAGATCGGCCGTCAACGTGACCGGTTGCCCGATACGGATGTTGCGCAACTGCACTTCCTTGAAGTTGGCATCCACCCAGACCTGGCTGAGCGGCACGATGGACATCAGCGGCGTGCCGGCGGCCACGCGCTGGCCGAGCTGCACCGTACGCCGTGCGACATAGCCGTCCACCGGCGCCGGCATGGTGGCGCGCTGCGTAGCCAGGTAGGCCTCGCGCACCTTGGCTGCGGCCTCCTGAACCAGTGGGTGCTGCTCGATGGTGGTCCCCGCGGTCATGGATTGATTGCTGGCCAGTTGCTCGCGCGCCGCCACGACACTCGCCTGGGCGGCCGCCACAGCGCTCTGGGCCACCGCCAACTGGGTGCGCGCATGCTCGATCTCCTCCTTGGAAACCGCCCCATTGCCCGCCAGCAGCTGGCGCCGGCTCAGGTCGTCCCTGGCGCGGCTGACGTCGCTCTGGGCCTTGACAACGTCGGCTTCGCGCAACTTGATCTGCGCCTGCAGCGTGCCGTTGTTGGCATACAGCGTGCGCACCTGGCGCACCGTTTGCGCCAGGTTGGCTTCCGCCTGTTGCAGTGCCACCTTGGCGTCGGTCGGATCGAATTTGACCAGGGGTTGGCCAGCACGCACGAAGTCGGTGTTGTCCGCCGTAATGGCGATCACCGTGCCGCTGATCTGGGGCGTGACCTGAATCACGTTGCCCTCCACATAGGCGTTGTCGGTGTCCTCGTAGTGGCTGGCCACCAGCCATTCGTAGCCGGTCCAGCCCAGGGCGGCCAGCACGACCACGATCGCCAGCGTCGTCAGCGCCTTCCTGCGCTTCGGGTTGCCGCCCGCGCTGGTTTCGGTGTCAGGGGTTTGAGTTGCGTCGTTCATGATGCGGTGTTTCCGGATAAATCGGGATGGATTACTTTTTTTCGCTGTCCGCGAATGCCACGGCGCCCGCGGCCATGGCGCTGCTTGCGCGGGTCTGGCCAGGCGGCGCCTGATAGCCGCCGCCCAGCGCGCCGATCAGTGCCACCTGGGTGTCCAGCACGCGTGCGTCCAGGTCCACCGCAAGGCGGCGCTGGCGCAGCACACTGGTTTCGGCGGTCAGTACGTTGAGATAGTTCCCCAGGCCGGCCTTGTAGCGCTCCAGGGCAATCTGGTAGGCGCTTTCCGCGGCGGCCTGCGCGGCACGCTGCTCGCCTTGCTGCACAACGATGGACTTCGATGAGGCGACATCATCCGCCACGTCGCGCACCGCATTGATCACCGCGGCGTTGTAACTCTCCACCGCGGCATCCTCGTCAGCGGTTTTGCCGCGCAGGTTGGCGCGCAGGCGCCCGCCCTCGAAGATCGGCAGGGTCAGCGCCGGGCCGACGCTCCACTGCTCGCTGCCACTTTGAAACAGCTTGCCGAACCCCAGGCTATTGAAGCCGGCAAACGCGGCCAGGTTGATGTTCGGATAAAACCGGGCCTTGGCGCTGTCCACGTCGCGCACCGAGGCTTCCACGCGCCAGCGGGCGGCGGCAATGTCGGCCCGCCGGCCCAGCAGGTCCGCCGGTATCGTCTGG